>DUAC01000136.1:0-4538 GCA_012961035.1 Acidimicrobiia bacterium
GGCCCTCCTTGCGGCCGGAGACGACATTCCCGACGTGGATGGGATGCCGGTCCGCACCGCCTACAAACGACGTCTGGGCATGTGGCTGCTGTGGCGGGCCGGTCCGGCCCGCGGCGACGCCCTCTACGTGGCCCTCCACTCCGAGGACCTCGATCGAACCCACCGGTTCCGGCTGCACGCGGATGGCTCGGGCGGTGGCACTGGGCCCGATGGTGTGGAGCATGGACGCTTCAGGGACTGGAAGCGTTCCCTGGTCGACACGCCCTGATACAGAGCCGGGTGCCCGTATCGGGCCTGCCCGACCACATCGGATTACTCCTATCGCCATAGTGGTAATCTGAGCGCCTCCCTAGACTGGACCCATGGCCGAGCCAACCGACGCCGACGCGATCCCGCTGTTCGAGGTCGAAGGCCTCCACGCCTCGACCACCGACGGCATCGAGATCCTCAAGGGGGTCGACCTCGTGGTCGGCCACGGCGAGGTCCACGCCCTCATGGGCCCGAACGGCTCAGGGAAGTCGACGCTGGCCTCCGTCCTGCTGGGAAGCCCCGAATACGTCGTGACCGCAGGCTCCATCAGGTTCCGGGGCGACGAGATAACCGACTGGCCACCAGACGTGCGCGGCAAGGCCGGGATCTTCCTTGCCTTCCAGTACCCGCTCGAGATCGCCGGCGTCTCGGTCATCAACTTCCTCCGGCAGTCCCTGTCGGCCCGCAAGGGCATAGACCTCTCGGTCCTGGAGCTCCGGCTGTCGATCATGGACTGGATGGACCGACTCGGCATGGACCCGGCGTTCGCCGACCGCCACGTCAACGAGGGCTTCTCGGGTGGCGAGAAGAAGCGCAACGAGATCCTCCAGATGGCCATCCTGGAACCTGAGATGGCCATCCTGGACGAGACCGACTCGGGCCTCGACATCGATGCCCTGAAGGTGGTCGCCGAAGGCATCGCCGAGGTGCGGCGTGACCGCACGGGCCTCGGGGTGCTGGCCATCACCCACTACCAGCGACTGCTGGACCACCTGCGGCCCGACGTGGTCCACATCCTCATGGATGGTCGGATCGTGGAGCGCGGTGGCCCGGAGATCGCCGAACGGCTGGAACGCGATGGCTACGAGGCGTTCGGGGCCACCGGGTCGAGCGCGACGGACTGAATCGGCATTCGCCATGAGCACAGCCACCCTGAACGTCACCACGGTCAAGGCCGACTTCCCCCTCCTGGGGCGCGAGGTGAACGGCCATCCCATCGTCTACCTGGACTCCGGTGCCACCTCCCAGAAGCCCCGGCAGGTCCTAGACGCCCTCGACAGGTACTACGAGGAGATCAACGCCAACATCCACCGCGGCGCATACCTGATCGCCGAGAAGGCAACCACGGCGGTCGAGGACTCCCGTGCCGCCCTAGCCGGGTTCGTGGGTGCCTCCGCCGCCGAGGAGATCGTCTTCACCAAGAACGCCACCGAATCAATCAACCTGGTGGCCCATTCGTGGGGTAGGACAAACCTCTCCGAGGGCGACGTCATCCTCCTCACGACCCTCGAGCACCACGCCAACATCGTCCCGTGGCAGCAGTTGGCCGCCGAACGCGGTGTCGTGATCCGCTGGATCCCCCTGGACGACGACGGCCGTCTGGACCTGACCGATCTCGACCAACTCCTGGATGGCGTGCGCCTCGTAGCCGTATCGGCCGCCTCCAACGTGCTCGGCACCCTGCCACCGGTTCGCCGGATCGCCGACGCAGCCCACGCCGTCGGCGCCCTCTGCCTGGTGGACGCAAGCCAGTGGGTCCCCCACTATCCGACGAACGTGGCTGACTGGGACTGTGACTTCATGGTCTTCACAGGACACAAGATGTGCGGCCCTACCGGCATCGGACTTCTCTGGGGGCGCCGCCACCTCCTGGATGCCATGCCACCGTTCATGGGTGGCGGCTCGATGATCCAGAACGTGACCTTCGAGGGGTTCACACCGGCCGACGTTCCCACCCGGTTCGAGGCTGGGACCCAGCCGATCGCGGAGATCGTCGGGCTGCGCGCCGCCGTCGACTACCTGAATGCGATCGGCATGGAGGCCATCCGCCAGCACGAGCTGGACCTCACCGCCTACGCCATGCGGACCCTCACGGAGCGGTTCGGCGACGACCTGGCCATCCATGGCCCACATGACCTCGAAAACCGCGGCGGAACCCTCTCACTCGCCTACCGGGGCATCCACCCTCACGACCTCAGCCAGGTGCTGGACCAGCACGGCATCTGCGTCCGGGCCGGCCACCACTGCGCCAAGCCCCTCATGAAGGTGCTGGGCGTGAATGCCACGGCCCGCGCCTCCCTCTACCTCTACAACGACGAGTCCGACGTGGATGCCCTGGCCGACGGCCTGGCTGCCGCCGGCGACTTCTTCGCCTTCTGACCAGACCACCCCATCCGCACACCCCACCCCAGGAGCATCCAGACAAATGGCCGGACTCGAAGACCTCTACAGGGAGGTCATCCTCGATCACTACCGGAGCCCCCGGAACCGTGGCGAGCTGGAGACCCCGCCGGCCATCATGGCCGAGGGGTTCAACCCGCTCTGCGGTGACGAGATCCAGGTGTACCTACTGGTCGAGGACGGTGTGATCGCCGAGATCCGCATCGGCGGGCAGGGGTGCTCGATCAGCCAGTCGTCAGCCTCGATGATGAGCGCCGCGGTCCTCGGACGGACCCCCGACGGTGCCCGTGAGGTACTCCGGTCGTTCAAGGAGATGATGTCGATCCACGAGCACGGTCTGGACGGCGAGCCCATCTCGACCGACGATCAACCTGGGGCCTCCGGACTCGGCGACCTCGAGGCCCTACGGGGTGTGGTGAAGTTCCCGGTGCGCATCAAGTGCGCCACCCTGGGTTGGAACACCCTCGACCAGGTGCTGGACCAGACAGGCACCTGAACCTCGGCGGGCGGCCTACGGACCCCGAGTCAGGCCAGGCCGTCCACCGCCTCGGCGAACGTGACATCCAGCCTGGTGAGACCCCCGGCGCTGTGGGTGGTGACGGCGATCTCCACCTGATTCCACGAGTTTGACCAGTCAGGGTGGTGCTGGAGGGCTTCGGCGACAACCGCCACCCGACCCATGAAGGCCCAGGCCTCGGAGAAGTCGACGAACCCGAACGTCCGACGGAGGTGGTCCCCGTCGATCTCCCACGCTGGAAGGCGAGCCGCCAGGGAAGCGCTCTCCCCGGGGGTCAGAACGGTGCGGTCGACCGGAAGCCGGGATGCCAGCCCCGAAGGCTCGTCATCAACGGGAGGCGGGCGGTCGGCCATGACCTGACTGTAGGTCTGGAGGATCAGGTCGTTCAGTACCGAAGCCCGGTCCCGGAGATCCGACCCGTTCAGCTGTCCAGCGGGTCGGCAAACGGGTCCTCGCCGAAACCCGACTCGTGGTCCTCGGGATGGGTCACCCCGGTGGGCAGTGCCACCGATTCCCCCGCCTCGGCCAGCACCCCGACATAGCCCTCAGCCTCGAGGCGCTCAGCCAACTCGGGGCCGCCCACGACCTGGATACGTCCCCGGGCCAGCACGTGCACCCTGTCGGGTTCCAGCACCTCCAGGAACCGCCCGAAGTGGGTGATGGCCAGTACCCCCAGGCCATCCTCCTCGGTGGCCGCCTGGATGCGGCGCGCCACGGCGGCGAGTGCGTCCACGTCCAGGCCCGAGTCGATCTCGTCCAGGACGGCGTAGCGCCTCTTCAGCGAGCTGAGCATGAGGGTCTCGTTCCGCTTCTTCTCGCCGCCGGAGAGGTCCACGTTCAGTGCCCGGGCCAGGAAGCGTTCGTCGAATCCGATGCGAGCCGCCTCGGTGACCAGCAGCTCGTAGATCCCCTCGGTGCTGCGTCCGTCGGCGCGGGCCGCCTCGGCGACCACCGACTCCAGGCTCACGCCGGGTACCTCCGTCGGGTGCTGGAGGGCCAGGAACAAACCTGCCCGGGCTCTCTCCCAGGTGGGCAGCGCCAGCAGGTCGACACCGTCCAGGGTGACCGAACCCCCGGTCACCTCGTAGCCATGGCGGCCCATCAGCACGTGTGCCAGGGTCGACTTGCCCGACCCGTTGGGCCCCATGATGGCGTGCACCTCGCCCGGTCGGATCTCCAGGTCGATCCCATGCAGGATGTCGATTCCGCCGACGCTGGCTCTCAGGCCCTCGATGCGAAGCACGCTGTTCCCCTCGGATCCGGTCATCGGGAACGTCCCCCGGAGAGCTCCACCAGGACGTCGTCACCCTCGACGGTCACAGCGTGCACGGCCACCGGCCTCACGGCCGGCAGGGTGAGGGCCTCACCCGTCCGCAGGTCGAACAGGCTTCCGTGCTTCCAGCACTCCAGGGCGCACTCCTCGAGGTCCACCTCGCCCTCTGACAACGAGACCTCGGCGTGGCTGCAGATGTCGTCGATGCCGTGCACCTGGTCGCCTATGCGCACCAACGCCACGGCCCGACCGTCAACGACGACCCGACGGGGAGAACCATCGGCCAGTTCGGACCAGCCACAGACCCGGACGCCGCTC
>DUAC01000136.1:4593-17093 GCA_012961035.1 Acidimicrobiia bacterium
GGCCGCGCCCAGACCCGTCGAATCGCTGTCGGCCTGCGAGGAGCTGAAACCGGTTCGACGGTCGAGTCGCTCGGCCAGGGCCTCCTGCAGGATCTCGGCCACAGCGGGGACCGGTGCAGCATCGGCCACGTCCTGGAAGAACCCCTCCAGCAGGAGCCGTTCGGCCATCCGCGTGGGCACGCCCCGGCTCTCGAGGAAGAAGCGCTGGTCCTCGTCGACCGGCGAGACCGTCGATGCATGGCTGCAGACGACGTCGTCGGTCTCAATCTCCAGGTTGGGCACGGTCTCGGCCCAGGCGTCCGGAGAGAGCTTGATGTTCCGGTTGGTCTGGTTCGCCCTGGTGCGGACCGCCTCCGGGCGGACCCGGATGAGACCCGAGTAGATCGAGTGGGAGGACCCGTCCAGTGCGCCCTTGAACAGGAGCTCGCTGGTCGTGTCGGGAGCCGCATGCTCCTGGAAGGTCCTGAAATCCAAGGTCTGGTCGCCCTCGCCGTAGTAGGCGGTAGCCAGACGTCCCTCGGCCCCGCGTCCGACCAGGCGACAGTCGATCCGGGTACGGGCGTAGTCGCCCCCGAGGCCGGCCGTGAAGGCCTCCACGGTGCCCGACTGCCCGACCTTGAAGGCCTGGTGTGCCAGTTGCCAGATCCTGGGACCCATCTCCTGGACGAGGGCGTGTCGAAGGTGGCCGTCCCGGTCGACGGTGGCCTCCAGCACCGGGACCACCAGCGATGCCACGTCGGTGGAGGTATGCAGTTCGACCACGGTCAGGGAGGCTGCGGCACCGCACCTCACGATCACCCGGGGGAACAGCGCCGAGGCTTTCGCATCGGTCAGGACCACTACGACCACGGGGGCGTCGACCTGGAGGCCGTCGGGCACCACGATCGCCACCGGTTCCGGCCCGTAGGCCCGGTTCAGGTGGCCGAACAGGTCGACCGGGAAGTCGATCGCCGAACCGAGGTGGTCGGATCCGTCATCCAGGTCGGCAATCGGCCCGATGGTCATGCCGGCCTCGGCCAGTCGTGCCTCAAGCGTGTTCTCGACCACCCAGCCGTTCCTGATCACGACGACACCGGCCATCTCGCCGAAGGCCGACAGGTCGCGTTCGACCACAGAGTTGGAGGCGCGCTGTCGCTTCAGGGGTGCGAAGCCGTCGAGGTCCAGGTCGGCGATCCTGGAGTACCGCCAGACCTCCTCGTCGGGGCTGGGGGGCTCGACGTCCTCAAGGCCCTCGAAGGCCTTCCGACGAATCTCGGAAAGCCATTCCGGTCCGGGCAGTCCGGCCGAGACGTCAGCGGTGAAGGCTCTCAGGGCGATACCTCGCCGACTACCCATCATGGGGTGCCGGACATTTCGGAGGGACGGGCGGTTGAGACTCGCGGGCGCTGCCCGCGGACCGGGATTTACCCTACCGCCGTAGGTGTAATTCCCGGACGCCGGGAACAATCAGGAGCTACGGCGTTTCAGGGCCCGTGGAGATGTCCCAGGGTCCCGGGCGAGATCTCGCAGGAGGCCTCGTAGGCGTCCACGTCGACCGACTTCAGCCTTATGACCCGCCCGATCCGGAAGGCCCGAAGCTTTCCACCATCGATCAGGCGGTAGACGGTCTTGGTCGCCACGCCGAGACGGTGGGCGACCGCATCGGTGCTCATCCAGGTCCAGTCCAGGCCGTCAGCACTCTCCACCTCTGCATCCATCCCGGTGATTCTACATAACTTTCGATACCCCGGGTGATCCCCCGATCCCCCCTTCCGGACGCTGGAGGGTCGACAGCAGTCGGCTGTATGGTCGCCATCGTGTCCAGCCTCCGCTACGTCCTCCTGGGCCTGGCATCCGGCGAACCGGCCTGGCTCGAGGCGGTGGCCCGGCTGGTCGGGCGTCGCAGCGCCGACGACGAGTTCATCCGCTGCACGGGATCAGTGGACCTCGCAACCCGTCTCGGCACGGGTCGACCGTTCTCCGCCGTACTGGTGGACCACAGGACCGTAGGCCTCGACCGCGAGCTGGTACGGAGGGCTTCAGTGGCCGGCTGCCCCGTGATCGTCGTGGGCGGGGCCGACGACCCCGGCCGACTCGCCTCCCTCGGAGCGACGTCCCACATGGTCGACCCTCCGAGCCTCCAGGACCTGGACGGGATGCTGGAGCGACACGCCACGCCGATCGGGCGTATCGACGACCTCCGCCTGGGCCTACGTGCCGAGGACGGTCCTGCCGGCTGGACGGGTCGGATGGTGGCGGTGACCGGCCCGGGAGGAACCGGGGCATCCACGGTCGCACGGCTCCTGGCCGCAGCCCTGGCCGATGACCCGCGGATGTACTCCTCGGTACTCCTGGTCGATGCCTGCCTCGAAGCCGACCAGGCCCACATGCACGGGATCACCGACTCCCCGGTCGACCTGCAGGCTGCAGCCCGGGCCCACCGCAACGGTGACCCCGTGGATTCGGAACTTCGTGCGCTGACGTTCGTTCCCGCCGGTCATCGCCACCGGCTCCTCCCGGGCATCAGGCAACGTCGGGACTGGCCGACCATTGGTGGCCCCAGCCTCGAGGCAGCCCTCGGGAACCTCCGCGATCACCATCTGGCGACCATCGTGGACGTCGACCCGTACGTGGACCTGGCGCCGACCCACCAGCCCGTGGGACCCACGACGCCCGGTGAGCCTGCCCGCATCGTCTTCGGAATGGCCGACCTGGTCCTCGTGGTCGGACGCGCCGGCAGTGACTCCGTCCGCTCCCTTGCACGTGTGAGGGCCAACCTCGCCGACTCGGGGCTACCGGCCGAAAGGGTCATGGAGCTGCCCCTCACCTCATCCCCGGCAGTCGGCCGCCTCGCTTCCCGACGGGCCGGGCGCGCTGCCCGACGTGGGCAGGCGGTGCAGTCCGGGGACCTCGTTCTGGATCTGCCAGGCACGCTCGACGGTTCCGATACGGCCGCCCACCTGGCGGACCGGGTACTCACCGTGCTGGACCGGCTGCCATCGCGTACGCAGAACCAGAACGAGGTGGCCGTGATCGCCGGGTCCCTCGGTACGACCAGCGACGACGAACCATGAGCGAATCCGGAAACGTCGAGGCGGCGATCCTGGCGGCCATCCAGATGCCGGGCGTGGTGCCGCTCTCGGAGGCCGGACGCTCAGGCTCGGGGGCCGGACCCGTGACCTCCACCGACAGCCTCGTGCCACTACCGGACCGACCACCACTGGGCTCCCGTGCGGTCTGCGTGCTGGGAGCGTCGCTCTCCAGGACCGTGGCCGAGGTCCACCGCGCAGGCATCGTGCATGGATCCATCTCGCTACCCGTGGTCCTCGTCGACCAGCTGGGACGACCGGTCCTGGCCGGTTTCGACACGGCCAGTCGCTCGACCAGTCCCGATGCGCGGGCCCTGGATGCCGGAGACCTGGTCAGTCTCCTGAAGGTGCTCGTGGACCGGCTGCCGGCTTCGGCAGATTCCTCCGAGTCCAGGAACCGTCGTCGCACCAGTCGGCTCCTCGACGAGCTGGACGGTTCCCCTACCGTCGACATCTCGGACGGCCTGGCTGGACTGGCGCGCAGCTTCGGCTCAGGCGCCACCGACGGGGTAGCTGAGGCCGTCGAACCACAGGAGGCCCGGTCGGACGGGGACCCGGATCAAGCCGCCCCGGAGGGCCAGTCAGCTCCGGCAGACCGCCCGTCCGACGAGGAAGGCCCACAGGTGGTCGATTCCACGCAGGAGGACCCGGGTGCCGCCACACGGGGACCATCTGGCGCCGGACAGGGTGACGAACGGGGCGATGGGCAGAACGCGTCCGGTTCGGACCGGACCATTCGGGCGCGGATCCGGTCGGCCCCGACGGGGCCCGGCCGACTCGCCACCGCCGGCTTCATGGCCACCGGAGTGGCGATCGTGGCGGCTGCAGCCATCGCCTTCTTCCTCTCCCGGGGCACGGTGGAACCCCCGGTCGAGCCGCCACCCCTCGTCATGGAAGGCGGCCCGATGGTCACCTACCTGGGCATCAGCTACCGGATCGGGAGGCCGGGTGACGTCGCCGTGGTCCGGTCCTGCGACGGACAGGCCACCGCCTGGTTGCTGCGGCCATCGACCGGCGCCATATACAGCTTCGAGACGTGGGCCGCCGACGAGATGGCGATCGCCGACCCGATCCGGATCGTGCTCGGGGGCCGATCCCTTCGTCTCGCCCACAGCCTGGGCTGCACGGATGTACATGTCGAGACCACCGATGGTCGGTCCGTGCCGCTCACCGACGGGTCCTGAACCGGTCCACTCACGGGTTGCTACCGGGCCCGTGACCAGATGCCGTGTGGCGCGGACGGAAAGAAGTCCATGGTGCGCTCCTCCAGCAGCTCCATGCCGAGCCTGACGGCCACGGCCTGCGAGGCCTCGTTCTCGGGAAGGATGCAGGAGTAGATCCGATCCAGGTCGAGGTCCTCGAAGGCGTACCGGATGGCCTCGGCTCCGGCCTCCGTGGCATAGCCCCTTCCCCAGTGGTCGGGGTGCAGGGTCCAGCCGACCTCCACGCCCGGCCAGTCCGGATACTCCGGACGGTAGAGGCCCGCACGACCCAGGAAGGCTCCGGACGACCGCTCCTCCAGCGCCCATTGTCCGGTACCGCGAAGCGCCCACTCGCCCAGGAACACGGCCATCTGCTGCCAGGCGTTGCTGCGGTTCAGGCCAGCAGGCAGATGCAGCCAGCGCCGCACCTCAGAAGTGTCCAGCACTCCGAAGTAGTCGTCCACGTCCTCGTCCCGGAAGGGCCGCAGGATGAGGCGCTCGGTCTCCAGCGTCGGGCATGGCCCAGAGCGAATCGGCATCGCCCCATCGTGGCATCTGTCCACCGATGCTGGTGGACTCTCCGAATGGCAGAGATACAACTCGAATCACCGGTGACCGGCGTGGTCTGGAAGATCGTGGCGGCTCCCGGCAGCGTCGTGGCGGCAGGCGACACCATCCTCATCATGGAGTCGATGAAGATGGAGATTCCGATCGAGTCCCCGGAGGACGCAACGGTGACCCTCCTCCATGTGGCCGAAGGTGACCAGGTCTCCGAGGATGACCCGGTGGCCACCATCCAGACGGGCTGAGAGGTCCCACTGCGGTGGGCCTCAGGGCCGGTAGGGGAACCCCGCCGGGCCCGGAGTGCGCAGCGGCGCGGCCAGGTTGGCGAACTCGCAGAGCAGCGGACGCGTATCGGCCGGATCAATGATCTCCTCCACCAGGAATGCCTCGGCGGTCCGGAACGGTGATCGAACGCTGTTGAGGCGCTCCGTGATCTCGGCCAGCAGGGCCGCTGGATCATCCGACGCCTCGAGGTCGGCCCGATAGGCCGCCTCCACGCCACCCTCCACCGGAAGGGAGCCCCAGTCTCCCGAAGGCCACGCGTAGCGGTACTGGAAGCGGTGGGCAGGGGAATGGGCTGCGCCTGCCACCCCGAACGCCTTACGGACCAGAATCGAGCACCATGGCACGGTCGCCTGGTAGATGGCGGCCAGCGCACGGGCACCGTGGCGGATGGTGGCCTGCTGCTCCGCCTCGGTACCGATCACGAAACCCGGGTTGTCGACCAGGTGCACGACGGGAAGGTGGAACGTCTCGGCCAGGTCCACGAACCGCGTGACCTTCTGCGAGGAGGCCGCCGTCCAGCCGCCGCCGTAGTGGTACGGATCGCCGGCCACGATGGCGACCGGCCAGCCGTCCAGACGTGCCAGCCCACAGATGGCGGATCGGCCGAAGGCCCTTCCGATCTCGAAGAAGCTGCCCCCGTCGACCACCGACTCGATGATCGACCGCATCTTGTAGACCTGCCTGCGGTCCCGAGGGACCACGTCGCCCAGCCCGGGATCGGTACGGCCCGGATCATCGGTGCACGGACCACGTTCCGCCAGTTCGTGGACCGAGGACGGCAGGTAGGAGAGGAACCGGCGGGTCCTCTCGAAGGCCTCCTCCTCGCTTCGCACCTCGTCGTCGATGGCACCGTTGCGGGTGTGGATCCGGCTTCCGCCCAGGTCCTCCTTGTCGACCTGTTCGCCACCCATCCGGTTGACCACGACGGGTCCCGCTGCGAAGAGGTGCGACATGCCCTTGACCATCACCGAGTAGTGGCTGGTGACGGCACGCGCCGCCCCGAGACCGGCAACCGAGCCGAGGCATAGCGCCACCGTCGGCACAGTGGCCAGGTTGGCCACGACGTGCTCCCATGCAGGGTTCATGGGCACGTAGGTGCGGGCACCCCGACCGTGGCCGCCGTCGCCCTCGGAGACCTTCTTGGACGGGTCGGTGTCCAGCGTCCTGACCGAACCACCGCCGCCGGTGCCGTCGATGAGCCGGATGATCGGAAGGCGTAGTTCGCCGGCCATCTTCTCCGCCGCTATCTGCTTGCCGATGATCGCAGCGTCGGCCGCGCCACCCCTGACCGTGAAGTCATCAGCAGCCACCACGACCGTACGTCCATCGATCCGCCCCCGGCCGAACAGGAAGTTGGAGGCCCGTAGGTCGACCAGCTCACCGTCCCCGTCGTAGGTGGGGCTGCCGGCGATCTTGCCGATCTCGTGGAACGATCCTTCGTCCAGGAGGGCGGTGATCCGCTGGCGCACGTCCAGCTTGCCCCGATCGTGCTGGCGGGCGACCTTCTCGACGCCACCCATCCGCTCGGCCATAGCCTCACGGGCCCGCAGCTCACCCAGTTCCGGTTCCCACACTCCCATGGTCCAGCCCCCCTCCGTCGATGCCGGCGCTAGGCGGGTCGGAGCTCGGTCAGCCCCCGGCCGTTGTCACGCATGACCATCCGGCGGTCCTCCTCGGAGAGGTCCTCCACCTCGCTGAGGAAGTCCAGCGGGGTGGGAAGCCCCTCGATGTGGGGCCAGTCGGATCCGAAGATCACATGGTCAGCCCCCATCAGGTCGACCACCTCGTGTACGTCGTCCTCCCAGAAGGGATTCATCCAGACGTGCTCGCGGAACAGGGCCACGGGGTCCTCGTCGAACCAGTGGGAGGACTTCCCGGCCTGCTGCCGCAGCTTGCGGAACATGGGAGCCAGATAGTCGGAGCCGTTCTCCACGCTGGCGATCCTGAGGTTCCCGAAGCGGGTGTACATCTTCTCCAACGACATGGTGATCAGCCAGTCGTGGGCGGCACGCTCGATGTTGAACCCCTTGATCGAGGGTCGGTAACGACCGGTTCCACCGGCCACGCCAGACGAGGTGAACCCATCCTCCGCGTAGCCCTGGGTGCTGTAGCCGCTGTCCCCCGCATGGACCACCGTGGTTATTCCCGCCTCGTTCACACGTGCCCAGAAGGGATCGAACATGGGGTCGCCCGGCGACCGTGGTCCGTTGGCCGTCTGGACGGCGGCCGGCCGCATGACGATGGTCCGAGCGCCGTTCTCCAGGCACCACTCCAACTCCCTGACGGCCATGTCCACGTCGGCCAGGGAGAGATACGGCGAGGCGTAGATGGTGTCGCGGAATGCGAAGCCCCAGTCCTCCAGCAGCCACCTGTTGAAGCCGGTCATGAGGGCCACGACGGCCTCCGTGTCCTCCTTCAGGAGTTCCTCGTAGAGCACCCCGAGCGTCGGGAAGAGCCACACGGCCTCAAGGCCCTGACCCTCGATGACCACGGAGCGCGCCTCGCGGTCCACGTACTCGGCGGGTAGCGGCTCCCGGTCCTTCAGGTACTCCAGCGGGCCCTTTCCCTCCGGGTTGCCCTTGAAGTACTGGTGGAGGGCTCCCGGCTTGGCGATCGGATTCCAGGTCGGGTTGGCCACCGCCCGGCTGAGGCGCCCGCCCACGATGTGGTGCCTCCGCCCGTCGATCTCGGCCCACTGGACCACCCGGTGGCGCATCTCCGGCGCCACGTGGCGGATGAAGGCGTCCTCGGCCTCGTAGTAGTGGTTGTCGCAGTCGAAGGGCCGGTAGCCGAGGTCGTCAGTCATCTGTAGTCACCGGTGCTCTCCGTAACGGTCCCTGACCCCCGATCGGGGGTCCGCCAGCAGTCGGAAGCGACAGTACCGGCCAGCCGGGATCGGACCCGAACGGGGCGCAGCACTAGGGTTCACGGCGTGTCGGGTCCATCAGCCAACGAGACCTCCTTCGAGACCCTTGACGTCACGGTCGCCGACCACGTTGCCACCGTCGTCCTGGACCGTCCGGAGGCGGGCAACGCCTTCACCGCCGTCATGCAGGGCGAGTTGCGGGACCTCTGGACCGCTCTGCGCTCCGATGACGACGTCCGGGTGGTGGTGCTCACCGGCAGCGGTGACCGGGCATTCTGCACCGGCATCGACCGGAACGAGCCGTTCACCGCACTCGGCGACTCCCCGGCGTTGTACGGCACGTCCAACAACTTCATGTACGACGACCCCGGCGACTGGCTGGGCCCGAAGTCCAACAACCTCTGGAAGCCGGTCATCGGCGCCGTGAACGGCATGGCCTGTGGTGGTGCCTTCTACCTACTCGGCGAGTGCGACGTGCTGATCGCCGCTGAGCACGCAACCTTCTTCGACCCGCACGTCACCTTTGGGATGCCGGCCATCTACGAGCCGATGAAGATGCTCTCCAAGATGCCGTTCGGCGAGGTGATGAGGATGTCGCTGACCGGCAACGCCGAGCGCATCTCGGCCGGAACCGCCCTACGCATGGGTCTCGTCACGGAGGTGGTGCCGGCGGCCGACCTGGCCGGTGCCGCCGCTGACCTGGCCGCCTCGATAGCAGCCAACCCGCCGTGGGCCGTGCAGGGCACGCTCCGGGCGATCTGGGCCGCCCAGGACCTCGGATCGCTGGGTGGCCACTCGATTGCGACCGCCCTGCTCAGCACGGCCACCGACAAGGACGCCCTGCGCTCAGGCACCGAGCAGTTCGACTCGGGTGGGCGTATCGAGCCCCGGATCCGCTGAGGCGACCGGGTGGCGTCCCTCAGAACCTCGGCAACCCATCGGCCAGGAGCGACCTGACCCTGGGCCCCCACAGGTGGGACAGCGACTCGCCCTCGTAGTCGGCCTCGAACGCCGCCTCGATGAGGACCACCCGGTAGGCCTGGACGGCCAGCACGATGTCGCAGTCGTTCAGGAACTCGTCCAGCGGGTGGTCGGTCACCCCGGCGGCGACGAGACGGTCGTGGTACTCCCGGCAGAGGCGCAGGAACGTGGCCCGGGCCCCGGGCCCGGGCGGGATGGCCTCGGAGAGCAGGTAGGCGACGTCACCGGCCGGCCGGCCTGAGCCGGCGGCCCCGAAGTCGATCATGACCAGCCCGTCGTCGGTGAACAGCATGTTGTCGGTGCGGCAGTCCCCGTGACGGATGGAGAGCGGCTCGTTCAGATGGGCCGCCAGGTCCACGATGTGGTCACCCACCCAGTCGGCGTGGCGCATCAGCTCATCGGTGAACACGCCGGGTTCCCGCTCTACAACCTCGTCCCGCCATGCCCGGTAGAGGCCGTGCATGACGTTCGGCATCTGGGTGACCATCGACCACTCGAACACCGAATCATCGGCCAGACGGGAGTCTCCCCAGAAGTGGGCGTGCATCTCGGCGAGGGTCCTGAGGATGGCGGAAAGGTCCTCGGCCGGCGGGAGGTCGGCGGCCGTGGTGATCCGGGCATCGGGTATGTACTCCATCACCAGCGCGTAACGCCGCTTCGACGGCCTCACGAGCTTTCGGGCATGGCGGCCGATGAACTTCACGACCGGTGCCGGGAGTCCGTCCACGAGTCCTTCCCGGCGTCGACGGGCGGCCGGCGATGGTCCCGGGTCGCGGACCGCGTGTATGAGACGCGGCACGCGTATGGGGAAGTCGCCGGACAGTCGCTCGTAGAAGTCGAACTCCCGGTCGTAGCTGCCCTCGGCTTCCGCCAGGCCACGGTTGCCGACGTTGTCGGTGGGGAACTTGACCAGCACCGCATCCGGGGTGTCGGACTCCTCGATATCCCAGTCCAAGGAGATCCTGATGGTCTGGCCCTGGAAGCCCACCCCGGAACCAGGGCTACCCGCCCGGAAGCCGACCACGTTGGCCGCTTCGATGAGGCCGGCGGAGCGGATGGCGTGCGTCAGCCAGGCCGCGTCGATCTCCTCGACCGACTGGGGAATCCGTATGGGTAGGCGCCTCGGCATCGGCCGGACCCTATGCCACGACCACGGCCCACAACATGGCGGCCCCGGGTCGGGTCAGGCCTTGTCAGGCCAGCGTGATCCGTCCGGAGCCGGCAGTGGCCCGCCCGATCACGGCAGCCGCGTGCCCGGTCGAGTCCAGGTCGGCCAGCACGCCGTCCACCTCCGTCGGGTCCACGCCGAAGACGAGGCCACCTGACGTCTGGGCATCGGCCAGGAGGAGCACGTCGAGCTCCTCGAAGCCACCCCGGTCCAGTCGTTCGTCGGCCCATTCCAGGTTGCGGCGGCTCCCACCGGGCATGGAGCCGGCCTCGGCCAGCTCCCGCGTCCCCGGTAGCAGCGGAACCGCAGCCACGTCGATGGCAACGTCGATCCCGGACTCCATGGCGGCCCGACCCAGGTGCCCGAGGAGGCCGAAGCCCGTCACGTCGGTGGCGCCCCGCGCTCCCGAAGCGACGGCGATCCGTGCCGCAGCGTCGTTGAGACGCGTCATGGAGGCCAACGCAGCATCGACCACCTCCTCGGAGGCGGTACCCGACTTGATGGCCGTCGTTATGACCCCCACGCCCAGTGGCTTTGTGAGGACGATCACGTCGCCGGGCCTGAATCCGGAATTCGTGAGCATCCGGTCCGGATGCACCTCGCCCACCACGGCCAGCCCGAACTTGGGCTCCGGGTCGTCCACGGTGTGGCCTCCGGCTATCACGAACCCGCCTTCGGAGGCGATGTCCTGGGCTCCGAGGAGCACCTCCACCAGCAGGTCGTTGGACAACTCGGCGACATTCCAGCCGACCAGGTTGAGTGCCAGCAGGGGTCGGCCGCCCATCGCGTAGACGTCCGACACGGCGTTGGCCGCGGCTACGCGACCCCACCATCTGGCGTCATCCACGACCGGGGTTATGAAATCGGCCGTCACGACCAGGGCGCGGTCGTCGTCGAGGCGCCACACTGCGGCGTCATCGCCGGTCGCTGCTCCGACAAGGAGGTTGGGATCTGTCACGGGTGCCAGGCGGCGCACGACGTGCGCCAGCTCGCCGGGGGCGAGCTTGCAGCCTCAACCGGCTCCGTGGCTGAACTGCGTCAACCTTCGGGTCTCGTCCATCTCGTCACCCCCATCCGCGTCGTCGGGACATCATGACCGGCCCCGATCGGGACACGGCGATCTCCGGCAAGGGTAGGCGGCGGTTCAGGTTGCACCGATGACGCCACGGGCCCGGAGGTCGGCCAGCGACCCGTCTGTCAGGCCCAGCTCGGCGGCGAGCACCTCGTCGGTGTGCTCGCCCAGCCATGGCACGCGGGTATCCGGGACCTCGGGCACCTCGGACAGCTTGACCGGGTTGCCCGGCACCAGCACCGGCTCACCGGAGGCCCCGGGCAGCGTCTCGATCAACATGTTGCGGACCGCCAGGTGCGGATCAGCGACCACCTGGCCGCTGGTCTGGGACGGACCACAGGCGATCCCGGCACCCGACAGCGTGTCCACCACCTCGACCAGCGTTCGACGGGTGGACCACGACTCGATCGCCGGACGTAGGAGGTCGTCCAGGTGCTCCTGCCAACCGGCACGCGTGGCCAACCGCCCATCATCGAGCAGGTCAGGCCGCCCGATCTCGGTCATCAGGACCTCGAAGTGGTGCTCCCTCACGCACTGCAGCACGAAGTGGCCGTCGGCGGCCTCGAAGGTCTCCACGATGCCCACCCCGCTCCCCCACTCCCGCTGGATTCCCATGGAGTGGAAGTTGGTGACGATGTCGGTCATGGCCACGGTCGAGTCGAGCATGGCGACGTCGATGTGCTGGCCGGTGCCGGTCCGATCCCTGTGTCGCAGCGCCGCCAGGATCCCCACTGCGCCGAACAGCGCGGAGCTGATGTCCCCCAGGGCCCCGACCGGGTTGGCGGCCGGGGGCCGACCCGGGGTTCGCTTGTACTCGTAGATCCCGGACATTCCCTCCACCACCGCCGCGTAGGCGCCCATGTCCCGGTAGGGCGAACGCTGGTCCTGGCCGAAGCCCGATACCGAGAGATAGACGACCTCGGGATGCACGGCCCGGACGGCCTCGTATCCGATGCCCAGGCGGTCGGCGGTCCCGGCCCGGAAGTTCTCACCCACGACGTCGAAGCCGGGCGCCATCCGTAGGAACAGCTCGACACCCTCCGGATGCTTCAGGTCGATGGCAACGCTGCGCTTGTTCAGGTTGTTCCGCAGGAACGTCGCTCCCACCTGGCGACCATCCGGGTCAGTCACGAAGGGTTGGGATCCGCGACCGCTGTCACCGGTCACAGGGTGCTCGACCTTGACCACCTCGGCTCCCAGACGGGCCAGGAGCTGGGTGGCGAACGGAAGGGCCGCCATCTGCTCGACGGCCAGGATCCGTATGCCGTCCAGCGGCCGGGGAGCCTCGTCGTCG
>DUAC01000137.1 GCA_012961035.1 Acidimicrobiia bacterium
AGCGCAGCGTCGGTGGGTTCTGGTCCGCGAGCGGGAGTGACGGAGGTCACTGAAGGCATGCTGAAAACCTACCCGAAATCATCCGTCTCGTTCTATCTACTTGAATCGCAGGAAATATTAGTGCAGAATGACCGCAATCGCAGGGGGGTGTCCGGCCGTGGGGTGGCGTTCGGGCCGTAGCGGCGCATCTCTTCGCCAAGGCCGCGGCCTCGGACGTGGACCACGTGTTCCTGGACCTGGAGGATGCCGTCGCCCCCGGCGACAAGGAACAGGCCCGCCGCAACGTGATCGAGGGTCTCCGCGACATCGACTGGCGGGGCCTGGGCAAGACCATCTCGGTGCGGATCAACGGCATCGACACCCACTACATGTACCGGGACGTCGTGGACGTGGTCGAGCGGCCGTCCGAGTTCGGCACCGTCATCTCCAGGATCCTCTA
This sequence comes from Acidimicrobiia bacterium, assembly GCA_012961035.1. Lineage (GTDB taxonomy): Bacteria > Actinomycetota > Acidimicrobiia > Acidimicrobiales > MedAcidi-G1 > UBA9410. The sequence goes on from DUAC01000137.1 coordinate 440, forward strand.
GCGAAGCGGTCGTCCCCTAGCCTGAGGCCGATGCGGGAGATCCTGAAAGACCTGGAGCGCTGGCGCCGTCAGGGGCGGCGTGTTGCGATCGCCCGCGTCGTGGACCTGGAGGGTTCCGGGCCGCGCCTCCCGGGCGCCTCGATGGCCGTCACCGAGGACGGGCAGGTGGCGGGTTCGGTTTCCGGGGGCTGTGTCGAGGGAGCCGTGGTCGTGGAGGCCCTCGAGGTGCTCGCCACCGGCGACCGGCGGATGGTCACCTTCGGCTACAGCGATGACGAGGCGTTCGCCGTGGGCCTCACCTGCGGCGGCACCATCCACCTCTTCATCGAACCGCTGGACTGGTAGTCGAGAGCCGAACCCTTGTCCGGAACCCCGATATTCGACCGTCTGGCGGCACTGCTGCGCGACGAGGTCCCGGTGGCGCTGGCGACCGTTCTGGATGGAGAGCGTGCCGGTGCCAAGCTCATGGTCCATCGACCAGCGGCCGACGAGGTGGAGGTTGACGGAACCCTCGGCGACGAGGACCTGGATCGGGTCGTGGCACGCGACGCCCTGGGCGAGCTGGCCGCCGGCCGCAGCGGTGTCCGGCACTACGGCGAGCACGGCGAGGCCCGCGAGGACTCCCTGCGGGTGTTCATCGAGGCCTTCGCCGCTCCCCCCAGGATGCTCCTCTTCGGTGCCGTCGACTTCACCCTGGCGCTGGTGCGGGTGGCGAAGGTGCTGGGTTACAGGGTCACGGTGTGCGACGCCCGGGAGGTCTTCGCCACCACCCAACGGTTCCCGCTCGCCGACGAGGTCGTCGTGGACTGGCCGGACCGCCTGCTGGCCGAGGTCGGGCCGGAGCTGCGGCGCCGGGACGCCATCTGCGTGCTTACCCACGACGTCAAGTTCGACGTGCCGGCCATCGTGGCGGCCCTGCGGACGTCGGTCGGCTACATCGGCGTCATGGGATCCCGTCGTACCCACGAGGACCGCCTGGGGCGTCTCGTGGAGGCCGGCGTGACCAACGAGGAGATGGCCCGACTGCGTTCGCCCATCGGGCTGGACATCGGCGCACGCACCCCTGAGGAGACGGCCATCTCCGTCATGGCGGAGATCATCGCCCTGCGAACCGGTCGCTCGGCCCGGGCACTCTCGGACACCGACGGTCCGATCCACGACTGAGGGCCCGTCATGACCATCCCCGGAAATGGAACCGTCGCCGCCGTCGTGCTGGCGGCCGGTGGCGGTAGCCGGTGGAGCGGCCCCGGCCACAAGCTGCTGGCGGACCTGGACGGCAGGCCCCTCGCAGCCCACGCCATCGGGGCGGCGGCGGCTGCCGGCCTGGACGAGCTGGTGGTGGTGACCGGCCCAGTGGACCTCTCGGCGATCATTCCGGAAGGTGCCACCGTGCTGCACAACGGGTCCTGGTCTCAAGGCCAGGCCGGTTCCATCCGGTTGGCCGTGGAGCATGCGAAGCGTGCCGGGCATGAGGCGATCGTGCTGGGCCTGGCGGACACCCCCGGCATACCTGCCGAGGCCTGGCGGGCGGTGGCCGACGCCGAGGGCCCGCTGGTCGTGGCCGTGTTCGACGGGTTGCGGAGGCCGCCCACCAAGGTCGGGCGCAGGTTCTGGGATGAACTTCCCGTTTCCGGCGATTCCGGAGCCAGGTCGCTGCTGGCCAGGAGGGCGTCCCATGTGGTGGAAGTAGCCTGTAGTGGAGATCCGGCAGACATCGACACGGTGGAGGACCTGCGGCTGTGGAACTGAACAATGACTTCGAGGTGGCTGCGCCCGTCGACCTGGTGTGGTCCGTGCTGACCGACGTGGAGCGCATCGCTCCGTGCCTCCCTGGAGCCCAGCTGCTCGAGATCGAGGGCGACGAGTTCCGTGGGGTGGTCAAGATCAAGGTCGGGCCGATCACCGCCCAGTACAAGGGAGCCGCTTCCTTCGTGGAGCGCGACGACGCCGGGTACAGGGCGGTCCTGCGCGCCGAGGGACGTGACACCAGGGGAGCGGGCAACGCCGCGGCGGACATCACGGCCGAGCTGGAGGCGACCGAAGTCGGTACGAAGGTCACCGTCACGACCGACCTGACGGTGACCGGCAAGGTGGCCCAGTTCGGACGCGGCGTGATGGCCGACGTCTCGAAGAAGTTGATGGGCCAGTTCGCCGACAACCTCAGCGACCTGATGGCCGCATCCACCGACGAGGTGGTCGCCGATGCCCCGGTCGCCGCAGCTGGGGACGCACCCACGATCCGGGTCGTGGACGCTCCCGAGGTGGAGGCCATCGACCTGCTGGGCGCCGCCGGAGCGCCGATCCTGAAGCGCCTGGTGCCCACGCTGCTGGTCGTTGCGGTGGTCGTGGTCGTCATCCTGGTCCTGCGCTAGGACCTCCTCGGGCCCTTCCCATGGGCCAGTCCATGGACACGCCGATCACGCCCCCGACCGGAACCGCCCCCGATGACCACGAGGTGGTCGCAGCCCTGCTCGGCCGACGTCCGAAGGGGCGATTCGAGGTGGTGGTCCGTGACGACGCCGGCGTGCCCGTCGTGATCCGCAACCACCCGTTGCTGGAGGACGGCCGTCCCATGCCCACCCGCTTCTGGCTGGTGGGAGACGACCTCCGCTCCCGGATCGGAACCCTGGAGTCGACCGGGGGGGTGCGGGCCGCCGAGGCGGACTGTGATCCGGTGGAGCTGGTCGACGCACACGCCCGCTACGCAGCGGAACGCGACGCTGCCATCCCCGCCGGACATGCAGGTCACCGGCCCTCCGGCGGCGTGGGTGGAACGAGGCGGGGCGTCAAGTGCCTGCACGCCCACTACGCATGGTTCCTGGCCGGCGGCGACGACCCGGTCGGACGGTGGGTCCACGCCCGACTGGACGACCTGCCCGCACGGAAGGATCCAACCGGTGGTTGAGCTTGTGGCCGCCGTGGACTGCGGCACGAACTCCACCCGACTCCTGATCGGTGACGGTCAGCGGACCGTCGAGCGTCTAATGCACATCACCCGGATGGGGGAGGGGGTGGATGCCACGGGGCGGCTCTCCCAGCAGGCCATGGACCGGGTGCTGGAGGTGCTCCGTGGGTACCGGGCGGCAATGGACCGCCACGGGGTCACCCGGTGCCGGGTGACGGCCACCTCGGCGGCCCGCGATGCGGCCAACCGCGAGGACTTCTTCGACCTGGCCGAGGAGGCTCTCGGCCACCGTCCGGAACTCCTGTCCGGCATCGAGGAGGGCAGGCTCTCGTTCGCCGGCGCCACAGAGGAGCTGGATCCGGCCGACGGGCCCTTCCTGGTGCTGGACATCGGAGGGGGCTCCACCGAGTTCGTGACGGGCACCACGGAGGCCGAGGGGACATGGTCGTGCGACATCGGTTGCGTGCGCCTGACCGAGCAGTGGATCGAACACGACCCCCCGTTGCCCGAGGAGCTGGTGGCCTGCCTCTCGATCACCGAGGGGCACATCGACGACGTCCTGCGGGAGGTCCCGGGGGCCGCTGCGGCACGCACCCTGGTGGGCCTGGCCGGCACCGTGTCGTGCGCCGCGGCGGTCGAGATCGGCCTGGCCGACTACGACAGGGATCGGATTCACCACTTCCGCCTCTCCAGGGCGGCCGTTGAGGACGTCTTCCGGACCCTGGCCACCGAGACGCGTGCCGAGCGCCTCGAGAATCCGGGGATGGAGGAGGCACGTGCCGACGTGATCATCGGGGGCATGGCGATCCTCGTGAAGGTCATGCGCCAGATGGGCTTCGACGAGTGCCTGGTCTCGGAGTCCGACATCCTGGACGGCCTCGTGGCCTCGCAGCAGGCCTGATCCGGCCAAACGGGGATTTTCCCCACAGGGAAAGAGTTTCCCGTCAGTAGTGGCTCTTCGTTTAGGATGACCGCCATGTCGCACGCTGATCGCATCCTCATGGGCCCCGGTCCCGGGAACCCGTATCCGCAGGTCATCAAGGCCTTCGGTCGCCCCGTCCTGGGCCATCTGGACCCGGACTTCATTGCCCTCCTGGATGAGACCAACGATCGGCTACGGGAGGTGTTCCGTACCACCAACCCGCTCACCTTCCCCGTGTCGGCAACCGGTTCCGCCGGCATGGAAGCCACCATCGTGAACGTGCTGGGACCCGGCGACACCGTCGTCATCGGCGTCAACGGCGTGTTCGGCGAGCGAATGTGCGACGTGGCCTCGCGCTGCGGAGCCACCGTCGTGAGGGTGGATGCCGAATGGGGGTGGGCGCTGGATCCGCAGGACCTGCTGGATGCCCACCCCGATCCCAAGGTCATCGCCGTGGTGCACGCCGAGACCTCGACCGGCGTCCGAAACGACATCGCCCCCATCGGTGCAGGCAAGGGCGATGCCCTGCTGCTGGTGGACTGCGTCACGTCGCTGGCGGGCATTCCCCTGGAGATCGACGCCTGGGGCGTGGACCTCGCCTACAGCGGCACCCAGAAGTGCCTCGGCGTGCCGCCCGGGCTATCGCCGGTGACGGTCTCGGCGGCGGCCATCGAGCGGTTCGTGGAGAAGTCACCGTCCTGGTACCTGGACCTCCAGATGATCGCCGAGTACGTCACCAGCGGCGGCGCACGCGCCTACCACCACACGGCGCCCATCTCGATGATCTACGCGCTCCACGCCGGCCTCGGCGTGGTCCTGGAAGAGGGCCTGGAGAACGTGCAGGCCCGCCACCAGGCATGTGGCGACAAGCTCCAGGCAGGCCTCGTGGATCGTGGCTTCGAGTTGTTCGCACAGGAGGGGCACCGTCTCCCGGAACTGACCTCTGTGATGGTTCCCATCGATCGCCTACCCGAGGGGTCGGACGAGGCGGGGGTGCGTACTCGCCTGCTGACCGAGTACGGCATCGAGATCGGCGGCGGGCTCGGCCCGGTCGCCGGCAAGGTCTGGCGGATCGGCTGCATGGGGCACACCGCCCGCATCCGCAACGTCACCCTGCTCCTGGCTGCCCTGGACGAGATCCTGGACTGACCGCCGGGTGCTGGCCGTCGGGTGTTGGCCGGTTTGCAACTCGGCCACCACCGCTGACCATGATTGGGCCGTGGCAATCGACCAGGTGACCGACAGTCCGGTCCTGCGTGGTGACAGGGTCACCCTGCGACCCCTGGAGGTCGAGGACTTCGCCGACTGGCAGGTCGTACGGCGGCGCAACGCCGACTGGCTGACGGTCTGGGAGCCACGTCGCGGGTTCGGCCAGCCGGATCCCACGGAGGACCGGCAGGCCTTCAACATGCGCTGTGCCGCCCGCAGGAGGGAACGCCAGCTGGGTACCGGCTGGGGCTTCGGCGTGTTCGTGGGAGACGATGGCAGCGACGGGTTCGCCGGGGAGCTGAACCTCTCCAACGTGGTGCGGGGGGCGTTCAGGAGCGCCCACGTCGGCTACTGGATGGACGAGGACATGGCCGGCAACGGCTACATACCAGAGGCCCTCGTGGTGGCGTGCAGGTTCGCCTTCGAGGAGATCGACCTGCACCGCCTCCAGGTCTCGATCGTGCCGCGCAACGTCCGGTCGCGACGCGTGGTCGAGAAGCTGGACTTCCGGTGCGAGGGCCTGGCCGAGCGCTACCTGGAGATCGCCGGCGTCTGGGAGGACCATCTCAGGTTCGCCATCACCGCCGAGGAATGGTGCCTCAGGCGGACGGTCCTGGCCGCCACCTGGCTCGGCTCGTCCGTGGACTGACGTCGGGACCCGGGGTGGGTTCGGGGGACGGGGTCCGCGCTGGTCAGTCCCTGGTGGCTATCCGGGCCTTCAGCCGGTTCACCATCTCCACGAACGCCGGCTGCTTCATGGACCAGGCCTGGGGTGGAATCTCCAACTGGACCGACGGGACCGACTCGGTCACGCCGGCGGTGTCGTGCAGCGTCTGCTTCGTGACCGCGACCAGCTCCACCGGATGGGCGGCGGCCTTCGCCGCGTAGTCGACGGCAGCGTCGACCAGCTCGTCGTCCTCCACGCAGTCCCACGCCAGGCCGTGGCGGACGGCCTGTTCGCCGTCCAGGATCTGCTCGAAGAGCACCATGGCCTTGGCCGTCTGCAGGTTGGTGATGTTGCGGAGGCGCCAGGTGTGGCCGCCGCCGGGGTGGAGGCCGATGGTCAGGAACCGGCTGTCGAATCGGGCGGAGCGGCCGGCCACGACCAGGTCGCAGGCCAGCACCATGTTCATGCCGGCACCGACCGCCGCGCCGTTCACGGCCGCCACGGTGGGCAGGGTGGTGTGGGCGACGCGCAGGAAGCCCCGGTAGATGTCGGGCAGCGAACCCTCTGAGTCTCCTTCGCCGGCCTCCAGCAGGTCGTCCAGGACGGCTCCGGCGCAGAAGGCCCTGCCGGCGCCGGTCAGCACGACGGCTCCGATGCCGTCGTCGGACTCAAGGTCGTCGAAGGCGGCCAGGAGCTCCTCGTTCATCTCGTCGGAGACCACGTTGCGGCGGTCGGGATCGTCGAAGGTCAGGATTGCGACGCGGTCGCGTCGTTCGATTCGGAGCACGCTCATGGGGTGAGTCTCCCATGCGGTGGTCAGCGTCGCCGGACCGGAGCGGGCCCGCCCACATGGCGGCCAGCCGCTGGGAGGCCGCCATCGGGCCGGGGTTAGGGTCGCCCGATGGCAGTAGTGGAACCGGGCGGGTCGGTCGTCCCGGGACTGCCACCACGGGATCGGCGCCGCTTCCCGGCACTTGGCTTCCCGAACTACCGCCGCTTCTGGATCGGTGGTGTGCTGACCAACAACGGCCGCTGGGTGCAGTACGTGACCACCTACTTCATCGTGTACCGGATCACCGGTTCGGCGGCCTGGGTGGGCATGGCGGGCTTCTCCACGTTCATTCCGATGCTGCTCATGAATCCGTTGGCCGGTTACGTGTCGGATCACTTCGACCGACGCAGGGTGCTGTTGGCCACCAACAGCCTCTGCAGCCTGCTGGCTGCGACGATGGCCCTGACGTGGGTTGTGGGGATCCGCAACGTGGGGATCTGGATGCTCCTCCTGCTGGTCGGCGGGTTCATCTACGGCGTCCAGCTGCCCACATGGCAGTCCTTCGTGGCGGAGTGCGTTCCGAGGGAGCACCTCCGCAATGCCATCACGATGAACTCCACCCAGTTCAACGCCGCCCGTACCTTCGGCCCGGCGCTGGGCGGCCTGCTGATCGGCACGCTCGGTCCCGGCTGGGCGCTCACGCTCACGGCGGTGCTCTACGGGCCGGTCCTGGTCGCCCTCCTGCGGATCGATCCGGCGACCCTGTACCGCCCCAGTCAGACCACCAAGGTGGATGGGCGGCGGCGATCCTCGGTGGTCTCCGACTACCGGGAGTCGATCCGCTACGTGCTGGATGCTCCGGGGATCCGGGCGGCGATCATCACCGTCACGCTCGTCTCGACTGCCGGCCAGCCCATCGTGCAGCAGATCGTCGTGTTCGCCGAGGAGGTCTTCGAGGTCTCGCCGTTCTGGTTCGGGATCCTCGGCTCGGCGCAGGGGTTGGGCGCCCTGATGGCCGCACCGGTCGTGGCCGGGGAGTTGAGCTACCTCAGGCGTTCCAGGATCCAACTCGTGGCGACGTCCGGCTACGGGGTGGCGATCGTGGTGTTCGCCCTGGCCCCGTCCTTCTGGGTGGGCTTCGGCGCCCTGACCCTGATCGGTGCGATGCACCTCGCCTCGGCCACGAACCTCAACTCCACCGTGCAACTGCAGGTGGCCGATGAGCTGCGTGGTCGGGTCATGGCCATCTACCTGATGGGCGTCCTGGGTTTGTCGCCGTTCGCCAACCTGCTCATGGGCTGGCTGATATCCATCCTTGGGCCCCGACCGGTGGTTGCGGCCAGTGGCCTGATCGTCATCGGTGGTGGGCTGGTGCTCCAGCTCACCGGGCAGTACGCACGACTGGACCCGGACTGATCCACGTCGTCCGGGCTCAGGCCGGGTCGTCGAATGCGGACCGGTGGGCCTGTCCCTCGTCGCAGGTGTCGTAGACCGGGCACCAGCGGCAGGGTGGGCCGGGGATCCGGTTCGGGGTGCCGCCACCATGGAGCAGCTCGACGAGTCGGCCCACGCCGTCGGAGAGGCGGGCCACGCTGGTCATGAGGATCTCCTCGGTGACCTCCTCGGGCACGAAGCTTGCCTGGTCCAGGTAGTAGGAGGCCAGGAGTCGGGGCGGGACGCCGATGCGGAGCGTCTCGATCAGGGCATAGAACCGGAGGTCCTCGCGGTGTACCGGTAGCGAGCTGCCCGTCTTGAGGTCGATGATCACCTTGCCGGCCCGCTGGCCGATGGCCCTACCCAGGGTCAGGTCCACCTTGCCCGCCAGGATCAGGCGGCCGCCGCACAGCTCGGCCCGAAGTCGGCTCTCGGTGACCGGGCGCCATGCCGGCTTGAGTGGCGGCCAGCACTCCATGTACTTGGTGAACGCATCCAGGGATTCGGACCGGAGCTCGGCGCGCTCCACCTCGCTGCAACCCCGCAGCCAGTGTCCGAGGCCGCCCTGGTCGGATTCGTATCGGGCGAGTGCCTCGTCCACCAGGACCGGTGGTTCCACCTCCCGCCGCCAGTTGACAGCCAGCTCGACTGCCTTGTGGACGATGGAGCCCCGGGCCGTCGGGACCCGCCATTCGAACTCCTCCACCTCGTCGGCGAGGAACTTCGCCTCGCAGCCGTGGACCTGGGCGAGGCGGTGCTTGTGGACGAAGAGATCCTCGCCGGCCGGGAGCCCGTCCAGGTGGGGTTCGACTGCCGTCTCGAGGGCGGACCGGAGGTGGTGGCGGAGGTCGGCGGCGAACTCGGGTCGTTCGTCGGCTGTGGCGCCGAGCTGGTCCAGCACGGCCTGCTGGGCCGGGTTCAGCTCCGGTGCTGAGGTCGTACCGTCGATCGGGTCCACGTCCGGAGTATGGCCCAGCCTCCGCCGGGGACTCCGCCATCGTGGCTGTCACACCCGCCGTGGATACTGGAATCCATGGAGAGCAGATCCACCGAGACATTCGCCACCCGCTTCGGCGAGACCGCCCGTTCGCTGGGCCGGGCCGCCCGCCTCCGGGGACTGGACGTACCCACGTTCAGGTACCCGCCGGGCCTGGCTGGCGTACAGCGTTCGATCCGACGTCGGAGCGGTTCGGCCACGATCGCCGTGGTCGTGAGGGGGCGGCCGTGGGGAGCGGTGGTTGCCGACATGGTGGAGGGGATCGTGGTGGCCAACGACCTGGACCCCGCCAGGGCCGACACCGTGAGGGCTGCGCTCTGGCTGGCCCTGGAGGAACCCGCCCTCGCTGCCTGATCAAGAGCCTCCCGGTTGGCGGCTGGCTAGCGTGGCTGGACGCCCGGGTGGCGGAACTGGTAGACGCAGCGGGCTTAAACCCCGCGGCCCCCCAGGGGGCGTACAGGTTCAAATCCTGTCCCGGGCACCGGAGGTGGTCGGGGTCCGTCGTGGCGGCGAGGATGGATGGATGGTCGATCCTGAGCATTCCCACGAGCATCCGTACCCTGCCGCCGACCTGGCTGCCCGATATCCGTTCGTCACGCTGGAGACCCGTCGCCTTCCCGACGACGAGATGCTGGACCGTGCCCGGACCTTCCATCAGGCGATGGGTGCCCGACGCAGCGTCCGGATGTTCAGCTCCAGGCCCGTACCCGGCGAGCTCATAGAGGAGGCGGTCCTGGCAGCCTCGACAGCTCCGTCCGGCGCGCACAAGCAGCCGTGGACCTTCGTGGCCGTCCAGGACCCCGAGCTGAAGTCGCGCATACGCCGGGAGGCCGAGGCCGAGGAGAGGTCCAACTACCTCGAGAACCGGATGAACAACGAGTGGCTCGAGGCCCTCGCGCCGTTGGGCACCGACCACCACAAGGAGTTCCTGGAGGTCGCCCCGTGGATAGTGGTGCTGTTCGAGCAGCGCTACGAGCTGCGTCCCGATGGGTCCAGACGGAAGAACTACTACGTGAAGGAGAGCGTCGGCATCGCCGCCGGCCTGTTCATCGCCGCGATCCACGACATGGGGTTGGCCACCCTCACCCACACCCCTACGCCGATGGCCTTCCTGCGGAGGCTCCTGGGTCGACCGGAGAACGAGAGGCCCTTCGTGATGTTTCCGATCGGCCACCCGCTTCCCGGCCTGCAGGTGCCGGACCTGCGCAGGAAGTCGTTGTCGGAGGTGTTCGTGGAGGTCGACCGCCGGGGCGACGGGAGCACCGTCAGATGAGAAGGGCGGTTCCGACCACGGTCAGCAGGGCGCCCAGCCATGCACCCGGCGCCGGAGCCTGACGGATCGTGATCCAGAGAAGTGGCAGCATGATCACCGGTGTGGTGGCCGACAGGATCGTCGCCACACCCGTGTCGCCGTGGCCGATCGCCCAGAGCAGGAGGGTCATCCCGAGCACCATGGCCGCCAGGGCACTTACGGCCAGACGGACGTGGTCGCTGCGACGTATCTCTCCACGCTGACGAGGCCTGGCCAACCGGTCAGTGGGTCGGGCCACCAGCCACATGGCGGCCGTGGCGATAACGGCGCGTGTCGCTGCCACCGCCAGGGTGTCGGCGCCGCCGTCCAGTACCGGTTTGACGGTCAGTGCTCCGACAGCCTGGCCGAGGGCGCCGAGCACCCCCCAGGAGGCTCCGGTCCGCAGGGAGCCTTCGATCCGCTCGAACACGTGGGCGTGGGTTCCGCCTCTGGAGCCGAAGTTGACCGCCATGGCGATGCCCACGACCGTCAGGGCGGCTCCGCCGAGTGCCGTGAGGTTGAAGGATTCGTTGTACAGCAGGACCCCGCCCACGGCCGCCAGCGGGGCGTTGGAGGTGAACACCACGGCGGTCCGACGGGGCCCGATCCGGGCCATGGCGGTGAAGAGGGCTACGTCGCCCAGCAGGATGCCTATGAGCCCCGAGACCGCCAGCAGCCCCAGGTCGTCCCGGCTGAGCGACGACCAACCACCGGTCACGGTGGCCAGGACCAACAGCATTCCGCTGGCGTAGAGCATCCGGATACGACAGAAGCGGGGCCCTCCGAGGCGCCGGACGGGCTCGGCGGCGATGAGGCTGCTGGTGGCCCACGAGGCGGCGGCGAGGAGTGCGGCTAGCTGGTACGGCAAGCAGTCATTCCACCACCGGGCGGCGATCCATGCGCGGTCGGGCGGGCACCCCTCGAGAGGCCCGCCGCCCCCTCGGGCTGCGCGAGGATGCGCCGATGGGCGACGACGATTCCGAGGCAGGCGTGCGTGCAACCGGCGGTTGCGAATGCGGCGGTGTGCGCTACCGGGTGGAGGGGGCGTTGCGCGACGTCGTCCACTGCCACTGCGAGCCCTGCCGTCGGATCACCGGTCACCACATGGCGGCCACCGCAGCCAGCCTCGACGACGTCCACTTCGAGAGCGACACGACCCTGGCCTGGTACCAGCGGACGCCGACTACCCGCTACGGGTTCTGCACGACGTGTGGTTCCACGCTCTTCTGGGCGGCATCCGACAAGGCGGACATGCTCTCCATCGCTGCCGGGACGATCGACCAGCCGTCCGGGCTGGCCACCGTCCTGGCCATCTACGCCGACGAGGCAGCTGACTTCCACCGACTTGACGGGACCATCCCGACCTTCGGCCGGGACCGGCCGGTCGACGATCCGTCGTGGCCGGTAGCCGGTGGTGGGGCCTGACCGGATCGGGGATGCGGCGGCGCTGCTACACGGTTCGGGGTACCCGGCCAGCCGGTCCGTCGGACCTATAGTCCGGCCATGCGCCTGACCCTGCTTCCATTGCTGGTCCTGGCCGTCGTGGCGACCGCATGTGGGGGCTCTGACGACGGGCCGATCGTGGTGCAGACGACGACCACCGGGATGTTCGTCACCACCACGGCCGCCCCGTCGGACTACTCGCCGGCGACCACCACGACGCCGAACGTCGCCACGACGGTGGCGGCGACGGCCACCACCACGGCTCCGCCAGCGACCACCACGGTGGCCGTGACGGACGTTCCGGAGTCAGTGACCGTCGAGAAGGGCGACTCGCTCTCCAAGATCGCCAAGCGGTACGGCACGACGGTCGATGCCCTGGTCAGGATCAACGAGCTCTGCGACGCCAACCAGATCTTCGTCGGCCAGGTGGTCCTGCTGGAGGATCCGGAAGCCGACGCCGACGCTGCCGCCGAGGACCGGGTCGAGACGGCCATCGTCACGGTCCAGCCCGGCGATTCGCTCTCCAAGATCGCCAAGCGCCATGACACGACCGTTGAGGAGCTGATGGCCCTGAACGACATCGACGACCCCAACCTCCTCTTCGTCGGTCAGGAACTCCTCGTGGACGAGGTGGTCTCGGCCGCCGAGGAGCCCGAGGAGAACCCGAACTGCTGACGGCCCGTCCGTTCGCTGCGACGCCTGACCGCCGCGCTCGGGCGGGCCTACGATCCGCGACATGACACTCCGACTCGAGGAACGCGACGAGGCGCGACTGGCAGGCGTAGAGGGCCCGGCCCAGCAGATGGCCAGCCGCGTGGTGACCCGTCTGGCCGCCGCCATGGGGGCCGACGAGCTCCTCGACATCACCGGCGCACACATCGATTCCTGTCTCTACCACGGCCAGGCGGTCCTCGACTTCGCCAACCGCCTGGCTGACGACGGGGCCAGGGTCGTCGTGCCCACCACGCTGAACGTGTCCTCGCTGGACCTGCTGCACCCGGAGCACGCCCGAGGCGACCCGGAGGAGGCGAGGCTGTCGCGAGGGCTCATGGAGCGCTTCGAGGAGATGGGCTGCCGTCCGACCTGGACGTGTGCGCCCTACCAGCTGGAGGTCAGGCCGGGTTTCGGCGAACAGATCGCCTGGGCGGAGTCCAACGCCATCGTGTTCGCCAACTCGGTACTGGGTGCCCGCACCAACCGCTACGGCGACTTCGCCGACATCTGCTGTGCCGTCACCGGGCGGGCACCGGCCGCCGGGCTGCACCTCGACGAGCACCGCCGGGCCACCGTGGTCATCCGGATGGACGGCGTGTCCGTCGACCTGCTGGATCGTGACGTCTTCTACCCGGTGCTGGGTGGCCTGATCGGGCGGCTGGTCGGAAAGGCGGTTCCGGTCGTCGACGGCCTGGAGCCCGGGGTGTCCGAGGACCGCCTCAAGGCATTGGGGGCGGCTTCGGCGTCGACCGGCTCGGTCGGCATGTTCCACATGGTCGGCAGCACGCCCGAGGCCCCGACGCTTGAAGCGGCCCTGGCAGGCCACCGACCCGTGGAGGAGGTCACGGTCACCGCCGCGGACCTGCGTGCCGCACGCGACAGGCTCTCCACGACCACCGACGACGACCTCAGGACCGTCAGCCTGGGCACACCGCACTACTCGGTCGCCGAGATCGGGCGCCTGGTGGAGCTGCTGGGCGACCGGCGGGTCCACGACGGCGTGGCCTTCTTCGTCTCCACCGGGCGCGACGTGCTCCACGAGGTGGAGTTACGGGGTTGGGCGGACAGGTTGGCCGATGCCGGGGTGAGCATGGTGACCGACACCTGTACCTACTTCACGCCGATAATCCAGGACGTCACCGGTACGGCGATGACCGACTCGGCGAAATGGGCCTACTACGCACCCGGGAACCTCGGCCTCGAGGTCGTCTTCGGGAGCACCGAGGACTGCGTGGAGTCGGCGATCGTCGGGCGTGTGGTCCGTGACGAGGGGATCTGGGCCGATGCCTGAGCAGGGATCGACTCCGCTGGTACTCGTAGCCGGCACAGCCACCGGCGAGGTACTCCGCCTCGATGAGCCACTCAGCTTCTGGGGAGGGATGGAGACGGTGGGGGGTCGGATCATCGACCAGCGCCATCCCCAGGTCGGCGAGATCGTGGCTGGTCGCGTGCTGGTCATGCCGTTCGGACGGGGGTCCAGCTCCGGCAGCAGCGTCATCTGCGAGGCGGTCCGGGCGGGGACGGCGCCGGCGGCCATCCTGATGGCCGAACGCGACGACATCATCGCCCTGGGTGCCATTGCCGCCGACGAGGTCTACGGACTGCTGATGCCGGTGGTGGTGCTCGCCCAGGAGGAGTTGGACGGCCTCGAGACCGGTGCAGTGGTGACAGTCGGGGTGGACGGCACGGTGAGGGCGTCGGACGGCGCCCCCGATCCGGCCTGAGGGATCAGTCCTCGGGGATCCACTCCTCGATGGTGATGCCCAGGCCGTCGGCGATGCGGTTCGCATAGGCGTAGTAGGCGGTCACCTCGGTGATGTCCAGCACGTCCCGGTCGCTGAAGCCGCAAGACCGCAGGGCCTCCACGTCGGCCTGTTCCATCTCGCCGGGGCTGCGGGTCAACTTCACCGCGTAGCCGATCATCGCCCGACGTCGTGCCGACAGGGGAGCGCTGGTCCAGTCAGCCTCGACGGCGGCCAACAGGTCGTCGTCCTTCAGGAGTCGGCGCAGACCGCGCCGGTGGTGGGTGGTTCAGTAGTGGCACTGGTTCTCGAGGCTGACCACGAGTGCCACCAGCTCCCGCTCGACCCTGCGGAGGGTTCCGGTGCCCGACATCGCCGAGCGGTAGAGCCCGTCGTGGGCGGCCAGCCCGGCGGGGTTCAGCGAGTGGACGGCCATGATCCGGTCGACCCGGCCGAAGGTGGAGTCCACCACCCGGCCGTAGAGGTCGGCGAGGCCGTCGTCCTCGGCCCAGTCGTCATCGGGAACGGTCCGGATCCATGCCATGTCGACGAGTCTGGCATGGGCCGGGTGGCTGCCGGGACGCTGGCGGGCCTCAGGTATCGAGGGCGAACTCGCTGAGGCGCTCGTAGAGCGGCCTCGCCTCGTCGACCACCGAGGAGAGGTGCTCCGGTACCGGTTCGGTGCTGGGCTGGCCGGCAGCGAAGCCCGTGGAGCGATGCGTGCTGGCGTACCAGTGTTCGGCCCACACGCCGTCCTCGGGCTTGGGTCCGGCGGGCCACGACAGCATCCCGCTGTCGAATTTGAGCCCCAGGCGATCGCAGAGAGTTCGCAGGGTGGCTTCGGGTGAGGCCAGTAGGGCGGCGGAGTCGATGACGATGGGCTCACCGCCGTCGGCCAGGATCCACTCCAGGAGCTCCACCTGGATCGCTAGGCCGGTGTCGGCCACCTTCACGTCCGGCACGTTCTTGGCGAACGACGTGATGACCCTCTCCGGGTCCCGGATCAGGAGGAGGTTCCGGCATTCACCCAGGAATGCCCGGTCCAACTGCACGAAGTGCTGGGCCATCTGCTTGAAGAACACGACCGGTGTCGGGTGTCCACCCAGGATCAGGTCCCGGACGACGGCCTCGCCGTCAGGATCCTGGCTGGCCAGCACCTCGTCGCGGCCCGGGTGCTCCCGTCCGGTGACCCGCAGGTAGTGGGCGTAGATCGGCTCGTCGAAGACGGTGGTGTCGCTCCGCTGCCGGAAGGCGTACATGAACGACGTGGAGATGTTCCGGGGCCCGGACCAGCAGTTGATGCGAATCGTCATGTGCCCTGCAGCCTCAGTCGCCGGCGACGTCGGCTTCGACGGCCGCCCGGTAGAGCTCCTGGAGTTTCGCGGTGATCGGGCCGGGCCTGCCGTCTCCGATGGTGCGACCGTCTATCTCGACGACCGGGGTGAGGCCACCGAAGGTGCCGGTCACGAAGGCCTCCTCGGCCGAGTAGACGTCGGTCAGGGAGAAGGGCTTCTGGTGGGCGGTGAGGCCTGCCTGCGGCGCCACCTCCAGCACCAGTTGGCGGGTGATGCCGTTCAGGTTGTAGAGGCCCGTCGAGGTCCACACCCCGCCCTCGCGCACCACGAAGAAGTTGGTGGCGTTGCAGGTGGCGACGGCACCGGTGGGGTCCAGCATGAGCGCCTCGTCGGCACCGGCCTTCACCGCCTGTATGAGGGCGATGACCTCGTGCAGCTTGGAGTGGCAGTTGAGGCGCTGGTCCAGGGTGTCTGGAGGCGGTCGGCGGACCGTCGTCGTGAACAGGGTGATGCCGGCCTCTGCGACGGCCGGGTCGGCGGCCTTGTGCTCGGCGATTATCACCATGTTGGGGCCGCCCACGACGTTGGAGGGATGCTGGGAGGGGGTCTTCTTGTCTCCCCGGGTGATCATGAGCCTGGCGTGCACGTCGTCGTGCATGTCGTTGTGCCGGACGGTGGCGTACAGCGCCTCGGCCACCTCGTCACGGCTCAGGCCGATGTCCAGGTCGATGGCCGCCGCACCGGCGAACAGGCGGTCAAGGTGCCTGTCCAGGAAGGCGAACCGTCCGTGGTGCAGGCGCAGTCCTTCCCAGATGCCATCGCCCACCAGGAAGCCGCTGTCGAACACTGAGACCTTTGCTTCGTGGCGTGCGAAGAACTCGCCGTTGATGAAGATCTCGACCGACTCGTTGCGTTCGTCGGCGAGTGCCTGGTGCGTGCTGTGGGGCATGGCGGCGAGCGTACCGACGGAGCCGCCGCCTGTTGTCGCCGCCGGTCGGGTCGAGGACGGGTGGAGGTCGTGGTCGGTGACGGAGGGCACACGTCGGGGAGGTCGGCCCGCTACCCTTCCGTCTGGCCATTCCCCATGACGCCAACGGAGCGCACTTGCCAACCCATGCCGTATCGACGAAGTCCGCGAAGCGACTCGTGGCCGTCGACCGCTTCCTCACCTTCATCCGGGTC
>DUAC01000138.1 GCA_012961035.1 Acidimicrobiia bacterium
GATCTGCGATCACTGGCCGCCGAACGGAAGGCCGAGAAGCACCTCTGGGGCGTCGAGATCTCCATGGTCTTCCAGGACCCGATGACATCGCTCAATCCGGTCAAGAAGGTTGGCGAACAGATCGCCGAGTCAGTGCGCTATCACCTCGGGCAGACGAGAGCGGCGGCTCGCCGCCGAGCCGGCGACCTACTTGAAAAAGTAGGGATTCCCGAACCTGGAAGAAGGCTCGACGAATACCCCCATCAGCTATCGGGAGGCCTCCGCCAACGGGTGGTGATCGCGGCGGCCTTGGCGTGCGAACCACGGTTACTCATCGCCGATGAACCCACCACGTCGTTGGACGTCACCGTCCAGAAGCACATCTTGGACCTGCTTGACGACCTTCGTGCCGAGCGGGGGATGTCGATGATCCTCGTCACCCACGACCTTGGCGTCGTCAAGGGCCGGACCGACGAGGTGATGGTCATGTACGCCGGTCGGACAATGGAAGAGGCCCCCACCGAAGAGATCTTCTCCCAGCAGCGCCACCCCTACACCGAGGCCCTGATTGAAACCATTCCGAAGATCAATTCGGCCAGCCATACGCGCCTGGTGCCGATTCCCGGCCAACCACCGGTCACCACCAGTCCACCCACCGGGTGCCCGTTTGCGGATCGGTGTCGCTACGCGAATGACCTGTGCGTGGCACAGTGCCCACCCCTGACGCCCATTGGTGACGACCACCAGGTTGCGTGTCACACGCCGGTCGGAACCCCCGCCGCCGAGACGGCCCTGGCGGCCAACGCCGCGCGAGGCCACACGGCGACCGGGTTGGAGATCCACCAGTCTGGAGTGCCCGTCGGTGCGGTGGTCGACGGTCCGGGGGAGAGGGTCTGATGGCTGGTCGCGGCACCGTCCAACTCCGTGGCGACGAGGACGTCATCCTCCGGGTGGAAAACCTCGTCCAGGAATTCCCAGTCGGTCGCAACCGTGTGGTCCACGCGGTGTCCGACATCTCTTTCGACCTCCGGAAGGGGGAGACCCTGGGCATTGTCGGCGAGTCCGGCTGCGGCAAGTCCACGACAGCTCGAGCCCTGGTCCAGCTGCCACCGCCTACCAGCGGTCGGGTGGTTCTGGACCCCGGCTCCGAAAATGAGATCGACCTGACCGGCCTATCAGGTAACGACCTGCGCAATGTACGGCCGAGACTCCAGATGATCTTCCAGGACCCGATCTCGTCGCTGAACCCGCGGAGGCGGGTAAGGGACATCGTCAGCGAGGGTCTCGAAATCTGGTCCGACGGCGACATCGGGACCGAAGGAAGGGAACGAGTCGAGGAGGTCCTTCACGCTGTAGGCATCGACCCGGCAGTGGCGGCCTCCCACCGGCCACACCAGTTCTCCGGCGGACAGTGCCAGCGGATCTCCATCGCCCGGGCGCTGACCATGAACCCGGAGATCCTGATCTGCGACGAGCCGGTCTCAGCCCTCGACGTCTCGGTCCAGGCAAAGATCCTGAACCTCCTGGAGGACATGAAGGCCCGCTACGACCTGAGCCTCGTGTTCATCAGCCACGACCTGTCGGTGGTTCGCAACGTGAGCGATCGGGTGGTCGTGATGTACCTGGGAAAGCTCTGCGAGGTGGGCGACGCTGACCGCCTCTACGAGGCCCCGGCCCACCCGTACACCAGGGCGCTGCTCGCCTCGGCACCCGAGCCGGCCCGGTCGGTAGGTGTAGCCGATGCCGTCCTGGGCGATGATCTTCCGTCGCCCACCGACCCGCCGTCCGGCTGTCGATTCCGGACCCGATGCCCGTTGGCGATCGACAGGTGCGCGGTCGAGGAGCCGTTGATGCAACAGATCAGTGAGGACCACTTCGTGGCCTGCCACCTTCCGTTCACCTGAGCGCCTCGTCGCCCAGGCGCCAGGCGCACGACGGGTGTTCAGCCCAGGAGCTTGAGGAGCTCGTCCTCGTAGGCCCAGTCGTATTCCCGGCCGCCGGTCTGGACGTGCCAGGCATGCGTCTGGGCCACCATCGATGCCAGGTCGTGGCGGGGCTCCCAGCCGGTGTCGCGCTTCAGGGCGTCGATGCCGAATACCACGCTGCGGTTCCAGCGGTGGATGTTGGGGGCCAGCCTGGGGACCACCGTTGCGAACCGGAAGCGGTGCCGGACCGATGTCTGGCGGCGGCGTGCCTCCGGGCTGGTCCGGATGTCGATGTTGGCCTTCGAGGCGCTCTCCACCTCCACCTCCAGGTCACCGTCCCAGAGGGCGTCCATGGTGTCGGCAGGTATGAAGCGGAGGTCTGGTTCCACGCCGATGTGGGCTGCCGTCGTGGCCACGTATCCGAGGTCGCTCTGGAAGTGCTTCCCGGTGATGTTGTAGCGACGCCCCACGGTCGCCGGAGCCCGGGTTGTCGCCTCCAGGGCCCTGGCCTGGTCGTCCACGTGGCCGACCTGGAAGACCGTCGTGCCGTCGCCGGGGATCAGGACGGGTCGCCCGGCCTCGAGGCGGGCGAACATGCGCTGCTCCCGGTCCGGGATGATGTTGCGGGGCCCGTAGACCATCGAGAAGTACACGACGGTGGACGGGAAGTCGTGGTCGTGGCGTGCCTCGTCCAGCACATCCTCGCAGAGGAGCTTGTTGCCGCCGTACTCGATCTGGGGGTCGCCGCGCTCCGTGGGGTGGTCTTCGGTGATGGGCAGGTGGTCAGATGCCGCGTAGACCACCGTCGAGCTTGCGAACACGTACTGGCCGGTCCGCCCGTCGAAGAGCTCAACCATGAGCCGTACGTCGTCGGGGTGGTAGGCGCTCATGTCCAGCACCACGTCGAACTCGAGACCGCCC
>DUAC01000139.1:0-425 GCA_012961035.1 Acidimicrobiia bacterium
ACACGGGTGAGGCGGTGTTCCTGCGTCCCGGGCGTACCTGGGTGGCCCTGGCCCGGATGGGCGAGGGGAAGGTCCTGGACCCGGCCGAGGTGGCCGAGCTGATCGGCTGAGACAGGTTGGCGATGGCCCCCATCTGGGTGGAGGTGGTCGGCCCCGGCACTACGGGTATCCCAGAGTCGTACGAGCCACCGCACGCCTGTTTCGACTGGATGGTCGGCCTTGTGTGTCGTCTTACGCGTAAGACGGCCGAGCCACAGCCCGCCTGTTTCGACTGGATGGTCGGCCCGGTCCCGGTCCTAGACTGCGCGCCATGAGCGATGTGACTAGAGCAACCGGTACCCAGTTGGTGAAGCGGGGCCTCGCAGAGATGCTCAAGGGCGGCGTCATCATGGACGTCGTGGATCCTGCCCAGGCCAAGATCGCCG
>DUAC01000139.1:567-16978 GCA_012961035.1 Acidimicrobiia bacterium
GCATCGGCCACTTCGCCGAGGCCCAGGTCCTGCAGGCCCTGGACGTCGACTACGTCGACGAGAGCGAGGTCCTCACGCCGGCCGACGAGGCGCACCACATCGACAAGTGGGCCTTCGACGTGCCGTTCGTGTGCGGCGCCACCAACCTGGGCGAGGCGCTGCGGCGCATCTCCGAGGGCGCCTGCCTGATCCGCTCCAAGGGCGAGGCCGGGACCGGCAACATCGTGGAGGCCGTCAGGCACCTCCGGTCGATCATCGGTGACATCCGCAGGATCACACAGGCCGACCAGGCCGAACTCTTCGACTGGGCGAAGCGCCTCCAGTCGCCGTTGCCCCTGGTCCAGGAGATCGCCGAGACCGGCGAGCTGCCGGTTCCGATGTTCTGCGCAGGAGGTATCGCCACGCCCGCCGACGCATCGCTGGTCATGCAGCTCGGGGCCCAGGCGGTGTTCGTGGGATCCGGCATCTTCAAGAGCGACGATCCGGCGCCGCGGGCCCGTGCGATCGTGGAGGCCGTGACCAACTTCCGCGATGCGGCGATGGTGGCGAAGGTCAGCCGAGGCCTGGGAGATGCAATGCCCGGCCTGGAGATGGACTCGCTGGAAACCCGGCTCGCCGACCGGGGCTGGTAGGTACCCCTCCTCATGAAGGTCGGCGTGCTCGCCCTCCAGGGGGCGTTCGCCCGACACTCCGAGGTCCTTGGAGGGCTGGGTGCGGTGCCGCTGGAGGTACGCACCCCGACGGACCTGGAGGCCGTGGACGCCATGGTCATGCCCGGCGGAGAGTCCACCACCATGTCCATGCTGCTGGACTCGTCGGGCCTCCGCACGCCGCTGGCCGAACGCCTGGCCAATGGCCTACCGGTGCTCGGTACCTGTGCCGGGATGATCCTCCTGGC
The DNA here is from genome assembly GCA_012961035.1 of Acidimicrobiia bacterium. GTDB lineage: Bacteria > Actinomycetota > Acidimicrobiia > Acidimicrobiales > MedAcidi-G1 > UBA9410. The sequence goes on from DUAC01000139.1 coordinate 1,466, forward strand.
CGTCCGGGTGACCGACGGCCGTCCCGACCAGCGTTCCTTCGCAGCGATCGACATCGACGTCCGACGCAACGGCTACGGCCGCCAGGTCGACTCGTTCGAGGACCAGTTCCCTGTCACGGGTCTGGACGGTCCGTTCCACGGCGTCTTCATCCGGGCACCGGTGGTCGAGCGGGTCGGAACGGCCGTGGAGGTCCTCGCCCGGGTGGACGGGATCCCCGTGCTCTGCCGTGAGGGTTCCGTGCTGGTCTCCTCATTCCATCCCGAGATGTCCGGTGACGGACGCATCCACGAACGGTTCCTCGACCTGGCGTTCAGCGCCTGAGCGTCGATGGGCCCGAGGTAGACAGGCCGTCCAGGCCAGACAGACCAGCCAGCCAGACAAGCCAACAGTCGAGAGGGGGACCACATGTCAGGCCATTCCAAGTGGGCGACCATCAAGCACAAGAAGGGTGCCGCCGACGCCAAGCGCGGCAAGCTCTTCGCCAAGTTGATCAAGCAGGTGGAGGTGGCGGCCCGGCAGGGCGGCGGCGACCCGGACATCAACCCGACGCTGCGGACCATGTTCCAGAAGGCCCGGGACTCCTCGGTGCCGCTGGACACCATCGAGCGGGCGGTGAAGCGGGGCACCGGTGAGCTGGAGGGCGTCGACTACGAGTCGATCACCTACGAGGGCTACGCCCCACACGGGGTGGCCCTCTACATGGAGACGCTGACGGACAACCGCAACCGCACGGGATCCGAGGTCCGGTCGCTGCTCTCCAAGAACGGTGGTTCGCTGGCCGAGCCGGGTGCGGTGGCATGGCAGTTCGAACGCAAGGGCGTGGTCCTGCTGGACGGCACGGTGGACGAGGACGAGATCATGGTGGTGGCCCTGGACGCAGGCGCCGAGGACCTGGTGGACGAGGACGGGACGTGGCGCCTCACCTGTGAGGCCACCGACCTGCCCGACGTGCGCGAGGCGCTCGAGGCCGCTGAGGTCCCGTTCCTGAACGCCGAGGTGACGATGCTGGCCACCACCACGGTCGCCATCGACAACGCCGAGCATGCGAGGGCCGTCCTGCGGCTGCTGGACATACTCGACGACAACGACGACATCCAGGACGTGCACGCCAACTTCGACATCCCGGCCGATGTCATGGAGGCGCTCGAGGACTGATGCACCCCCCCTCGGGGATTGACAGGTTCTCCTACTTTCCGAGGCGCAGCGCTCACTGCCAGGGCTGTCAACGCCTGCCAACGCATGGCGTGCCGCGGCGATCGGCCGGGTCGGCGGGGTGACCGACGTCCGGGGCGGTCACCGCTAGAGTCGTACACATGTTCGTTTTGGGTATCGACCCCGGCCTCACACGCTGTGGCTACGGCGTGGTCTCGCGTACCGGTCGACGGCTGCGCGCCGAGGCCGCCGGGGTGATCCGGACGTCGCCGGAGACCGACCTGGCCTATCGCCTTGCCGAGCTCCAGGGGGAGGTCAGGGCCCTGATCCGGGAGTACCGGCCCGACGAGGTGGCCATCGAGCGGGTGCTGTTCCAGGTGAACGTCCGCACGGCCATGCAGACCGGCCAGGCCTCCGGAGTGGTCATGGCCGAGGCCGCCGCAGCTGGATGCGAGGTGGCCCTCTACTCGCCGAACGAGGTCAAGTCGGCGGTGGCCGGATGGGGTGGTGCCGACAAGGACCAGATGGAGCAGATGGTCCGCACCCAGTTGGGGATCACCACGCCACTTCGTCCGGTGGACGCGGCCGATGCCCTGGGCGTGGCGCTCTGCCACCTGGCGATGCTTCCGCCCGTTCGCGGGTCGGATAGGACGGCCGGACAGGCGGTGGCCCGGTGATCGGGTCGCTACGGGGTCGCCTCCTGGAGCGCTTCGATCTGGGCGAGGTCCTGGTCGAGGTGGCTGGCGTCGGCTATCGGGTGGTGGTCACGCCCACGACGGCGGTCCGCCTCGGTGAGGTCGGGACCGAGGTGTTCCTGCACGTCCACCACCACATCCGCGAGGCCGACCAGACCCTCTACGGCTTCCTGGAACGCGCCGAGAGGTCCTGCTTTGAGACGCTCCTGTCGGCACATGGCGTGGGCCCGTCACTGGCCCTGTCGGTGCTCGGCGTGCATGGTCCGGCCGAGTTGGCGCGGGTCCTGGCCGATGACGACCTCGCGGCGCTCTGCCTGGTACCCGGCGTCGGCAAGAAGACCGCCGCCCGGCTGCTCGTCGAGCTGAAGAGTTCCCTCGACCTGCCGATCGACGGCGTCCCCGTGACCGGTGACGGGACCCCGGTCGGCCGTACCGCCGTGTCGGAGGTCCAGGAGGCCCTCGGTGGTCTCGGCTACAGCCCCGACGAGGTCCGGGCCGTGCTCGTGGACCTGGGTGGCGACGATCCGTCGGTCCTTCTCCGCGAGGCGTTGCAACGCCTGGCGCGGGCGTAGGGGGCCGGCTGTGCGAGACGAGCTCCTCTCGGCGGGCCGGGATCCGGATATCGACGACGTGGAGGTGGAGGCCGGCCTGCGGCCGCGCCGCCTCGACGAGTTCGTCGGCCAGGCCGAGCTGAAGGGCCACCTCAGGGTGATGCTGGAGGCGGCCCGTCGGCGGGGGCAGGCGGCTGACCACTTCCTCTTCGCCGGTCCGCCGGGGCTGGGCAAGACCACCCTGGCCCACATCGTGGCCGCCGAGATGGCCGCCGAGATGCACGTCACCTCGGGCCCTGCCCTGGAGCGTGCAGGTGACCTGGCTGCCATCCTGACCAAGTTGGAACCCGGCGACGTCCTGTTCATCGACGAGATCCACCGGCTGGCCCGGGCCGTCGAGGAGGTCCTCTACCCCGCCATGGAGGACTTCGCCCTGGACATAATCCTGGGCAAGGGGCCGGCCGCCCGTTCCATCCGGCTGGAGCTTCCGCCGTTCACCCTCGTGGGCGCGACGACGCGCACCGGCCTCATCACCGGGCCGCTGCGCGACCGGTTCGGCCTCACGGCACGACTCGAGTACTACGAGCCGGCCGACCTGCAGTCCATTGTCACGCGCGCTGCCGGGATCCTGGACGTGGACCTGGACGAGGAGGGTGCCGCGGAGATAGCCCGGCGCTCCCGGGGCACGCCTCGCATCGGCAACCGGCTGCTCCGGCAGGTCAGGGACTTCGCCCAGGTTGAACGCAGCGGCGTGGTGGACGGCCCGGTGGCGCGCGACGGCCTCGCCTTCTTCGGCGTGGACGACCTGGGCCTCGACAAGCCCTCCCGGGAGATCCTCTCGGTCCTCTGCAGGCGGTTCGATGGCGGGCCGGTGGGGCTCAAGACCCTGTCCATCAGCGTCAGCGAGTCGGAGGACACCGTCGAGGACGTGTACGAGCCGTACCTCATCCAGCAGGGCCTCCTGCACCGCACCCCGAAGGGCCGGGTGGCCACGACCGCCGCCTACGACCACCTGGGGATCAACAGGCCCGCCGTGCCGGAGCGCCGGGCCGGGTCCCTGTTCGAGGACTGACCGGATCAGCCGGACCGACGGGGCGGGACCCCGGTCGTAGGCTGACCGGCTCATGGGACCGGAAGACTTCGCATACCAGCTCCCGGATGCTGCTATCGCCCAGGTGCCCCTGGAGGACCGGCCGGCGGCCCGGCTGCTGGATGCGGTAGGAGACAGCGTCGTGCACCGGACGGTCCGCGACCTGCCATCTCTGCTGGGACCCGGTGACCTGCTGGTGGTCAACGACACCCGCGTGCTGCCCGCCCGACTGCGACTCCGACGTCGGACCGGGGGAAGCGCCGAGGTGCTGCTGCTACGGGCCCTGGATGACGACGAGGCCTGGGAGGCCCTGGTGCGGCCCAGTCGGAAGCTGCCCGAGGGGACGACGCTCGCCGTCGACGACGACCTGTCGGTGGAGGTCGGCCGGGACCTGGGCGAAGGGAGGCGCCATGTCCGGCTGCTCTGCAACGGTCCGGTGCTCGAGGCCATCCACCGTTGTGGCGAGATGCCGCTGCCCCCGTACCTCACGACGGTCCTGGAGGATCCCGACCGCTACCAGACGGTCTACAGCCGCCGGTCGGCATCGGCGGCGGCCCCGACGGCCGGACTGCACCTCACCGAACAGGTGCTGGAGGCCTGCCGGGTAGCCGGAGCGCGCATCGAATCGCTTGAGCTGGTGGTCGGGCTGGACACCTTCCGCCCGGTCACCGTTGACGACCTGGACGATCACCGCATGCACCGGGAGGACTACTGCGTGTCGGCCGCCACCCTGGAGGCCTGTCGGGACGCCACCAGGGTCATCGCCGTCGGGACCACGACGGTGCGGGCCCTCGAGTCGGCGGCACGCTCCGGGCTGGAGGGCCGCACCGACCTCTTCATCCGCCCACCGTTCGACTTCCGGGTCGTGGACGTCCTCCTGACCAACTTCCACCAGCCGCGGTCCAGCCTGCTTGTCATGCTGGAGGCCTTCGCCGGGCCCCGCTGGAGGGAGCTCTACGGGACGGCACTGGCAGACGGCTACCGCTTCCTGTCGTTCGGCGACGCAATGCTCGTGGGCCGGGCCGCGACTTCATGAGGGCCACCTTCACCACGACCGTCACGGACGGCGGTGCCCGGGCCGGACGGGTCGACACCCCCGGTGGATCGTTCGCCACGCCGTGCTTCATGCCGGTCGGTACCCGTGGGGCGGTGCGCCACCTCTCGTCCACGGACCTGGTGGACCTGGGCGTCGAGGTGGTGCTGGGCAACACGTACCACCTGATGCTGCGCCCCGGCGCGGAGGTGGTCAGGAACCTGGGCGGTCTCGGGAAGTTCGCCGGTTGGGAAGGCGTCACGCTCACCGATAGCGGCGGATACCAGATCTTCTCCCTGAAGCCGAAGGTGGACGACTCCGGTGCGACCTTCAGGTCGACCTACGACGGGTCCACCCACGTGCTCACCCCCGAGACGGCGGCATCCGTGCAGGCGGACCTGGGCGCCGACATCCAGATGGTCCTGGACGTGTGTCCGGCGCTGCCCGCCGACGAACCTGTCCTGCGTCGGGCGGTGGAGCGGACTGCGGCATGGGCGGCCCGTGGCCGTCGGGCGTTCCTGGACCACCCGGACGCCGCCGCACGCCAGTGCCAGTTCGGCATAGTCCAGGGCGGAGTGGACCCGGTGCTGCGGGCGGAGAGCACCCGGCGGACCCTCGAGGTGGGCTTCGACGGCTATGCCGTCGGCGGAATGAGCGTGGGGGAGACGCGCGACGAGATGCTGGAACCGCTGGCCGTCGTCACCTCCCTGCTGCCGTCCGACCAGCCGCGCTACTTCATGGGCCTCGGGGATCCAGCGGGCCTCGTGGAGGTGGTGGGCAGGGGAATCGACATGTTCGACTGCGTGCTACCCACCAGGCATGCGCGCCACGGCACCGTGCTGACCACGGGCGGCAGGCTGAACCTACGGAACGCCCGGTTCGCCACCGACGACCTCCCCCTGGATCCGGCGTTCCCGGCCAGCCCGGCGGCCCGCTGGTCACGCGCCTACCTACGGCACCTCCTGATGACCGATGAACCCACCGGCCGGCGCCTCCTGACCCTCCACAACCTGGCCTGGCTGCTGGACTTCGTAGACCGGTTGAGGGCGGCCATCCACGAAGGTCGGTTCGAGGAATTCAGGAGCGAGACGCTGGCCGTCTGGGGCTGACCCGACGGGCCTAGGCTGCCCGGGTCCGGCGATCCAGCCCGACCGGCCCCACGGTCTGTGACCGACTCCCCCCAGGGGCCGACCTCCTCCAAAGGACGAACTTCCACCATGGCTGGCTTCATCCCACTGATCCTCATCTTCGGGCTCATGTACGTCCTGATGATCCGTCCGCAGCAGAAGAAGGTGAAGGCGCAGCAGGCGCTCGTCTCCTCCATCCAGGCAGGCGACGAGGTGGTCCTCAACTCCGGGATCTTCGGCGTGGTCAAGGACGTGGAGGACGACATCCTGTGGCTGGAGGTCTACGACGGCATCGAGCTGAAGGTGCTGCGAGGATCCGTGGACGGTCGCTTCAACGAGCCGACTGCCGACGACGGGGATTCCGACGACGAATCCGGCGAGGATTCAGACCACGACTCCGGCGACGGCCCGATAGTGGGCTGAGCCCGCAGACCGCCCTGCCCCGCTACCCGGTACGTCCATGCCACGTCGCCAACTCGTATTCCTGATCGGGATCGTCGTCATCACCGTCGCCGCTTCGGTGATGACGGTCGTCTGGCGAAACGAACCGCTGCTGGGCCTGGACCTGCAGGGCGGCGTATCGGTCCGGCTGACGGCCGTAGGCCCGGCCGACGAGGAGATGCTGGACCAGGCGGTCGAGATCATCCGTGACCGGGTGGACGGCCTGGGCGTGGCCGAACCCGAGATCTCCCGGACCGCGAACGGCGTGATGGTCTCGCTGCCCGGTGTGGACGACCAGGAACGGGCGCTCTCGCTGGTGGGAACCACGGCCGAGCTCCGGTTCCGACCCGTCTGTCGTATGTACACCGGCCGCGGTGCCGCACGGCCGGCTTCCGGTGTGGTTCCGACCGGACCCGCCTCCTGCGAGGTGGTCGCCACCGGCGAGGTCGTCCCGGCGGTCGGCCCGACCGGCGTGACCCTTCCCGAGGACGACAATCCCGGGGACTTCGTGGTGCTCGGCCTGCGGGGCGACGCTGGCGGGCAGCGCTACCTGCTGGGCCCCAGCCTCCTCACCGGCGAGGCGGTCAGCGACGCCGATGCCCTGTTCATCGACTACCAGTGGCAGGTCGGCCTGGAGCTCCACGAGGGCGCTGTGGGCATCGACGGCTTCAACGCCATTGCCGCCCTCTGCTTCTCGGGCTCTCCGGCGTGTCCACGTCAGGACAGCGCCACCAACGGTCGCCTGGCCATCGTGCTTGACGGCCAGGTCGTGACCGCTCCCTCGATCCGGGCGCCCGAGTTCCGCCGGGACGCCATCCTCATCTCGGGGGGCTTCGAGAAGATCGAGGCCGACGACGTCTCCCTGGCGCTGCGCTACGGCGCCCTACCCGTCGAGTTGGAACCCGAGAACATCCGCCTCGTCTCGGCCACCATCGGCGAGGACTCCTTGCGGGCCGGCATCGTGGCCGGCCTCATCGGCCTGCTGCTGGTCGCCGTGTTCATCGTCGGCTACTACCGGATCCTGGGCCTCGTGGCGCTGGCCAGCCTGGCCATCTCCGGCGCCCTGCTCTGGTCGATCATCGCCCATCTGGGGACACAGTCGGGGCTGGCGCTGACCCTGGCCGGGGTCACCGGAATGGTCGTGGCGATCGGTGTCTCCGTGGACTCCAACGTCGTCTACTTCGAGCACCTGAAGGAGGACGTGCGCGACGGCCGGACAGCCCGCTCCTCGGTGGACCGGGCGTTCCCGATCGCCTTCTCCACCATCGTCAAGGCGGACACCGCGTCGCTCATCGGCGCCGGCCTGCTCTGGTACCTGACCGTCGGAGCGGTGCGCGGCTTCGCCCTCTACCTGGGCCTGGCCACCATCCTGGACCTGGTCGCCACCTACTTCTTCATGGGACCGATGGTCCGCCTCCTCTCCACCACGCGTTGGTTCGCCGAGCATCCGGAGCGCTTCGGCCTCCCGTCCAGCGGTGCCGTGTCGCCGATCACCGGCGGCCTCAGGAGGGCCCGGGCATGAGCGTCCTGGGCGGCCTCTACCGGGGCGAGTCGGCGGTGGACTTCCCGAGCCTGTGGCGTCGCGCCGTGATCGTCTCGACGGTCGCCGTGCTGGTAGGGCTGGCCTCGTTCGGCGTGCGGGGCCTGAACCTGGGCCTGGACTTCGAGGGCGGCACCTCCTTCGAGGTGCGCTCACCGGGGACCAGCGTGGCCGAGGCCCGCCAGGTCATGGAACGACTCGATGCCGGCGATGCCCGGATCCAGATAGTGGACGGCGAGGTGCTCCTCATCCGGTCCGACGTCCAGGATCCGATCAGGGCCGCTGCGATACGTGACGTCCTGGTGGCGGAACTCGGGCCTGTGGAGGCCTTCGAGCAGGTCGGCCCCACCTGGGGAGACCAGGTGACCGACAAGGCCATCCGTGCCCTGCTGGTCTTCTTCGTCGTCGTGGCGCTCTACATCACCGTGCGCCTGGAGTGGAAGATGGCGGTCGGGGCGATGGTCGCCGTGGCCCACGACATCGTGCTCAGCGTCGGCGTCTACTCGGTACTGCAGTTCGAGATCACGCCCGCCACCGTCATCGCGTTCCTGACAATCATGGGCTACTCGCTCTACGACACGATCGTCGTCTACGACAAGGTCCGGGAGATCGTCGGCCGACTGGGTGCCACCGATCGCTACACGTACACCGAGTTGATGAACCTCTCCCTGAACCGGGTGGCCATGCGGTCCATCAACACCAGCATCACGTCGGCCATCCCCGTCGTCTCGATGCTCATCATCGGCTCGCTGGTCATGGGCGCCTCCACCCTGCAGGAGTTCGCGGTCGCACTGCTGGTCGGGATCTTCGTCGGTTCCTACTCGTCGCTCTTCCTCGCCTCGACCATCGTGGCCGGCCTCAAGGAGCGCGAGGAGCGCTGGTGCATGGTGGCCGAGAAGGTCAGGTCCCGTGGAGTGGTGGCCGGTCCGACGCGGGTGATCGGCCGTCAGGAGGCTGCCCTGTCCGACACCCGGGCGGCGCCGCGATCCAGTCCCACCGGCGGCCCCGCGAAGCGCCGCCCGACGATCTCCGCACCCGGTGCCGGTGGGGTGCCGCCCCGCCCCCGCAAGAAGAAGCGCTGACCGGATCCAGAGCCCCGGAGGACCCACCGTGGGCGACTACCGTTGGAGGATGCGGGAGTCGCACCATGAGTCCGACCGGCCCCGGATGGCCGCCCGCCCGAGCCTGACCAGCCGACTGGACCACGAGGCCCATCGGAGACATGGTGGCGATAGTTCAATGAATGGGTACGTGCCATGGTGACGGTGACCCGGGTCCTGCCCTGGCGCCGCCGCCCCAGGGCGACGGTCGAGGAGACCTCGACGCTGCTCACCGAGTTCCGGAGCCGACACGTCGGCGCCGACACGACGCTCATAGAGCGGGCCTACGAGGTGGCCCTGGCGGCACATGCCGGCCAGACCCGCAAGTCGGGTGAGCCGTACATCAACCATCCGATGTCCGTCGCCACCATCGTCGCCCGCCAGGGGCTTGACGACACCACGGTTGCGGCCGCCCTCCTCCACGATGCCGTCGAGGACACCCCCGTCAGCCTGGATGACCTGGAGCGGGACTTCGGCACGGAGGTCCGTCTGATCGTGGACGGCGTGACCAAGCTGGACCGGCTCCACTTCGACACCAGGGAGGAGCAGCAGGCGGCCAGCATGCGAAAGATGCTGGTGGCGCTCTCCAAGGACCTCCGCGTCCTGATAATCAAGTTGGCCGACCGCCTCCACAACATGCGGACCCTGGCCGCCCTCCCGGAGCACAAGCAGCAGCGGATGGCCCAGGAGACCATGGACATCTACGCCCCCCTGGCCAACCGGCTGGGGATGCAGGAGGTTAAGGACCAGCTCCAGGACCTGGCCCTGGCCACCCTGCATCCCAAGCGGTACAGCCAGATCGACCAGATGGTCCAGGACCGTTCGCCGGAGCGGGACCTCTACCTGGCGCAGCTGGTCGGCGAGGTGGAGGGTCGTCTGGCCGAGTTGGGGATCGCCGGCAGGGTGGCCGGCCGACCAAAGCAGCTCTGGAGCATCTACGAGAAGATGATCGTGAAGGGGCGGTCGTTCGACGAGATCCACGACCTGGTGGGGGTCCGGGTGATCGTCGACAGCGTGCGGGACTGCTACGCCGCCCTGGGAACGATCCACGCCGCCTGGAAGCCGGTGCAGGGCAGGTTCAAGGACTACGTGGCCATGCCCAAGTTCAACCTCTACCAGTCCCTCCACACGACGGTCGTGGGGCCAAAGGGCAAGCAGGTGGAGTTCCAGGTACGGACAGTCGAGATGCATGCCCGGGCCGAGCACGGCGTGGCCGCCCACTGGGACTACAAGGCCCAGGCGCCGTCGGACGAGATGGCGTGGCTGGGGCGCATCGTGGAGTGGCAGGCCGAGACCGAGGATCCGAACACCTTCATGGCCAACCTCAAGACCGATCTGGAGTTGGACGAGGTCTACGTGTTCACCCCCAACGGCCAGGTCATAACCCTCACCGTCGGCGCCACGCCGGTCGACCTCGCCTATTCGATCCATACCGACGTGGGGCACAGCTGCGTCGGCGCCAAGGTGGGCGGCCGCCTCGTTCCGCTGGAGACCCGGTTGGAGACTGGTGACACCGTCGAGATCGTCACCTCCAGGCAGGCTGGTGCCGGCCCCAGCCGGGACTGGCTGCAGTTCGTTGCCACCCACCGGGCCGCCAGCAAGATCAGGAACTGGTACTCGAAGGAGCGGCGGTCGGATGCCATCGACTCCGGTCACGAGGCCCTCACAGCTGAACTCCGCCGGGTGCGGCTGCCGGTACGCGAGGTGCTGGCCGGAACCCAGCTGGCGGAGGTGGCGGCCGCGATGAACTACCACGATCCGGACACGCTCTACGCAGCGATCGGCGAGCACCACGTCTCGGCCCGGGCCGTCGTGGGGCGTGTCGTGAGGGTGCTGCAGGAGTTGGATCCCGAGGACGAGCTGGCCGTGGAGGTCCTCCAGCCACGGCGTCCCCGACGCGACACCGGGACGGTCGGCGTCCACGTCGAGGGCCTCGACGACATGATGGTGAGGCTCTCGCGGTGCTGTACACCGGTGCCGCCCGACGAGATCATGGGCTTCGTGACCCGTGGCAGGGGCGTGTCGGTCCACCGTTCGGACTGTGCCAACGCCGTGTCTCTGATGGCCGACCAGGCCGACCGGCTGATCGACGTCGAATGGGACGGCAACCCGGCTGGTCGCTTCGTGGTGTCGGTGGAGATCAAGGCCCTGGACCGGCCACGACTCCTCCTGGACGTGTCCGGCGTGCTGGTCGAGAGCCACGTGAACGTGCTGGGCACCAGCACCGCCACCAGCGGGGTGGACCGGGTGGCGACGATGCGCTTCGAATGCGAGATCGGCGACCCCTCCCACCTGGAGGCGCTGCTGCGCTCACTGCGCGAGGTGGATTCCGTCTACGACGTCTATCGGGTGGTCCCCGGTAGTGGCGGGGGGCTGAACCCCGCGGGGTGATCCGACCGTCGGTGGTCGCCCGATAGGCCACGGCTGATTCGGAGACACGGCTGATCCTGAGACAACGGCCATGGCCTGCGCCGTAGAGGGGCCGGTAGCCTCCATCGCTGTGGTGGACCACATTTTTCGTGCCCCCAAGGGCACCCGCGACATCCTCTGGCCGGACTCCGCCCGGTGGCGATCGCTGGTCGACGTCTTCGCCGACGTGGTCTCCTCGGCGGGCTACCTGGAGGTCATACCTCCGATGTTCGAGCACGTCGAGGTCTTCCAGCGCCTGGGAGAGGCAACCGACGTCGTCCGCAAGGAGATGTACTCCTTCGAGGACAGGGGCGGTCGGCAGATAGCCCTGCGCCCCGAGCAGACCGCCTCGGTGGTGCGGGCATTCGCCCAGCATCGACCCGTGGTTCCATGGAAGGCCTGGTACGCAGGCCCCAACTTCCGCTACGAGCGTGCCCAGAAGGGCCGTTACCGCCAGTTCGACCAGGTAGGCGTGGAGGTCCTGGGCCCGGAGGACGCACACGTCGACGCCGAGGTCATCGCCCTGGCGTGGCGGTTCTACGAGCGTCTGGGCCTGCGCCGGGTGACCCTGGCGGTCAACTCGTTGGGCAGCCCCGGCGACCGTGCCCGCTACGTGGAGGCGCTGCGGGCCCACTTCTCGGCGGACCTGGACTCCCTCAGCGAGGAGTCCCGCACGACGCTGGCCGTGAATCCCCTTCGGGTTCTGGACTCCAGCAGGGAGGCCGACGCCGACCTGGTGGCTGCCGCTCCCAGCATGCTGGACCACCTCTCTGACGATGCCGAGGCGCACTTCGGCCGGGTCACCGACGCCCTCGATGCCCTCGGGGTCCCGTTCACCGTGTCGCCCCACCTGGTGCGCGGGTTGGACTACTACGTACGAACCACCTTCGAGTTCGTCGCCGAAGCGCTGGATGCCGCCCAGGACGCCGTGGGAGGTGGAGGGCGCTACGACGGGCTGGCCGAGGACCTGGGAGCCCCTGCCACGCCGGGCGTGGGCTTCGCCCTCGGGGTGGACCGGACCCTGCTGGCATGCGATGCGGAGGGCGTGTTCGACGCACCCACCTCGGTCATCGACGTCTTCGTGGTGGACACCACGGGAGGCGAGCGGGCCGTGGTGCTCACCGACGACCTGCGGCGGGCCGGCCTGCGGGCTGACCGGGCCTGGGACGGCCGCTCCATGAAGGCCCAGATGAAGGCCGCCGACCGGAGCGGAGCCGCAATGGCGGTGATAGTGGGCGAGGACGAGTTGGCGGCCGGCACGGTGGCCGTCCGGGACCTGAGGGGCGACGGTGGACAGGAGACCGTCGCCCTGGATTCGATGATCGACATCCTGCGAGCGAGGCTTCGTTGACCGACTACTCCACCTCCATGAGGACCGATCGCTGCGGCGACCTGCGGGCCGACGACGTGGATCGCAGCGTCACGCTCTGCGGCTGGGTCGACCGGCGGCGTGAGCACGGAGAGCACCTCGCCTTCATCGACCTGCGGGACCGCAGCGGCGTGGTGCAGCTGGTGATCGACGGCGCCCACGACCTGCGCAGCGAGTACGTCCTGCAGGTCACCGGCAACGTGCGACTCCGCCCGAACGACACCGCCAACCAGGCCCTGCCGACGGGTGCCATCGAGATCGACGTGGCCGAGGTGACCATCCTGTCCACGTCGGACCCCCTGCCCTTCCCCCTGGACGACCGCACGGAGGTGGACGAGGTGCTCCGCCTCCGCCACCGCTACCTGGACCTGCGGCGTTCCCGCATGCAGCGGAACCTGGAGGTTCGGGCCCGGGTGAACAGCGCCGTGCGGACCGCCATGGAGGAGCAGGGCTTCATCGAGGTGGAGACCCCGATGCTCATAGCCTCAACGCCCGAGGGCGCACGCGACTTCGTGGTTCCGTCGCGCAAGGAACCCGGCTCGTTCTACGCCCTTCCCCAGAGCCCGCAGCTCTTCAAGCAGCTCTGCATGGTGGGCGGCATCGACCGCTACTACCAGATCGCCCGCTGCCTCCGCGATGAGGACCTCAGGGCGGACCGCCAGTTCGAGTTCATGCAGCTCGACGCCGAGGCCAGCTTCGTCTCCCAGGACGACGTGCTGGTGTTCATCTCGCACGCGGTGGCATCGGCGGCCGAGGCGATCACCGGTGAGCGCCCCGGCGAGATCCCACGGATGTCCTGGCTGGAGGCCATGGAGAGGTTCGGCACCGACAAGCCCGACATCCGGTTCGGCATGGAGCTCGTGGAGTTGACCGAGGTGTTCGCCGGCACGGAGTTTCGTGCGTTCCAGGCACCGTGCGTGAAGGGCATCCGGGTGCCGGGTGGTGCCGAGACGTCCCGCAACCGACTGGACGAGATCACGGACCAGTGCAGGTCATGGGGGGCGAAGGGCCTGGTGTGGATGAAGGTCACCGAGGACGGCCTCAACTCGCCGGTGGCCAAGTTCCTGACAGATGACGAGCAGTCGGCCCTGGCTGCGGCGATGGACGCCGAGGTGGGGGACCTGATCCTCATAGTGGCCGACGAGCGCCGTGCCGCCCGGCACATCCTCGGCCTGCTGCGAATCGAGTTGGGACGTCCACCGGTCACGGAGGGAGGCCTCCACTTCCTGTGGGTGGTCGACTTCCCGCTGTTCGAGGGCATGGACGATGCCGGGAACCCGATTCCCGCACACCACCCGTTCACCATGCCCCACCCCGACGACATGGATGCCCTGGATCGTGGCGACCTGCTGGACGTCAGGTCGCAGGCCTACGACCTGGTGCTGAACGGCTGGGAGCTGGGCTCCGGGAGCGTGCGGATACACCAGCGCGAGGTCCAGGAGCAGGTCTTCGGCATCCTCGGGATCGGGGCCGAGGAGGCCCAGTCCAAGTTCGGATTCCTGCTGGATGCCTTCCGCTACGGGCCACCACCGCATGCCGGCTTCGCCTTCGGGATGGACCGCCTCACGGCGATCCTGGCCGGTGAGGAGAACATCCGCGAGGTGATCGCCTATCCCAAGACCCAGTCGGGGGCCGATCCGTTGACCGGAGCTCCCACGGCGATCGACGATCGACAGCTCGAGGAGCTGGGCCTGAGGGTCCTGCCGCCGGCCAGCCAGGCGTAGCGGGGACGGCCCTCGGGGGAGGGGTAGCCTCCGGCCGTGTCCGGGGACCTCTTCGCCAGCGCAGCCGAGGAACGACTCGCCCGACGGGCACCGCTCGCAGAGCGGCTCAGGCCGATGCGCCTCGACGACATCGTCGGGCAGGACCACCTGCTGGGCCCGGGAAGGCCGCTCCGCCAGCTCATCGAGTCCGACCGCCTCTCCTCGGTGATCCTGTGGGGTCCGCCGGGGACGGGCAAGACCTCGGTTGCCCGCCTCATCGCACGCGTCACCGCCCAGGAGTTCTCCGAGATGTCGGCTGTCAACGCCAGCGTCAAGGACGTGCGGGAGCTGGTGGCACGGGCCAAGGCCCGCCTGGGCGAGCGCGACGTCGGCACCATCCTCTTCCTGGACGAGGTCCACCGGTTCAACAAGGCCCAGCAGGATGCCCTCCTGCCGTCGGTGGAGTCCGGCCTGCTGGTCCTGATAGGTGCGACCACCGAGAACCCCTTCTTCGAGGTGAACCCGCCGCTGCTATCGCGTTCCACCCTCTTCCGCCTCGAGCTGCTGGGCCGGGATGCCGTGAGGCGCCTCCTGGAGCGGGGCCTGGAGGCCGAGGAGGTGTCAGCCGACGAGGACGCCCTGGAGCTCCTGGTGGACAGGGCGGGCGGGGACGGGCGCCACGCCCTGACCAGCCTGGAGGTGGCGGCGGCCCTCACCGTCGGAAGGGGGGACGGCCGCATCACCCTCGAAGATGTGGAGGCGGCGCTCGGCACCAAGGCACTTCGCTACGGGCGTGACGACCACTTCGACGTGATCAGCGCCTTCATCAAGAGCATCCGGGGATCAGACGTCGACGCAGGCCTCTACTGGCTGGCCCGGATGCTGGCCGCCGGGGAGGACGCCCGCTTCATCGCCCGTCGCCTGGTGATCCTGGCCAGTGAGGACGTGGGGATGGCGGACCCGATGGGGCTGGTCGTGGCCAACGCGGCGGCACGCGCCGTTGAGTTCGTGGGGCTGCCCGAGGCGAAGTTGAACCTGGCCCAGGCCGTCGTCCACCTGGCGACGGCACCCAAGTCGAACCGTGTGACGGTGGCCCTGGGCAGGGCCGAGGTGGACGCCGGGGCGTCGGGTACCGGTGAGGTGCCCATGCACCTCAGGGACGCCCACTACAGGGGCGCTGCCCAGTTGGGCCACGGCACCGGTTACGACTACCCCCACGACCATGCCGATGGATGGGTGGACCAGCGCTACCGGCCCGACGAGGTGGAGGGAAACGTCTACTACGATCCGTCGGCACACGGC
>DUAC01000140.1 GCA_012961035.1 Acidimicrobiia bacterium
GACCGGTGAACGGGAATGGCGCCTCATAGGCGTCGCTCACCCCTGTCGGATTGCGACCGATGTCCATGCCGACGGATGAGACCATGACCGGCACCAGGGGGATCATGGACTCGGCCACCTGGCGGCCATCCACCATCAGGCGGGCCCGCCCGGGGCCGCGTCGCACACGGTCCTGGTGCACCTCCAGGACGCTGGCTCCGGCCGGGACGGGTTCCGGTGATCGCGCCACGGTGTGGTGGGAGTAGGCGTTGTGGTCGTAGACGAGGTGCCCGTCGTCGTCCACGTAGACCACCAGGCCGCAGTTCACGGTGCCGAATCCCAGCAGCACACCGACTTCGTCCCCCACCGGCCTCTCCAACTCGAATCGCATCGTCCAGCTCCGGGAGCCCAGGGCCGGAGCGGAATCCATCGGAACCCGTGGCGTGGGCGGTAGGTACACGAACCGGTCGCGCGCCCGGGGGGTGCCGGCCGTGTGGTGGCCGGCGAACAGCGCCTTGGACCGATCCATGATCGGCAGCACCTGGTACCGATCCGCCTCCTCCCAGAACATCTCGACCAGGTCCGCCAGTCGCTCGGGTTGGGCGGTGGCCAGGTCATCGCACTCCGAGAAGTCCTCGTCGAGGTGGTACAGCTCCCACACGTCGTCCTCCAGCGACGTCTCCGGCCGGTGGAAGGCCACCGCCTTCCAGCCGTCAGCCCAGATGGCCCGATGGCCGAACATCTCGAAGTACTGCCGTTCCTTGCGTGTCGGGACGGCGACTGCGTCCTCGGCAGCAGGCTGGAAGGTGTAGGAGAGGCTGGTGCCCTCGATGGGCTGCTGGGCGATCCCGGCGATCTCGTCGGGGGCGGTGACCCCCACCAACTCCAGGAGGGTGGGCGCCAGGTCGATCACGTGGTGGAACTGGGTGCGCAGCTGGCCCTGGGTAGCGGTGTCGATACCGCCGGGCCACGAGATGATCAGCGGATCCCGGATTCCGCCGGAGTGGGTGTTCTGCTTGTAGCGCTTGCCGGGCGTGTTGCCGACCTGTGCCCAGCCCCATGGATAGTTGGTGCTGCTGGTCCGGGTCCCGATGTCGTCCAGCCGTTCCATGGCCTCCTCCAGGGGCTGGTCGAAGTCGTTGAAGTGGCGGAACGAGTCCAGCACTCCGAGGGCCCGACCCTCCTGGGAGGCGCCGTTGTCGCTGAGCGCCACCACGATGGTGTCCTCGGTGATGCCCAGGTCGTCGAGGGTGTCCAGCAGGCGACCCAGCTGGGCGTCGGTGTGGTCGAGCATCGCGGCGAAGGCCTCCTGGAGGCGACACGCCACCGCCTGCTCGTCGGTCGAGAGGTCGGCCCAGGCCTCGACTCCCGGATTCCGGGGGGCCAGCTGGGTGCCGGGTGGGATGACCCCCATCTCCAGCTGGCGTTCGTAGACCCGCTGGCGCGCTACGTCCCAGCCCTCGTCGAATCGTCCACGCCACTTCGCCAGGTAGTCGTCGGGCGCCTGGTGGGGGGCGTGGGTGGCCCCGAAGGCCAGGTACAGGAAGAACGGTCGTTCGGGCACCATCGTGTGCTGGGTACGGACAAGGTCGATGGCGTGGTCGAGGAGGTCCTCGGTGACGTGGTAGCCCTCGGCGGGGGTGCTGGGCTGGTCGACCAGGCGATTGTCCTCGTAAAGCTCCGGGTGGAACTGGTCGGTCTCGCCCTGCATGAAGCCGTAGTAGCGGTCGAAGCCCCTCTGGAGGGGCCAGTCCCCGAAGGGGCCCACCGCCGAGGCCTCCCGCATGGGGGCGAGGTGCCACTTGCCCACGGCCCACGTGGCGAAGCCATCCCCGCGCAGCATCTCGGCCATGGTCCCGGCGGATCGGGCGATACGGCCCCGCATGTTGGGATAGCCGGTGTCGAAGTTGGACAGGCCCCGCATCCCCACCGAGTGGTGGTTGCGACCCGTCAGGAGGCAGGCCCGCGTGGGCGAGCAGAGCGCCGTCGTGTGGAAGTTCGTATAGCGAAGGCCCCGCTCGGCCAGGCGGTCGTAGTTGGGTGTGTCGACCAGCCCGCCGTAGCAACCCAGGTGGGCGAAACCGGTGTCGTCGAGGAGCACCACGACCACGTTCGGCGTGCCGGTGGCCGGCAGGACGGGCTCGGGCCACCATGGGGTGGACTCGCTGGTGCTGCGACCGATGACCTGGTCGCCCTGGGTTGTCGCTGGTTCCGTCATGGCCTGAGCGTGGCCCAGATCGGCTCTCTTCTCGTAACCGGAGGCCCATCTTTGGGGCCGGGCCATCGGTACCCCACCTCAGGTCGGGCCACCAGTCCCGCGCCTCAGGCCACCTGGTCGGCGCGGCGGCGACCCTTGAGACGCTCCTGGGCCTCCCTGGTCCCGTCGTGCCAGGTTCCGGTCAGCTTGTCGATGGGTGCCTGGGTATTGCCGTAGTTGACCTCGAAGTAGCGGTGGTGCAGCTGGTGGAACAGGTCACCCGCAGGGATCTCCCACCGGCCGACGAGGCGGACCCGTTCGAAGCCCGAGTGGGATGGTGCCGGTCCCGGCCCCTGGTACATGCCGCACATCAGGATCACGATCGGGTGCACGGGCACCACCCACCAGAGCAGGAAGCTCGAGAAGTAGATGAGGTGTTCCAGCGGATGCATCGAGATCCCGCTCCACGGCCCGGGGTTCACGTTCCTGTGGTGCAGCTCATGGGCGATCCGGTAGAGCGGCCTCCAGTGGAGGAGCCGGTGGTTGGCCCAGAAGTGGGCGGTTGACCAGAGCACCACCCCGAGCGTTGCCATGAGGAAGACGTAGACAGGGTTCGACGCCCAGTCGGGGCGCCCGACGAGCCCGCTGGCATATGCCCAGTGGGTGAGTGACTCGTAGGCGGTCCAGAAGAATCCCCCGCTCACCAGGGTCCAGAACATGTTGTCCCGTACCTGGCTGCGCCACAGGAACTTCCGGCTCTCCGCCGGCCATCGGCCGTTGAACTTGAAGTCCCGGTCCTGGCGACGCCGCATGTGCAGC
Source organism: Acidimicrobiia bacterium (assembly GCA_012961035.1). GTDB lineage: Bacteria > Actinomycetota > Acidimicrobiia > Acidimicrobiales > MedAcidi-G1 > UBA9410. The sequence goes on from DUAC01000140.1 coordinate 2,996, forward strand.
GACCAGTGCAGCCCCCCTGCCACCAGCAGGAGCAGTGCCAGGTTGCGGATCCAGATCTGGAGGATCCACCCGGCCCGCAGGGTCGCCATGGTCTCCTCGGATGGCAGCAGCCACCTCCAGATAACGATGGAGAGGACCAGGTAGAAGCCGACCCACGGATAGAGCAGGCTGCCGACGAACCAGCGCAGGGCGGCGACAGGTCGGGGTGGCCATGCCCAGATGGGTGGGGTCCGGATCGGGACCGGCGGCTCGTAGTCACCGTTGGCGGTACCGGCGTAGGCGTCCGGATCGACCATCAGACCCAATCCATGGTGCGTTCCACGGCCATCCTCCAGCGCTCCGTGAGGTGGTCCCGCTGTTCGGTGCCCATGGCGGGCTCCCAACGGCGCCCCTCCTGCCAGTTGGCCCGGACGTCGCCAAGGTCCTCCCAGAATCCCTCCGCCAGACCTGCTGCGTAGGCGGCACCCAGCGCTGTGGTCTCGGCAACCACAGGTCGCACCACGTCCACGCCCAGCAGGTCTGCCTGGAACTGCATCAGGAGGTCGTTTCCCACCATGCCCCCGTCCACCCGCAGCTCGGCCAGGTCCACGCCGCTATCGGCCCGCATGGCGTCGAGCTGCTCGGCAGCCTGGAAGGCCGTTGACTCGAGTGCCGCCCTCGCGATGTGTCCCCTGTTGGCGAAGCGGGTGAGGCCCACGATCACACCGCGTGCATCCGATCTCCAGTGGGGTGCGAACAGGCCTGAGAATGCCGGCACCAGGTAGACGTCGCCATTGTCGTCGACCGTGCGGGCCAGGGCCTCCACGTCCGCAGCATCGGCGATGAGGCCCATCTGGTCACGGAGCCACTGCACGGTAGCCCCGGCCATGGCAACCGAACCCTCCAGTGCATAGGTGGCCGGCTCGCCCTCCACCTGGCATGCAACCGTCGTGAGCAGCCCGTTCGTGGACGGCACCTTCTGAATGCCGGTGTTCATGAGCAGGAAGCAGCCGGTGCCGTAGGTGTTCTTGGCCTCCCCCGCCGAGTGGCAGCCCTGCCCGAAGAGGGCCGCCTGCTGGTCGCCCAGGATGCCCGAGATGGGCACACCGTCCAGCGGCCCGGTGCCTGTGCCCAGCCGGCCGATGGAGGGCACGACCTCTGGAAGCATCGACGCCGGGATGCCCATCTCGGCAACCAGTGCCTGGTCCCAGTCGAGAGTCTCAAGGTCCATGAGCAGCGTCCGCGAGGCGTTGGTGACGTCCGTCGCGTGCCTGCCGCCGCCGGTTCCCCCTGTGAGGTTCCAGAGCAGCCACGAATCGATGGTGCCAGCGCAGAGATCGCCGGCCTCGGCCCGCTCCCGGAGGCCGGGAACCTCGTCGAGCATCCAGGCGATCTTCGGTCCGGCGAAGTAGGTGGCCAGCGGCAGGCCGGTGGTTGCCCGGAACCGGTCCGGACCGGCATCGCCGGCCAACCGGTCGATGATCCCAGCGGTCCTGGTGTCCTGCCAGACAATCGCATTGTGCACCGGTTCGCCGGTTGCCCGGTCCCAGACGACGGTGGTCTCCCGCTGGTTGGCAATGCCCACGGCGACCAGGTCGGCGGCGGTCAGGCCGGCGCCGGTCAGGGCCTCGTCGACCACAGCGAGTGTGTTGCCCAGGATCTCCAGCGCATCGTGCTCCACCCACCCGGGCTGGGCAAAGTGCTGGGCATGCGGCCGTTGGGCCACTGCCACGACCCGCCCGGAGTGGTCGAACACCATGAACCGGGTGCTGGTGGTCCCCTGGTCGATCGCACCGACGAGGGCCATGCTCAGGTCGTGTCCCCAGCGGGTGGGGGCCTGCCGTTCAGTTGGCCGGGCCCGCGGGCCCAGAAGGCCACGTGCCCGGGCACCGGGTCGTCAGCCGCCCCGAGATCTGGAATGGGCGCCCCGACGGCCACGCCGATCGGGATCAGACCCGCCCATGCAGGCTCGTCAAGATCCTCAGGATCATCGACCGGTCCTCCGGTCCGGACCTTCATGGAACATTCGGCGAGTGGCAGGGTCAGCACGATGGTGCCCTTCACCTCCGCGTCGTGGGCCACTCGAACCCGGGAGGTCCTGCCGGGGATGGTGTGCTCCACGAGGCGGTCCAGGGCGGCCACCTTGGCGGCATGGTCGGTGATCTCGGTGGCCCGACCCATGACCACGACCGAGCGGTAGTTCATGGAGTGGTGCAGTCCCGACCGGGCCAGCACCAGGGCGTCGAGAAGGGTCACGGTCACACAGAGGTCGACGCCGGCCCTGGCGGTTCGCAGCAGTCGACTGGCCGGCGACCCGTGCAGCAGCAGATGCTCTCCGTCACGTGCGTACAGCATCGGTATGACCACAGGATGAGCGTCGTCTCCCTCACCGGCAACCAGCCCGACGTGGGCCATCAGACCCTCGTCCAACACGGCGTGGATGGCATCGCGGTCCTCGACCGTCCGGTCGGGCTTCCGCCGAAGCCGGGTCCTGTCGCTCATGCCAACAGCATCCCACGGGCCACGGTCACAGCCCGGCCGGTGAGGTGCACCCGATCGCCCAGCAGCTCGACGTGGATCCGGCCACCCCGGGCCGACACCTGTTCTGCAGGGAACGCCGATCCCAGGCGCGGTGCCCACCAGACAGCGAGGGTCGTGTGGGCCGAACCGGTCACGGGGTCCTCAGGGATTCCGACGTTCGGAGCGAAGACCCGTGACACCACCTCGGCCGCAGCCCCGACCTCCGCCGCAGCGGTGATGATCACGCCCCGATCCGCCAGCCCGGCGAGGAGGCCCATGTCCGGAATGCAGGATCGGACATCCGAAGCCGACCGAAGCTCGACCACCAGATCGCTGAGTCCCCGTCCGGCAGCCACCACCTGTCTGCCCAGGGCGGTCGCCATCTCCGGGGTGGCCGGCACGTGGGTCACCTCGTCGGCCGGAAAGTCCAATCGGATGCCGCCTTCCACGACCTCGGCGGCGAGGCGGCCGGACCTCGTGTGAAACGCCATCTCGCCGGTCACGCCGTGTTCGCTGGCGAGGACATGTGCCGTAGCCAGGGTGGCGTGGCCGCACAGGTCCACCTCGGTCGTAGGTGTGAACCAGCGGAGGTCCCACTCCCCGTCCACGGCGGCCGACGGGTGACAGAACGCCGTCTCCGAAAGGTTCATCTCCAGGGCCACCGACTGCATCCATGCATCGTCGGCCGGGCCCTCCAGGACGATCACAGCCGCCGGGTTGCCCCCGAAAGGCACATCGGTGAAGGCGTCGACCTGGACGAATGCGGTACTTCCCATGGCTCAGACTCGCATGTTCGCCAACCAGCGGCAGCGATGATTTCCGTGGCAGCGGCAGCGGTGGCCTATCAGGCAGTGGCGGCCATGAAATCCACGATGACCGTTGCCAGCTCCGGGCCGACGTCCTCCTGCAGGAAGTGGCCGCCACCCACCATCGTCCGATGCTCCAGGCCTGCGGCGCCCGGCACCTTCGCCCGGAACGGAGCGTCGTTGCCGGCGGTGATCTTGTCCTCGTCGCCGAACGCACACAGGAACGGTCGCTCGAACGCCTCGAGTACCTTCCAGGCCTCCCGGTTGGGTACCGATTCCGGGTCGTCGAGGCTGGTCGGTACGAGGGTCGGGAAGATCCGCGCGCCGGCCTTGTAGGAGTCGTCCGGGAAGGGTGCGTCGTAGGCGGCCACCTCGCCGGGCTCCAGGTCCCTCACGCAGCCCCCGCTCACTATGCGCCCCACCTTGAACTCCGGCGTGGCCTGGGAGAACTCCTGCCATGCGAGGAACGCCTCTGAGGGCGAGCCGTGTCCCGTCGGCAGGAAGGTATTGCCGACCACCACCCGGGCGAACCGATCCGGCTGGGCCGCCACGAGTCGAAGGCCCAGCAGGCCACCCCAGTCCTGGCAGAACAGGGTCACGGCCCGCAGGTCCAGCTCACCGATGACGAGAGCGGCAAGCCACTCGACGTGCCGGGCATAGGTGTAGTCCGCCTGCTCGGTCGGCTTGTCGCTACGACCGAAGCCGACGAGGTCCGGCACGACCACCCGGTGTCCGGCCTCGACGAGGACCGGAATCATGTGCCGGTACAGGTAGCTCCAGGAAGGCTCGCCGTGGAGCAGCAGCACCGGGTCGGCATCGGCCGGACCCTCGTCCAGGTAGTGGACGCGCAGGGTGCCGCCGTCGGCATCGTCGATCTCCGCGTAGTGCGGCTCGAACGCGTAGTCGGGCAGGTCCACGAAACGGTCGTCCGGGGTGCGGATGTACTGCATGGCGTATGGCCTTCCGGTCAATGGGGTGATCTACGGGGGAAGTGGCGTTCAGGCACAGCAGACGCTGAAGCCATCGAGTGTCCTGCCCGATCCGGCCCCCTGCCAACATGGCTGACGGCAGACCCTCAGGCCATGCGGGCATGCGGGCATGCGGGCATGTGGGCATGCACGATTCCGAGAACAGCCCGATCGGGCATGCACCCGCTCAGGCATCGACAGTTCCGAGGTGCGTGGTCGGGTCCGAGGGCGCCTCGTCCGGCCAGTTGGTCCGCCACACCTCGGCGGTCACAGCGCCGACCGGAACCGACCTGGGTCGGAAGCCCGCCACCGGCTCCAGCAGCGGCTCCACCACCACCCGGTGGTTGGGCACAACGAAGAACGGGGCGCTGTAGCGGTCGACTCCCACCGGGTTGGTGACCCTGTGCGGTGTCGACACCAGGCGACCACCGGACCAGACCTCCAGCAGGTCGCCGACGTTCACGAGCAGGGCGCCCTCAGGACACTCCGCCTCCATCCAGGAGCCCTCCCGTGATCGCACCTCCAGTCCCCCGGCCGGGTCGGGGTCCAGGATGGTCACCACGGTGATGTCCTTGTGCGGGTGGAATCCCGGCGTCAGGTCATCGGGCCGACGCCTCGGATAGTGGAGCAACGTCACGTTGGTGAGCGGGGCTGCCCTCGTCGCGGCCATTGTCTGCCCGTCCAGCCCGTTCAGCCCGTTCAGCCCAAGAGAGTCGGCCAGGGAATCCACGAGCCGATCCGCAAGACAGTCCATGGCCGCCCACCAGGAGCCCACCACGGACGCCATCTCCGGCAGGTGGTCGGCCCAACGGTTGGATCCGTAGAGCGCACATTCGGCTCGTACCGGATGGTCGGTCGGGCATTCCCAGTGCAGTTTGTATCCCTCGAAGGCGTCCGGTGGGTCCTCCCCGGCCCGGTTGGGTGAGAACGCACGTAGTGGGATGAAGCCCCGGTAGTCATCCCGACTTACCGACTGCCGGGCCTTGGCTTCCTCGCCCACGGCGAACAGGTCGACGAGCAGGCCCCGCATGGCCGACAGGTCGGCATCCGGCACGCCGTGACCGCGGACGGCCACGAAGCCCACGGTCGACAGGGCGGATACGAGCGCAGTGGTATCACCCAGGTCCACGACCGGAACGCCCACCGACGGGCGCAGATCAACCGGCGAAACGCTCACTTCATCCAATGCGCCTGGCCCACGGCTGACGAGCTGGACTCACCCGATTACGGGCATTTCGGCGGGGGCCCGACGCGACAGCAACTCCGGTCCGTCGGCCCGAACGACCAGGTTCTCCTCGTGGACCATCATGCATCCCAGCGCCCACGTGAGCGATGGCTCGAGGGTCAGGACCATCCCCTCGACCAGCACGGTGTCGTCGTCGGCAGTGTTCGACGGCCATTCCGTGACCTGCATTCCGAGGCCATGACCCATGCGGCCCACCGAGCCTCCCGGTGTGCTGCCGGCGGACCCGCCGGTCGGCCCTCCATTCTCGAGGACCTTCCCCATGGCCTGCCAGAGGTCACTGGTCGTGGTTCCCGGTCGGATGACGGCCAAGCCGGCCTCCGTGGCCGCCCAGACCGTTTCGTAGGCCCGTCTGGCTTCTTCGTCGGCCCGCCCGAAGGCCACGTAGCGGTCGAAGTCGCTGAAGTACCCGTCGAACGTGGAACCGGTGTCGAACATGAGCAGGTCGCCTGTTTCGATCACACGGTCACCGGGCTGCTTGATGATGTCGTCGAACCCCGGACCGGTAGCCCCCACGAGGTAGGGCACGTCGTCGGCACCCCGCTCCAGGATGTCGATCCGGAACGCGGCGAAGGCCTCCCGTTCCGTCATGCCGACGGACAGCAGGTCGCCGATTCCCTCGAAGGCGCCGGACACGATGCCGCAGATGTGTGCCGTCTTGGCGACCTCGCGTTCGGACTTGACCATCCGCAACCCACGGACCACATCGGTGGCGTCCACGAGTTCCAGTGGTTGGATCCGGTCCCGCATCACGTCCAGGTCCGACAGGGGCATCCGGACATGGGTCTCATGGCCCATGGGCAGGCCGACCCGCCCAGGTGAACCGCCACGTCGCCCGACGACCTCGCAGAGGGTGTCGACCAGCAGGCCGACGCCGTCATCGGACGGACGCGGTGCCGGCCAGGTACGGACGTCCTCGACCCACGTGTCGGCCATGGAGGAGGCACCGATCTCCGGGATCACGGCGATCGGCGGGCCGGCGGCTGGCAGCACCACGAACCATGGCCGGGTCGGGCTCTGCCAGAACGGCGTGTGGAATCCGGTCAGGTAACGGACCTCGGGTTCCGTGCAGACGAGCAGGGCGTCCAGGTCGAGGCTGGCCATCAGGCCGTGGGCCCTCTCCGTCCGCTGTTCGTACTCGCTACGGGGAAAGCCCCGGTCCGGCAGGGTCATGCCGGGCTGCAGTCCAGTCCGAGGGTGAAGAGCCGTCCCAGTCCGGCGATTGCATCACCCACCCCGGCCAGTCGCAGCATGTGCCAGCCGAATGCCAGGTTGCTGGAGACGACGGGAATCCCGAGGTGGTCCTCCAGGTCCTCCACGATTCCGAAGGCTCGGAGGCTGGTACACGACACGAACACGCCGTCCAGGCCCGCACCTGGTGGCAGGGCCGCTTCCGCCGACTCGACCACCTTCCGCACCCCGTTGGCCACCGACTCCTGGGTTATCCGTGCAACGACAGAGTCGCTCTCCTCCAGGAAGGAGCCCGCGGCCACGACGTCCAGGCCCCGACCGTTCAGGTGCCCGACGATTCCGGCCGTGACCTCGGCCGAGTACGGCGTCACCACGCCGATCCTGGTCGCCCCGAGGGCGGTGAACGCCGCCACTGCCGCCGTCATCGGGTTGGTGTTGGGCACGTCCGGGTGGGCGACCCGGATGGCGGCATCCACCCGGTCCTCCCCGATCAGGGTGGAGGCCGACGTGCAGCCATAGCCGACCACGTCGAAGCCGAAGGCGGTCGGAAGCATTCCTGCCGCGACGGGAATCCGACCCTCCATGGCCAGCAGGGTCTCAGCGGTGACCTGGTCCTCCATCGGAATCCGGGTCACGAAAGCGGTGACACCAGCGGGCCAGAGGGCTGCCAGCTCAGCCTCCACCGTCTGGTCGTTCTCCAGGACCACGAGGCCGATACGGGCACGCACTCCGAAGCCGTCATCGGTGTCATAGGACAGGCGCAGCAGGTCCGACATCAGGCCACCGGATGCTGTGCCTGCTGCTCGAAGAACGAAGCACCCGTCGGGATCTCCGGAAACTCCATCTCCGAGGCTGAACAGCGGACCCGGTTCGTGGCCACCCCGCGCACGACCTCGCCGTCGAAGACGCTGGGGATGTGGTTGGCCTGCAGCTGCTGGCTGTCCTCGGACCTGTAGGTGCAGATGTAGAGCGTGCGCGCCGTGTCCGACATGTTGGGCCCCGAACCGTGGAGCGTCCGGGTGTGCAGCAGGCAGGCTGAACCCGCCGGCCCGTGGCAGGCCACCGCCTGTCCGGTCGCTTCGGCCTCCACATCCGGCGCCACCGTGCCGGTGAACACCCCGTCGTGCCAGTGCTCGTACATCTGACCCAGATGGCTGCCCGGAACCACCTCCAGCGGCCCGTTCTCCAACGTCACGTCGTCGAGGAAGATCAGGACCGCCACCAGGTCGTCATTGGTGTGGGGCTCGTACAGGAAGTCCTGGTGGAACCTGACGGCGGTGGCCGACCCGGGCTGCTTGGAGTTGACCTTGGCGTTGTTGAACTCGATGTTGGGGCCAACCAGCTGCGCCGCAGCATCGACCATCCGGGCATTGCGCATCACGTCGAGGTAGACGTCGGACACCTCGACCGGCGAGGCCACCCGCCTGAGGGCTGGCGATTCGGCCGAATGGCCCGGCTCGACGTCGAAGCGGGCCCGACCGTCGACCGTGGTCCCCCACGGCCCCCCATGCGAGCGGCTATCGGCGATCCAGTCGGCGAAGACCTCCTTCAGGGCGGCCAGGTCTTCGGGTGTTACGGCGTCGGCCATCATCACATAGCCATCGCGGTGGAACGACGCCACCTGCTCGTCGCTGAGTACCTGCATCACAGCGGATCCTTCCACGTCCGGGGCCCGGGTATCTGTTGGCTCTGACCGTCCGGGTCAGGTTTGACCCGACGTGGCCGCCCCGACCCTGATCCCCATACCCGACTCATTCGTAGTGCTCGATCGGGGTCAGACCCGCCCGCATCTCCTCCACCGCCCGCGCCACGTCGACGACCGCCTCTTCCAGCCGGTCAGCGGCCTCGGCTGCGCCCGTACCGAAACCGACCTCGTCGATCAGGGCGTTCAGGCGTCCGGCCGCCCGCCATGCCGCATGCCTGACCCACTCGGCGTAGAGCACCTCCGGGTCGTCCAGGCCTATGAGGTCCCGGGAGCGGGACTGGTCGTCCCCGCTGCGGTCCAGGGCCACGTATGCGTTGACCATCGTGATCCGCTCCGCCGGACTGTCCAGTGGGGCTCCCCGGTGGACGACCATGTTCCCATGCAGGGCGATCGCCCACCCGGGTCCCGGGAAGTCCGGGACCAGCACCCGGTCGATGGGTGGACGCTCCCCAATGGCGGCCAGCGCGGCAGCCTCCTGTCGGGTGCCCACGAATACCTCGAACCGGCCACCCGGGAGGGTGCTCGGATCACTGACCATCATGACGAAGTCCAGGGGAATCGTGTCGTGGTGCCACTTGTCGACGGCCACCCCGACCTCGGTGGGTTCGTAGTTGAGGTGCCCCAGGTGCACCGGCATGGTGTGGGGCGCCACGCCCGTGCCGTAGATGTCCGACATCGCCCCCGTCAGCTCCGGACTGCAGCACAGGTCGCGCAGCCAGGCCGACCTGTAGCAGCCTCCGCGCACGGTGTTCTGGATGCGGTCGCCTGCCCGTACCGCATGGCCGCGTAGCCGGCGGGCCACCTCGAGGAGCACCTCGGCACCTTCATCCGACAGGACACGGAACGGTTCGGAGAACGCCACCGGTGTCGCCGTCGGCGCAATCTCGTCGGCGCTGTAGCCCAACTCGGCCAGGCTCGTCGTGGCCCCGGGTGGCTCCAACTGCAGGTGCCGGGCCGGGTCGAACACCGGCTCGTCGTCCAACCAGTCGTAGCCGGTTGGACGCAGGGTCGGAAACGGCGGGACGACGGCCATCGTTGTCGGCTCCGATCCGGTCAGAGGGTCTGAAGGAGGCGTCGGGCCTCGTAGATGGCTGACGCTACGTCTCGGCTGGCCACAGCGTCTCCCACACGGAACAACGTGTAGCCGCTGCCCGGTAACGGTTGGGGATCGCCAGCCAGGAGTGCCTCCAGGTCGACAACCCCTTCGTTGGATGACCCGTCCCGGAGCTCCTGGAAGAGGCTCCCATCCGGTACCACGCCGTGTTCGGTCACGACCGAGTCCACCTCCCGGACGACCTCCGCCCGCGTGTACTCGTTTCGCAGGGTGGCCCGCAGCCCGTCGCCGGAACGCTCGACGGAGATGAGCCGGTGGTCGGGCGTGAGGAGAACCCCGTGGCCGTACAACATCCGCAGATAGGCGGGGCCGGGCGGCGTCGCCAGGTCGAAGCCGACGTGGCGGTCCGGGGTGACCACCTCCAGCCCGACGGCACCGCGGTCGACCAGGTACTCCACCACCGAGAGGCCCCGCTCCGCTCCGTGGTCGTCGAACACGAGGATCCGTCCCGCCGGCCTGACGGCACCGGTGAGTACCTCCCAGGAGGTGTGGACCAGGTCGGCACCGGACTCCAGGAAAGCGGTGTCCGGCAGTCCACCGGTGGCGATCACGACGACGTCGGGAGCCTCGGCCAGGACCTCGGACGCGCCCACGGGGCTGGACAACCGGAGGTCCACCCCGGCGTGGTGGATCTCGGCCGCCAACCAGTCCACGATGCCGGCGACCTCCCGCTGACGCTGGCTGGCACGGGCCATCAGCACCATCTGGCCCCCCACCCGGTCCTGGGCCTCGAACAGGACCACATCGTGGCCACGCTCCGCACACGTTCGTGCCGCCTCCAACCCGCCAGGCCCCGCACCCACCACCACGACCCGCCTGCGGGGTCCCGTCGACAGGGCGACCAGTTGCGGGACCGTCAGCTCGCGCCCCGTGGCCGGATTCTGGATGCAGACCGATTCCATTCCCAGGTGCAGTCGGTTGATGCAGTAGGCGGCTCCCACGCAGACCCGGATCCGATCAGCCTCGCCACGCTCCAACTTGGCCACGATGTGGGGGTCGGCCATGTGGGCACGGGTCATTCCGGCCAGGTCGATGAGGCCCTCGGATATGGCATGCCTGGCCGATGAGAGGTCGGTCATCCTGGTGGCATGCAGGACCGGAAGGTCCACGGCCTCCTTCACCGCAGCGGCGACGTCCAGGTACGGCATGAGCGGCGTCCCGGACGGAGGAATGGCCTTGGCCAGCCCGTCGTCGGTGGCGAGCGATGGTCCGGCCACGTTCAGGAAGTCGAGCAGCCCGGAGGTAGCCAACCTGACCGCTATCTCGATGCTCTCCTCCCGGCTGAGGCCGCCGGGCTGGTCCTCGTCGCCGATCATGCGGAGGCCCACCACCAGGTCGTCCCCGATGGCGGCGCGGATCGCCTCCAGAACCTCGAAGGTGAACCTCAGCCGGTTGGTCAACGAGCCGCCGTACTCGTCGGTCCTGTGGTTCACCAGGGGCGTCCAGAACTGGTCGATGAGATGGCTGGTGGCCACGAGCTCTATGCCGTCCAGGCCTGCGGCCTCAGCCCGGCGGGCCGCCGCAGCGAAGTCGCCGACGACCCGTCGGATGTCGGAGTGCTCCATCTGCTTCGGCCAGAAGCGATGCATCGGCTCGCGTACCGGAGAGGGAGCGATGGTGGGCAACCAGTCCCCGTCATTGGAGACGGTCCGTCGACCCATGTGCGTGAGCTGGCTCATGATGGCCGTGCCGTGACCGTGGATCCGCTCGACCATGCCAGCCAGAGGCTCGATGATGGCGTCCGTGCCGAAGTCCAACTGTCCCCAGATCGACGCCGAATCGGGCGACACGGTGGAGGAACCGCCGATCATGGTGAGGCCGATGCCTCCGAGGGCCTTCTCCTCGTGGTATGCGGCGTAGCGCTCGCTGGGCGTGCCGTCGGGGTTGTACCCGGGCGCATGGCTGCTGGAGAAGATCCGGTTGCGGAGGTGGATCCCTCCCAGGTCGAATGGCTCCAGCAGTGGGTCGGTCACCGGCCGGGACCGTCCAGACCGTCGACAGGGTCGAGCTCGTCGAGGTACCGGAGGATCGCCGCCACGCAGTCCGCCAGGGCGCCGGTGGCATCCACCGTCAGGTCCGGGGACTCCGGGGCCTCGTAGGGCGCCGAGATTCCGCTGAAGTCCGAGATCTCCCCGGTGCGGGCCTTGACGTAAAGGCCCTTCACATCGCGCTCCTCGCAGACGTCCAGGGGCGTATCAACGAATACCTCCACGAACGCGCCCACCGGATGGAGCGCCCGGACGGAATCACGGTCGGCCCGGTACGGAGAGATGAAGGCGCTCAGAACCACCAGGCCGGCGTCCTGGAAGAGTCGGCAGACCTCACCGATGCGTCGGATGTTCTCCGTGCGGTCCTCGGCGGAGAACCCGAGGTCCCGGTTCAGGCCGAACCTCACGTTGTCGCCGTCCAGCACGTAGGCGGCCACGCCCCTGGCCACGAGGACCTCCTCCACGGCGAAGGCCAGGGTCGACTTGCCGGAGCCCGACAACCCGGTGAACCAGACCGTCCGCCCGGCGTGGCCGAGAAGGGCCGTCCTGTCCGCCGCGCCGACCCCACCCTCGGCCCTCACGATGTTCCTCGAGACCGGCGCCAGCGCTGAACCGGCGGTTGGCTCAGGATCCTTCCCGGAAGCCTGCCCAACAGGTGGCGCGGGAACAGGTTGGTCAGGCATTCAGGTAACCCCGCTCCGCCAGCATGCCCATGATGGCATCCACGCACTCGTCGACGTCCTGGACCAAGGTGTCCACGCGGAGGTCCATGTCGGTAGGTCTCTCGTAGGTGGCTGACACGCCCGGGAAACGGGGGATCTCACCCCGGTCGGCGGCCTCGTACATGCCGTTCTCGTCACGTTCCCGGCAGACCTCCAGCGGGGTATCCACGAACACCTCCACGAACCGGTCCCCTCCCACGAGCTCACGGGCCCTCGCCCGGACCTCCTGCTTCGGAGCGACGAGGGCGGCGATTGCGATGAGGCCCTGGTTGTTCACCAGGCGGGCCACCTCGGCCACGCGGCGGAGGTTCTCGGACCGCTCCTGGGAGCTGAAGCCGAGGTCACGGCTGATGCCCATGCGTACGTTCTCACCGTCCAGGCGGATCGTCGTCCGACCCCGGTCGAAGAGGCGCCGCTCCAGGGCGGTGGCGATGGTCGACTTGCCGGCAGCCGTGAGGCCCGTGAGCAGGACCGTGCAGGGCTGCTGGCCGAACCGGGCGGAGCGTTCCGCTCCGGAGATCGACGACGCCTGACGGTGCAGGCTGGCATCGGGCTGACGGTCCCATGCCGACGAGGCCCCGATGATCATCCCGGCGGCGACCGTGGCATTCGAGAGACGGTCCACCAGGACGAACGATCCGGTCTGGCGATTCGAGGCGTAGGGGTCGAACAACAGTTCCCGGTCGCTGCTGATCGCACACCGGGCGATGTCGTTCAGGCCGAGCGAGACGGCCTGCTGTTCGTTGAGCGTGTCCACGTCGACCCGGTGCCGGATCGAGGAGACCGAGGCACTGCTGGTGCCGTTCGCCGACTGCAGCAGGTACCGCCTGCCGGGTTCCAGCTCCTCGGTGGACATCCAGACGAGCATCGCATCCACCTCGTGGGCCCTGGTTGGGGCATGGTCCACGTCGACCAGCAGGTCGCCACGGCTGATGTCGATCTCGTCTGTCAGGGTCACGGTGACGGCCATGCCGGGTCCGGCCACCTCCAGGTCGCCGTCGAAGGTGACGATGCGCTCCACGGTGGATCCCAGACCCGACGGCATGGCCACCACCTCGTCGCCGGGGCGGAGCACGCCGGAGGCCACGGTTCCGGCGAAGCCACGAAAGTCCAGGTCGGGCCGGACCACCATCTGCACCGGAAGCCTGAGGCGTTCCATATCGACACCCGCCTCCACGTCCACGGTCTCGAGGTGCTCCATGAGCGGAGGACCGTCGAACCAACCGAGGTTGTCGCCGGCATCCACCACGTTGTCGCCCAGCAGCGCCGACATGGGCAGGAAGTACGGATCGTCGAGGTCCAGACCGCGGGCGAAATCCCGGTACCCGGCGCAGATCTCGTCGAACCGTTCCTCCGACCAGTCCACGAGGTCCATCTTGTTGACGGCCACCACGACGTTGCGGATGCCCAGGAGGCTGGCGATGTAGCTGTGCCGTCGGGTCTGGGCCAGGATGCCCAGCCGTGCGTCGATCAGGATGACGGCCAGTTGGCA
>DUAC01000141.1:0-9440 GCA_012961035.1 Acidimicrobiia bacterium
CTGCAGTTGACCGGTTCGCCGACCTCATCGACCCGGCCCTCACCGACATGGCCGCACCCGTGGTGTTCGTGACCATCCTCCTGCTGGTGTGGTGGCGTTGGGGTCGATATCCGGCGGTGATGCTGGGCCTGGCCGGGGCATGCACTGGCCTGACGCGGTTGGGCGACCTCGTCCAGCGTCCACGACCCACGCCGACCGTCGAATGGAGCGGCTATTCGTTCGGCAACGGTGGCTACCCGAGCGGACACGTGGTCTTCAGCGTGCTCGTCCTCGGCACCGTCGCCTTTCTGGCGCGTCGCCACGCCACCTCGCGGATCGCGACGTGGATCATGGGAGCGATGAGCATCCTGATCGCCGTGACCTCGTGGACGCGGGTGAGCCGCCTCGAACACTGGCCACTCGACGTCGTCGGAGGGGGCCTGATGGCGGCAGCGGGGCTACTCGGCATCTCCTGGCTCCACCCTCGCCTGGCCGCCCTGGCGTCACGTCGACCTCTCCTCGGTCGCCTTTTGCTGCCGCCCGCAGGACCTCCGACATCATCCACGAACCGTAGGCCTGAAGAGGACTAGGCAAGCATCGCCGCCATGCGGTCGCGGACGGCCTCGATCGCCTTGAACGGTCGGATCATCACCTTGAACTCGGTTATCAGGCCGTCGTCGTCGCAGGTGATGATGTCCACGCCGTTCACCTGGATGCCGCCCATCGTGGTCTCGAACTCGAGGACGGCGTGGTTGCCGTCCAGGACCTTCTTCGTGTAGTGGAATCCGCCGCCTGACGGTCCGGATGGCCCTGATTCCCCAGCCTCCGTGTCCCCGGGGAACACCTGCGAGGCAGCGGTCAGGTACATGAGGGTCAGGTCCCTCCCCTTCTGGGGAGCGAAGATCACGGGCGACCAGAAGACCACGTCAGGATGCAGGAGGTCCCCAAGGGGAGCTGACTCCCCGCCCGCCAGATGCGCCAACCAGCCGGCCATCGTCTGGTGGATGGGAGACGGATCTGTGGGGGTCATGCCGGCAGTCTCCCCCCGGCCCGGGTCGAAAAGGGCATCGGGTCCACCCGGGTCGGACCGAGAGGGCTAGTTTCCCGTACTGCGAAAGCTGCCGAGAAAGCCGGGGTACCCCTGATGACCGCAACCGCCGACACGACCACGATCCTCGCCGAGGATGTCGCAACGCCGGCGACCATCTGGGATGGCGACCGGGCGATCGTCGACCCGTCACACCTGGGTTCGATCCTGGGATGGGAGCTCAAGCCCGAGGGACTCTGTCGGGATGACGTCTGCGTTCCCGTTCCCGACCGGTCGAGCCTGGACCACCCGGACGGCGTTGACCTGTCCGCTGTGGCCGAAGCCCTGGGTCGCCCCGTGCTCGTCGACGCTGACGCCCGCCTGGTCGCCATCGGGGCGGCGACAGCCCATCGGCAGCAGGCCATGGTCGATCGTCGGGCACCGGACGCCACCGTCTTCGACCTGCAGGGCAACAGGCGACGGCTCTCGGAGTGGTCGGGAACCAGGCGCCTGCTCGTCGCCTTCTCCACGTGGTGAGGATGCGCCTTCGACCTGCCCGGGTGGCAGGCACTGCACGACGAGTTGGCGGACGCCGACTTCACCGTCATAGCCGTGGCGCTGGACGAGAACCTGGCGGCCGTGGCTCCCTTCGCCGAGGACATCACGTACCCGGTCCTCGTCGACACGGAACACCAGATGAGCGAGCTCTACGCCATCACCAACGTGCCCACCGTGGTCTGGATAGACGAGAACGACCGGATCGTCAGGCCGAACGCCATGGAGCCCGGTAGCGACATGTTCACCGAGTTCACCGGCATCAGGTGCGAGGGCCACATGGAACAGGTCCGGGCCTGGATCCGGAGCGGGGTGCTGCCCGACGACGCCGGCCATGAGGTGCAGGCACTGGAGGCCGACGAGGTGACCGCCCACCTCCACTTCCGACTGGCCACCCATGCCCGGCGGGGCGGGCTGGATGACGCCGCCGAACGACACTTCGCCAGGGCCGCGGAGTTGGCCCCCAATGACTTCACCATCGTGCGAGGGGCGATGCCGCTCACCGGTGTGGACCCCTTCGGCACCGCCTTCTTCGAGTTGTACGGGAGGTTCCAGGAGGCAGGGTCGCCCTACCACGGCATTCCCCGGACGCGGACCTAGCCCGCAGGCAGAGCCCGGGAGAGATGAGGATGTCCCAGCACGACGGCCATCACCACGCCTCCTCAGGACGCATCCTCCGAGTGGCCCTGGCGGCCAACGGCGTCCTGCTGGTCGTCCAGGTCGTCGGCGCCGTGGCCTTCTCGTCGTTGGCCCTGCTGGCCGATGCCGGACACCAGGGCTCCGACGTGGCAGCCCTCCTCATCGCGGTGGTGGCCCAGGCCATCGCCGGCCGGGCTCCCAGCGACAACTACACCTTCGGCCTCAGACGGACCGAGGTGATGGGAGCACTGCTCAACGCCGTGATGCTCCTGGCCGTTGCCGTCTGGGTGGTCGTAGAGGCCAGCCGACGGATCGGCGACCCGCCCGACGTGTCGGGATGGGGCGTGCTGCTCCTCGGGATGGCGGGCCTGCTGGTCAACGGTGGCTGCGCATGGCTGCTGCACCGGAGCGCCGATCGGAGCCTCAACGTCCGCGGTGCCGCCCTGCACCTGACCGGCGATGCCGCCGGCTCGGTGGGCGTCGTCGTGGCCGGTCTGGCAGTGGTGCTCTGGAGCGCCGACTGGGTCGACTCTGCGGTCTCCTACCTGATCGCCGGCCTGCTCCTCTGGACGGGTACGGGCCTGGTCCGACGGACCACACGGGTACTCCTGGAGGGCACGCCACCCGGCATGGACATCAGCGAGCTGTCGGCGCTCATCACGGCGGACGAGCGCGTCAACGGCGTCCACCACCTGCACGTCTGGTCCGTCGACTCGACGACCGTGGCACTCAGCGCACACGTGGAGGTGGCCGCCGACAGCCTCCACGACGCCCAGTTGGTGGCGACCCACCTGGAACGCCAGCTGGCCCTACGAGGGGTTGACCACGCCACCCTGGCCCTCGAATGCCACCCGTGCGACAGCGACCACGAGCACGACTGACCCCCGACGGCCACACAGGTTCCCTGCAAAGGGGTAGCCGGTACCCTCAGCCACATGGGACGCATCTCCAACACCATCGCCCTGGCCAAGGTCTCCTGGAAGGTCCTGCGAAAGGACAGGGAGCTCCTGCTCCTCCCGGTCCTCTCGTTCCTCGCATCGATCGTGGTCCTGGCCCTTCTCTGGCTGCCCACCCTCAGCGCCATCGACACCTCCGGCCTTGCCGACGAGAGCGGGGATCCGGGAGCCGTCCTGATCGTCGTCGGCGTCATCTCCGCCATGGCGATGAGCATCATCAGCGTGTTCTTCAACGGCGCCCTTGTGGCAGGCGCCCACGAGCGCCTGTCCGGTGGCGATCCGACCGTCCGATCGGCGCTGGGGCGTGCCCTCTCACGACTCTCCGGGCTACTTCCCTGGGCGATCATCACAGGCACCGTCGGCCTCATCCTCCAGGCCGCACGGGAACGCGCCGGCTGGATGGGTCGATTCGTCGTGAACATGGTCGGCATGGCGTGGCAGACGGCCACCTTCCTGGTGGTCCCCGCCATCGTCATCGACGACCACGGAGCGGTCAGCGGCCTGAAGGCCTCGGCTGCACTCCTGAAGCGGACGTGGGGCGAGAACATCGCAGCACGGGTCGGCTTCGGCCTACTCGGCATCGTCGCCATCATCCCCGCCGTGATCGTGTTGTTTGCAACCGGAGCCCTGGGTGGCGCCGCCCTCGTGGTGGGCATCCTCCTGGCCGTCCCGTACCTGGCTCTCGTCGTGGTCGTGCTGACCGCCCTGAATGCCGTATTCCAGACGGCCCTCTACCTCTACGCCACGACAGGATCGGTTCCGGCCGGATTCGACGACTCCAACCTGCAGGCCAGCTTCAGCACCCGCTGACCGCACGCGAGACGACCCCCGCCGAAGCGGGGGCCGATCGCACGGTGGGAAACCGTGTGCGGTGGCGGCTCCTCAGCCGATCACCGGTACCCACAGGCTAGGGACGTCACAGCGACCGGCGGCGCACGCAGAACCCGTGTCCTAGGATCCGCGGTCCGTGACGACCACCCCCACCACCGAGGTGCTCTCCGCCGACCAGCTGGACCGCTACCACGCCAACGGCTACCTGCTCCTGGAGGACGCCGTGCCGTCGGACGTCCTGGGGCGCCTGCGCGAAACCTTCGCTGTCTGGACCGAGGAGAGCCGGGCCCATGACGCTCCCTACGGCGAGACGATCGACGGTCGGCCCCGCTTCGACGTGGAGCCCGGGCACTCCGCAGAGCGTCCCGGCCTCCGCCGGGTGGCCTCTCCCACCGAGGTGGCCGACGACTACCTCTCCTTCATGCGCGACAACGTCGCCCTGGATGCCACGACACAGTTCTTCGGACCGAACCTGCGATTCCGGGAATCGAAGGTCAACGCCAAGCTGCCCGGTACGGCCACCCACCTGAAGTACCACCAGGACCTGCCGTTCGGGCCGCTCACCAATCAGGACCTGATCACCGTCCTGTTCCTCCTAGACGAGATGACCAACGACAACGGTCCTCTCGAGGTGGTGCCGGGCAGCCACCACGGCCCCCTCTACGACCACTGGCACGACGGGGTCTTCACCGGCGCTGTAAGCGAGGAGGTGGCCGGGTGGGCTGCGGCCCGCTCCGTCACCTGCCTCGGACCAGCCGGATCCGCATACCTCCTGGACGCCCGCCTCCTCCACGGCTCAGGGCCGAACCTCTCTACGGGACCACGCACCCTCTTCATCGTCCAGTACCACGCCGAGGACGCCTACCCGCTGGCCCCCAACCACCTGCCCAGCATCCACGACGGCGAGGTGGTGCGGGGCTCCGACACCAACCGGGTCCGGTGCACCGACTGGGAGGTGGCCCTACCCCTGAAGCCCACGATGGCCTCCTTCTTCGCCCAACAGGCCGACCCGGTGCCGGATACCGGGTAGCGCCACCCGGTCTCAGCGGGGTCGTTCGCCGTAGTCACCCCATGGGGCATCGCGTTCCCGGATCACCTCGCGGAAGCCCTTCTCGGAGAACGACTCGGCCCACCTGTAGGCCTCTTCGGTATGGCGGGTGATGCCGTCGAAGAACGTGCCCAGCATCTGGGAGGTTCGCAGGCCCATGTTCTCGTATGCCTGGTTCACGAGCATCTTGTTCAACGCCAACTGGTTCGCCGGAATGTGGCGGAACCGACGGGCCTCCTCCTCCACGAGCCCGGAAAGTTCCTCCGGCTCGCAGACCTGGCTGACCAGCCCGATCCGATGCGCGGTCTCGGCATCGATGGCCCGGCCGGTCAGGAGGAACTGCTTGGCGTGCTCCAGGCCCAGTCGGTACACCCAGAGCATCGTCGTCGGGGTCCCGAAGATCCGGCTGGGGGCGTAGCCGATGTGGGCGTCGCTGGCCATGTAGAGCAGGTCCGCACACAGGATCAGGTCGGTCGCCCCTCCGATGGCCCAGCCCCTGATCTCGCCCAGGACCGGCTTCGGACACTCCCAGATCTTCATGAACCGCCGGACGTTGTTGCCCATGAACTGGTAGTCCCGAACCGGGTCCCATGCACCCTCGCGGGGCTTCGGGCCCCGTGCCCCGTACGGGGTGTACCAGCCCGGCTCGTCTCCACCCGTGGTCCCCACGACGTCGTCGGATGCCGCTCCCGCCGTCAGGTCGTAACCGGCCGTGAGGGTGTCACCCGCTCCGCGCAGGACCACGGCCACCACGTCGGCGGACTTCGTAGCTGCGTCTATCCCGTCGGCGATCCCCTGTATCACAGCGTCGGTGAGGGTGTTCTTCTTCTCAGGGCGGTTGATGGTGATGATCGCGATGTCGTCGCGTTCCTCGTACAGCACGGGGTCGGTCATGGACACGAGCCTCCCATGTCGGCCTCAGCCGGCCACCACACCGGCCACCCCGGTCAGGACCAGGCCGAGGCCGAGTACCTGGACGGGTCGCACGCGGTCGCCGAAGACGAATCGGCCGATGGCGACGCTGATGGCAGGGAACATCGCACCTGTCACGGCGGCCGGGAGGACGTCGGCCTGGATGCCCAGCAGGTAGAGAACCGAGGCGATGCCACCGAAGACCCCGGACCACAGCGCCACCCACCTCACCGCACCCCGGGGCATCACCGGGGAACGCACGACCATGGCCGCTACGACCGTGAGCAGGCAGGCGACCACCCGCTGGGCCACGGCAGGCCACGAGCCACTGTCCGACGAGGTGCCGATCAGCGCCGCCAGACCCACCCCGTAGCCGAGGCCCGAGATGGCGCCCCATAGGAGACCTGCCCGCATGCCGGATCCAACGCTGCCGCCGGTGGTGATGAACAGCAGGCCGACGAGGGCCACACCCACTCCCAGGGCGGCCAGCAGGGTCATCTCCGCTCCTCCGGCGACGGCGACCCCGAACGGGATTACGACGGTCATGGTCGCCACCATCGGAGCGATCACCGTCGCCGAACTCCGCATCAGCCCGCCGAGGTAGGCCACCATGCCGACGCCGAACCCGACTCCCGATACCGCTCCCCGACCCAGGTCGGGCCAGGTGGGCTGGCTGGGCAGCCACAGGAGCATCCCGAAGGCGGCCAGGGCGGCCACGCCCTGCGAGACGACGGAGACGGCCAGCACCCCGGTGGCCCTGGCGCCCCGGCGTCCGAACATCTCCGACATGCCCACCGACAAGGAGCTGAGCGCTCCGAACAGGGCACCCATCAGGAGTACTGGACCATCCCGGACATCGCCGGAACACTAGGTGCGGGGACCCCCCCGGACCTAGTGTTCCGCCTCAACGCTGCGATCGCCTACGGGGTCGACGGCAGCCGAATTGACGATGGGAGACCTCATGGACGCTGTCACGCTGCTGGACGGTGGCATGGGTCAGGAGCTGATCAATCGCGGGGCTCCGCGCTCCGAGGAACTCTGGTCGGCATGGGCGCTGCTGGAGGATCCCGGACTCGTGGCCGCTGTCCACGCCGACTACGTGGCCGCCGGTGCAGATGTCCTGACCACCAACAGCTACTCCACATTCAACGACCGGTTGGGTCCCCTCGGCCTCTCCGGCCGTGCCGAGGATCTCACCCGGCTCTCCGGCAGCCTCGCCAGGGCTGCCGCGGATGCCGCCGGAGGTCCGGTCCGTGTGGCGGGCTCGCTTCCTCCCCTACGCCACAGCTACAACCCCGAGCCGGATGGCACCTACGCCGAGCTCCACGACGAGTACCTCCAGATGGTCGGACACCTCGCTGAGCACGTCGACCTCTTCGTCTGCGAGACGATGGGAGCCTGCTTCGAGGCACGGGCAGCGGCCGACGCCGCCCGGACGTCCGGAAAGCCGGTGTGGGTCTCGTTCACCCTGCAGGGAGGCGAAGGAGCGGGCCTCATCGACGGCACCTCCTTCTCCGAGGCATGCGCCGTGGTGGATGCCGACGCCTTCCTCCTGAACTGCTGCCCTCCCGAACGCATAGCCCATGCCCTGCCCCTCCTCCGAGAGGCCACGAACCTCACGATCGGTGCGTACGCCAACGCCTTCCACCAGATGCCGGTCGGCTGGCGGGGCCGGGACGGCAGCCCGCTTCCGGAGGCCCGGACCGACATGGGGGTCGACCCCTATACGAGGGCCGTCATGCAGTGGGTCGACATGGGTGCCGAGGTAGTCGGGGGTTGCTGCGAGATCGGCCCCGGCCACATCGCCCGCATCCGACAGGCCCTGGACGCCTGACACCGGAGCCCCTTCTCGCCGGACCCTCCGTCCAGCCCACCTCAGGACGTGCGAAGGGCGAAGCGAACCCCGCAGATCTCCAGGTCGGCGTCCCGGCGGGCACGCACCTCCACACCCACCAGCCCCTCACCCCGATCATCCAGGACCGGTAGGAAGCGGACCTCTCCCCCATCCAGGGCAAGCACCGTCTCCTCGACCGGACGTCCCAGCACCTCGCCCCAGCGGCCTGCCATCGCAGCCGGGTCGTCGGCCTGGATCTCCACGGCCACGATTCCGCTGACGAGTCCGGTCCGTCGATACTCCCGCCAGTCGGGACCGGCCCATGGCCAGTCGGTCCAGTCGTCACTCTCGTCCACCGACAAGATGGCGCCACCGACGTCGCTGGGATGCAGGTGGAGGCCCCGGATTCCGGGCATACGTGCCTCCAGCACCACCCGGACCCCCATCTCCCCGAGTCGGTCGCCGAACCCATCCAGGTCGTCGGTCTGCAGGATGACCATGTAGCCGCCATCGCCGCCCCGTCGGACCAGGTGTCGTCCCGCCGCCGTCCCATCCTCCACGGGCGAGACCACCTCGAGCAGGGTGTCGCCTACGGGGAACAGGACGTTGCGGAGGCCGAACTGCCCGACGCCGAGGTCATGCACGCATGCCTCGACGGCCAGGCCCTCCACTATCTCGGCCTCCACCCGGTCCAGGTCGCCGGCCACCAGCACCACCTGTCTGAGCCTCATCGCCATCACCCGACGGTAGTCGTCCCAGATGGACGGCGGACCTGGAACTGTCCGGTGGTGATCCGCGAGGCGACGACACCGGGGTTCCAGTCAGCGATCGAGCCGATGTCCGCCAACACGCTCCACACCTCGTCAATCGGGCGGCCAATGCGAATTGATCTCGTGAAGGTCCCCACGTCCATACCCAATCCCGCGCCCAACCGATCGGCAAACTCCGGGTGGTTGCGTTGCTACGGTCGACGACGTGCAGACCCGACGCCTCGGCCGAACCGGCCACCATTCCAGCCTCGCCATCCTCGGCGGCGCGGCGTTCGCCATGGACTCGCCGGAGGAGGCCGGGGCCCTCCTCCACGAGGCCCTGGACGCCGGCGTCAACCACCTGGACATCGCCCCCGGATACGGGTCCGCGGAGCGGGCCGTGGGCCCGCACCTGAAGGCCATCCGCCAACGCCTCTTCCTGGCATGCAAGACCGCCGAGACCGAACGGGACTGGGCCCTGCGTCGCCTGGACCGGAGTCTGGAGCGACTCCAGGTGGACGAACTGGACCTCTACCAGGCCCACGGCGTCACGTCGCTGGAGGTCCTGGACCAACGTGACGAGGCGTTCGAGGTCATCCTGGAGGCGCGCGACAGGGGCCTCACGAAGTTCGTCGGGGTGACCGGCCACGACCTGGGCGCCCCGGCCGCCCACCTCGAGGCGATCCGCCGCTACGACCTGGACACCGTCATGTTCCCCGTCTACCCGGCGGTGCTGGCTGACGATGACTACCGGGCCGACGTGGACGCCCTGCTGGCCGAGTGCGCCGAGCGGGACGTCGGCGTGATGGCCATCAAGGCGGTCGCATGGCGCGCGTGGGGCGACCGGACCCCGGACGCCCTGAGCTGGTACGAACCACACCGGAGCGACGAAGCCATAGAACGCGGTGTC
>DUAC01000141.1:9532-16508 GCA_012961035.1 Acidimicrobiia bacterium
CGCGGTACGAGCCGCTCACCTCGGCGGAGCACGCTGACGCGATCGTGGACGCCGACCGGGAGACGATCTTTCCCCTAGTTGAGAAGGCAGTCTCACCCTGGCGATGAGTCCGGAAGCGCTGACACGGTCGTGTGCAACCCTCTCCGGACCGACCCAGCCGACCTGAGGCCGGCAAGTCGATGACCTACACGTACCACGAGATGAAGATCATCCTGGATGGCGAGGTGACCATCTCCGACGACACCGGCCAGTCGGTCACAGCCAGCCGGGGCGACCTCTTCCACTTCCCCGCGGACAGCACCATCACGTTCACCAGTTCGGACTTCGCCCTGGCGTACTTCGTCGGACAGGGCAGTGAGGGCGAGGCCTGATCCGACCTGGCATTGCCCGGTCGGGTGACCGGTAATCCACAGGTTGACGTAGGCTTTCCCGTACCGGGTTGAAGTGATCCGGTTCTTATCTAACGAAAGCGATACAGAAACATGCCTACCGGCACCGTAAAGTTCTTCAACAGCGAAAAGGGCTACGGATTCATCTCCGTAACCGGTGGCGAAGACGTCTTCGTCCACTACTCCAACATCGAAGGCGAGGGCTACCGCAGCCTCGACGAAGGCCAGAACGTCGAGTTCGAGGTCGGCCCCGGCCGAAAGGGCCCCGAGGCCCTGGGCGTCCGCAAGGTCTGAATCGGTCGAGCTGGCCTCGGTCATACCGAGACCCCCAGCCCGGCCCAAGCGAAGAACCCGCCCTCCGGGGCGGGTTCTTCCGCGTTTTCCGTCCGGCTCCCCGCTGGCCGAGACGACCCGGCACCCCGCCAGTCGGGCTGATCCCCGCCCTGGCTGTCAGCCAGCGCATGTGCCAACTGTCACCAGACGCAGGACCAGCAGCCTCCGCCTGTATCATTGTGACTGCTCCGGTGAGGTTCCTCGCCGGTGGGTTCGCAGACGGGCACTGGTTCTTCCGGTCAACGTGAACCACCCAAGTCCGAATCCCGACCTCCGCTCTATCGCAGAGGCGACGCGAACCCTGATCCACCCGCCAACGAGCGGGACTGGAGATTCAATGTCCACCACCTTCGCCCAACTGGGCGTACCCGATTCCATCACCCGCGCGCTCGAGGCCCGCGGCATCATCGAACCCTTCGCCATCCAGGCAGCGGCCATCACCGACGCACTGGACGGTAGGGATATCTGCGGTCGGGCTCCGACCGGTTCAGGTAAGACCCTCGCCTTCGGCATTCCGCTGGTGACCACCGTGGAGCGGGCCGAGCCCCGTCGGCCCCGGGCACTCGTGTTGGCCCCCACCAGGGAGCTCGCCGAGCAGATCTGTACCGAACTCCGGACCTTCGCCGGAAAGGTACGCATCGGCGTGATCTACGGGGGCGTCGGGTACGGCCCGCAGCTCAAGGCCCTTCGCGAGGGTGTCGACATCCTCGTGGCCTGTCCCGGACGCCTGGAGGACCTCCTCGACCAGGGAGCCCTGAAGCTCGACGCCGTAAGCCAGGTGGTCCTTGACGAGGCCGACCGCATGGCTGACATGGGCTTCATGCCGGCCGTAAGACGACTCCTGGACAAGACCGCCGACCAGCGCCAGACGGTGCTGTTCTCGGCCACCCTGGATGGCGACGTCGCCAAGCTCACCCGGGACCACCAGACGAACCCGGTCCGACACGAGGTCGGTGACGAGACCCCTGACATCACGGCGGCCACGCACCTGTTCTGGACCGTCGACCGCCACGAACGGGTCGAGTTGACAGCAGAGGCGATCGGCGCCGCCTGGCCCGCCATCATCTTCTGCCGCACCCGCCACGGCGCCGACCGCCTCGCCAAGCAGTTGGGCCGAAACGAGATCCGGGCGGCGGCCATCCACGGTGGGCGCAGCCAGAGCCAGCGCACCCGTGCCCTGGCCGACTTCATGGGCGGTCGGGTCCACGCACTGGTGGCTACCGACGTGGCGGCCCGGGGAATCCACGTGGACGGCGTCGCCGCCGTGGTCCACTACGACCCGCCCGAGGACCACAAGGCCTATGTGCACCGCTCCGGCCGCACTGCCCGAGCCGGCAAGAACGGCGTGGTCATATCGCTGGTCCAGCCCGAACAGCGCAAGGACATCCGTCGGCTCCAGCGCGACATCGGAATCGACGAGCCCGTCGGCACTCCGGACCTCGACAGGGTCCGCCAGCTCTCGCCCCCGGCAGTCGCTGCTCCCGCACCCTTTGAGCCGTACTCCCCCTCTGAGACCGCACCCGGACAGGGTCGGCGCCATGAGGGTCGTGGGCGCCAGGGTTCCGGGCGTCGAAGTGGCGGCTCTGCAGGCCGCGGACGCGACAACGGATCCGGTGGCAACCGCAACCGGTCCGGCCAGGGCAACTCCCAGGGTCGACCCGGTGGCAACCGCAACCGGTCCGGCCAGGGCCAGGGCAACTCCCAGGGCAACTCCCAGGGCAACGGCCAGGGCAACGGCCAGGGTCGACCCGGTGGCAACCGCAACCGGTCCGGCCAGGGCAACTCCCAGGGTCGACCCGGTGGCAACCGCAACCGGTCCGGCCAGGGCCAGGGCAACTCCCAGGGCAACGGCCAGGGCAACTCCCAGGGCAACGGCCAGGGTCGACCCGGTGGCAACCGCAACCGGCGTCCCAGCCGACAGGGCCGTTCCGCCGCCTGACCCACGGATAGTGGCCTAACCGGCCCCTACCCGCTGATCACCAGGAGACCTCGGTCGCTGGACAGATTGTCCCCGACCGGACGACCACCGAGCGAGGCTCCACCAGTGAAGACGAGACTGCTACTGCTCACCGCCATCATCCTGACTCTCTCCGGCTGTGGCAGCGCGTCAGGTGGCGGCGGTGACGGACAGGTCGTGGAGGAACAGGTCAAGGAGACCATTCCGCTCGAAGAGGAGGAGGTGGGCCGTCGCTCCGCCATCCAGGGTGCGTCGGCGGCACTCAACTCCTGCCTCGACGACGCCGGCTACACCTTCCGTGGCTTCGCCGGCGACGAGCAGACGGATGATGCCGTCACCGGTGACCCCGCCTACCAGGCTGCCCTTCAGCGTTGCAACGCAGAAAGTGGCATCGGAGACCTACGGGCCGAGTTCGAGGAGTCACGGGCCTCGCGCACTCCCGACCAGATCCGTGAAGCCAACGAACAGATCCTGAAGGTGGTCGACTGCCTTCGCTCCAAGGGCTGGCAGGTCGACGACCCCACCCAGGACCAGACAGGTGGGCTCAACCTCCGGGAGGTACTTCAAGGTTCCGGAGTCGACATCCGCGGCAACGAAGAGGCACGGGACTGCTTCAGCGAGATGAGGCTTAACCGCGACTGACGGCCTCTGGTCCGAAACCCCACCCGGACCAACCGTGGTTCACCTCCCGACAGGCCTGCCAGCAGTATCACCACCGGGCGGCAATAACCTCCCCCCATGGGCATTCCGAGCAGAGGCAGCATCCCCTCTCCGGTCACCCGCCTGCTGGTCTGGGCGTTTGTCGCCCTCGTCGCCATCGGCGTCGGCGGTCAGTTGCTGGGAGGACCCGACGAGGTGGGCCCGCCTCCGCCGACCGCTGTGCCGTCGACCACCGTTGCGACGGTGGCGACCACCCCTCCGCCCTTCTGGATGAACAAGTACGACTGGGGCCTGAAGGACCACGTCGACGCGCTCGCCGCCGATGCCGACTGTGCCGCACTCCACGACAGATACGTGAAGGCCACCCTCGCCAACGGTGCGGTGGCCGAACGCTACGGAACCGGTACCGCCGACCTTCTGGAGTACATATTCATCGTCTCCGATGCGATCGGCTGCTACGGCGAATAGCCCAGCGTTCCCACGCGGCCCCTGCAACGCAGCATCAGGTCAACCGGCCGACAGCAGCCGCTCCGCATACCAGGTAGCGAACCTGGCGACGCTCGGCTCAAGGTGGGAGAACCTCCCCTGCCTGGAGAAAGGCGAGCGCATGCCGAGCTGCTGCTGCTCGAGCACCGGGATGTCCTCGTTGATCGCCACGTCGAACCGCTCGTAGTAGGCCTCGGCGACCTCGGCG
The DNA here is from genome assembly GCA_012961035.1 of Acidimicrobiia bacterium. Taxonomy (GTDB): domain Bacteria; phylum Actinomycetota; class Acidimicrobiia; order Acidimicrobiales; family MedAcidi-G1; genus UBA9410. The sequence goes on from DUAC01000141.1 coordinate 13,566, forward strand.
AAGCCAGCCATGGCGGCGGTCTCCGGGGGGAAGCAGACCACCTGGGCGCAGCGGCACCTGTCGGGCCCGTCCGGGTAGACCTCGTACATCCACATGCCCTCGGCCCCCGTGGCGATGACCATGTTGGGGAATAACCACGAGTAGCGAACCCCGTGGGCCTCCCGATCTGAAAGGCCACCCATCACGGGAAGAGCCCTGTGCTGCTCGGCCTCCAGAAGCCCACCGGTGCCCTGCGTGGTTCCGAAGTGGGTGGAGAAGGCGCCAGCCACGACATCGGGTTCGTCCGGGTCGTCGTAGGTGCTGTCAATGCTGCCCGGATGGACGTATGGCAGGTGGTAGTACTCGTTGAAGACCTCGGCGAAGCCCTTCCAGTTGCATTCGACGGTGAACTCGCGACGATGCGTGGTCACCAGGTCGGACAGGTTCGACGCCTCGTGCACCTCGCCGAAGTCGCCCAGCCATCCATCGATTCCCGGAGGCGACTCCTCCAGGCTCACGAAGACGAACCCGTACCGCTCCGCCAGGGCGAACTCGTGCAAACCGTGCTCGCCGCGATCGAAGCCCTCGGTGCGCTGCATGCTGGGCGCCCCCAGGAGGCGCCCGTCGAGGCCATAGGTCCAGAAGTGGAACGGGCAGCGCATCCGGGAGCAGTTGCCGTCACCGACCATGACCTGGGTGGAGCGGTGGCTGCAGGTGTTGGCGAAGGCCCGGAGCCGATCGGCGTCCCTGAGCACCACCACCGGCACGCCACCCAGGTCGATGGCGCTGAAATCGCCTACTGCGGGCCACCGGTCGAAACGGCCCACACCGATCCAACCCCGCCGGAACACGGTGTCACGCTCGACCTGATGGACCTCGGGGTCGGTGTAGCAGACGGCGGGCAGGGTGGATGCGGAGGCCGCTGGCAGCAGGCATGCAGCGAGGTCCTCGGCCAGATCCGGAGGCAACCGGGAGGTGCGAATGGCAGGGTTCTCCATCCACACCAGCGTACGACCCCCATCGGGGGCAGGTCACCTCTCGGGCACCGGCGTGTGGTCGAATCTGGAGTACCGCTCCACGGCGATGCGTCCACCCAGGGCCCCCTCCAGCATGCGCTGGTCGGCGAAGGCCCGACGGTCGGCCTCCTCCGGATCCACGATCGACCGGAGGACCTCCTCGCAGTAGGAGCGACCGGTGGCCAACGAAGCGCGGGCCGGGACGCAGATCGGTGACGGCGTGGTGGCTCGCTGGAACCTGACCCCACGGGCGGCCAGAGCGTCGATGTGGGGCGTACGGGCCACCGGATGTCCCGAACAGCCCATGTACCTGGGCGAGTGCTCGTCGGACACGATGAGCAGGACGTTGCGAGGCTTCGGTGAGACGTCCGGCATCGGTCGCAATGGTAGTCAGGCCTCCCGTTTCCCTCGGCGTACGACCTGGCCGCCGACAGCCGCCCGATGCCGTACGGTCTGCCGGATGCCGCGCATCAAGCTGGACGAGGTTGAACAGGCCTCCCACCGTGCCCTGGTCAGTCACGGCGCCCGCGATGACACAGCCGGGCTCGTCGCCAGGGCCATCCGGGTCGCCGAATCCAACGGCAACCGGATCTGCGGCCTCTACTACCTCGAGAGTTACTGCAGGCAGCTCGAAACGGGTCGCATCAACGGCATCGCAGAACCCGTGGTGACCGTGGACCGCCCGGGTGCCGTCCGCGTCGACGGGCGCCTCGGCTTCGCCCAGTCGGCCTTCGCCGCCGGACTACCGGTCGCCATCGAGTCGGCCCGGACCAACGGGATATGCGGAATGTCCGTGGAACACACCCACACCTGCACCTCCCTGGGCTACTTCACGGAGCAGTTCGCCTGTGCCGGGCTCCTGGCCATCGGTGCCACCAACGCCACGCCCCGGGTATCGCCGCCCGGTGGATCCACGCCGGTGCTGGGCACCAACCCGATAGCCATGGCCGTCCCCGACGGCTCCGGCGGCGTCGCATTCCAGTTCGACTTCTCGACCAGTGCCGTGGCCCTCGGGAAGATCACCATGGCTGCCGCCGCCGGTGACGAGATTCCGCTCGGGTGGGCAGTGGACGCCGATGGTCACCCGACGACCGATCCGCAGGCCGCTCTGGATGGTTCCCTGGTCTCAGCAGGTGGCTACAAGGGCTACGGCATCGGCCTCATGGTCGAGGTGCTCGCAGCGGCCCTGACCGGCTGTCGGCTCAGCGTCGACGTGCCACCTCTCAAGACACCCGACGGCGAGCCCCATGACCTGGGCCAGTTCTACGTCGTGGTCGACCCCACCTCGTACAGCGGGGCCGGATTCCACGAGAGGATCGTGGCACTGGGAGAAAGCATCGTGGGGCAATCCGGCGCACGTCTCCCGGGAGCCGACCGGGTTCCGACGGACCCGGTGGAGGTCGAAGACGACGTGTGGAAGCTCGTCCTGGAGTTGGCAGGCGGCTGAAAGGCCAGGCTCGACAGGCTCAGGGTTCGATCCCGTCCAGGATCGCCTCGGAGACCAGGAACCGACCGGCCATGGCCTCCAGACGGTTGAAGGCCACACGGTCCACGCTCAACCCATACCGGTGGGCCTCGACAGGTGAGGGTCCATCCGCCACACCGGTTCTGAGCCCCAGCCCTGAGACAGGTAGGCCTGCTGTGGCGTCGATCGGCAGGTCGTCCACCACCACGCCACGACCCGCCATCTCCGCGATGGTCGAGACCAGGAATGCAAGCGGCACGGGTGCCTCGAACTCCGCCCTCGCCGAGCCGGTGGTCCGGGCGTCGCACTCCGCTTCGGCCAGGACGTCGGGTGCCCGAACCGGTGCCGAACCGGCGGGGTCGCCGGCCTCGAAGACCCCGACCGCAACCGCGACCGCTCCCCCCCACCGGGCCTCCGCCACCGTCACGTTGCGGGCCACACGGTCCGCAGTCCCGGGGTCACAGCCCGCCACCCGGGCACAGC
>DUAC01000142.1:0-971 GCA_012961035.1 Acidimicrobiia bacterium
CCGTTCCTCCGACCAGTCCACGAGGTCCATCTTGTTGACGGCCACCACGACGTTGCGGATGCCCAGGAGGCTGGCGATGTAGCTGTGCCGTCGGGTCTGGGCCAGGATGCCCAGCCGTGCGTCAATCAGGATGACGGCCAGTTGGCAGGTCGAGGCGCCGGTGACCATGTTGCGCGTGTACTGCTCGTGTCCGGGGGTGTCGGCGATGATGAACTTCCGCCGGGCCGTGGAGAAGTAGCGGTAGGCCACGTCGATCGTGATCCCCTGCTCCCGCTCGGCCTTCAGGCCGTCCATGAGGAGCGCCAGGTCGACCTGCCCACCGGCCGAGCCCATGATCGAGGAGTCCGCCTCGAGGTCGGCGAGGTGGTCCTCGTAGATCATCTTGGAGTCGTGGAGGAGCCTCCCGATGAGGGTGGACTTGCCGTCGTCGACGCTGCCACACGTCAGGAGGCGCAGCAGGTCCTTGCGCTCGTGCTCGGCCAGGTAGGCCTCGATGTCGACGGCGATGAGGTCGGAGGCATGGGACATCTAGAAGTACCCCTCCCGCTTCTTCTCCTCCATGGAGCCGGACTGGTCGTGGTCGATGATCCGGCCCTCACGCTCCGACCGGGTGGCCAGGAGCATCTCCTGGATGATCTCCGGCAGAGTCGTAGCCGTTGACTCCACGGCGCCGGAGAGCGGGTAGCAGCCCAGGGTCCGGAAACGCACCGAGCGAACCTCGGGTTCTTCGCCGTCGGCGAATCTGAACCGGTCGTCGTCCACCATGATGAGTGTTCCGTCGCGTTCCACGACCGGCCTGGGCGCCGAGCGGTAGAGCGGCACGATCGGGATGCCCTCGAGGTGGATGTACTGCCAGACGTCCAGCTCGGTCCAGTTGCTGATCGGGAAGACCCGGATGCTCTCTCCACGGTCGACCCGTCCGTTGTAGATGTCCCAGAGCTCCGGTCGCTGGTTCTTGGGATCCCACCGGT
>DUAC01000142.1:1084-2748 GCA_012961035.1 Acidimicrobiia bacterium
GAGGGCCTGGGTCTTCATGATGTCGGTGTAGTTCCTGGACCCGTGGTCGAAGGGGTTGATCCCGTCAGCGACACCATCGGGATTGGTGTGGACGATCAGGTCTATGTCCAGATCGGCGGCGGTTCGGTCCCGGAACTCGATCATCTCCCGGAACTTCCAGGTGGTGTCCACGTGCAGTAGCGGGAACGGGATCCTCCCCGGGAAGAACGCCTTGCGGGCGACGTGCAGGAGTACCGACGAGTCCTTGCCGATCGAGTACATCATCACCGGGCGCTCGAACTGGGAGACCACCTCGCGCATGATGTGGATGGCCTCGGCCTCCAGTTGGTGGAGGTGGGTGAGGCGCAGCTCCGGAGGACGGGTGGCAGTCGGGACGCTCACGGGGTGAAGGCTACGGCGGAGCGTCCCGTGCACCGTCAGTAGTCGCCAGCGAGGGGTTCATGGCGGGATTGGCCTCGGCTTCAGGCCCTTCCTAGGGTCCGGGCCATGGCAGGGACATCTCGGGAACACGTCGACGTCCTGATCGTCGGCGCCGGGATCTCCGGCATCGGCGGCGCCGTCCACCTCCAGGACCGGTGCCCGGGCACGACCTTCGCCATCCTGGAGGGCCGGCCGGACATCGGCGGCACGTGGGACCTGTTCCGGTATCCGGGCGTACGGTCCGACAGCGACATGCACACCCTGGGCTTCCGCTTCAAGCCGTGGAAGCAGGAGAAGTCGATCGCCGACGGACCGGTCATCCTGGACTACCTGAGGGAGACGGTCGCCGAGAACGACCTGGCCCGCCACATCCGCTTCGGACACCGGGTCTCGACCGCCGAATGGTCCAGCGCCGACGCCCGATGGACGGTGACGGCCACACACACCGACCCCGTGACCGGAGCCGAGGGCCTCGTCTCCGTGACCTGCGGGTTCCTCTACATGTGTTCCGGGTACTACAGCTACCGGGAGGGCTACACGCCGGAGTTCGCTGGCCGGGAACGCTTCGCCGGGACGATCATCCATCCCCAGGAATGGCCCGAGGACCTCGACTACGTCGGCAAGAGGGTCGTGGTGATCGGGTCGGGGGCGACCGCCATGACCCTCGTTCCGGCCATGGCCGAGGATGTTGCCCACATCACGATGCTGCAACGCTCACCCACCTACGTGGTCTCACGACCCTCCCGGGATGTCTTCGCCAACCGCCTCCGACGGTTCCTGCCCGAACGGCTCGCCTATGCCATCACCCGGAAGAAGAACGTCGTCCGACAGGGTCTCGTCTACCGCAAGACCCGAACCGACCCCGAGAAGATCAAGAACCTGCTCATCGGCGGCGTACGGGCAGGTCTGGGACCCGACTACGACGTGGACACACACTTCACCCCGACCTACAACCCGTGGGACCAGCGGTTGTGCCTCATACCGGACGGTGACCTGTTCAAGTCGATCCGCTCCGGTCAGGCGTCGGTGGTGACCGACCACGTCGACACCTTCACGGAGAACGGGATCCTCCTCCAGTCCGGAGAGGAGTTGCAGGCCGACATCATCGTGACGGCGACCGGCCTGAACCTGGTCACCCTCGGGGAAATGGACTTCGTGGTGGACGGCGAGCCGGTCGACTTCGCCCGGACCTGGACCTACAGGGGTCTCGCCTACTCCGGCGTACCCAACCTCGTGTCATCGTT
>DUAC01000143.1 GCA_012961035.1 Acidimicrobiia bacterium
ATGTGCTTCACCTTCCTCGCGGCGAAGGGAGCCAACGTCGGCTCGTCACTCCTGGAGGAGGACCTCATCGAGGACTGCGCCCGGCTGCTGGATTCCGGTGCCCCGATCCGGTTGCCGCTGGACATCACGGCCCTGGGCCCCGGCGGGAGGATCGGTGACCCGTCGGCCGGGGGAGAGGTGCGCCAGGTCGGCACGTCGATGCCCGACGGTTGGATGGGCCTCGACATCGGCCCCGGCTCGGCCGTGGAGTTCTGCGACGTGATCGCCGAAGCCCGAACCGTGTTGTGGAACGGGCCCATGGGCGTGTTCGAGGATCCCCGGTTCGCCGCCGGAACCCGTACGGTCGCCGAGGCCGTCGCCGACTGCCGCGGTTTCACGGTGGTGGGTGGCGGTGACAGTGCGGCGGCCGCCCGCCAGTTCGGCCTGGACGACAGGATGGACCACGTGTCGACCGGCGGCGGTGCTGCGCTGGAGTTGATCGAGAAGGGCGACCTGCCGGGCCTGGCGGCGCTGCGCGGCGAGCACGGGTTGGCGGAGAACTAGACAGGGATCTGGAGAGGGAGCCGAAGATGGCCGATCGCAAGCCGCTCATCAGCGGAAATTGGAAGATGAACCACAATCACTTCGAGGCCATCCAGATGGTCCAGAAGCTCAGCTACGCGTTGTCGCGGAACGACTACGACGTGGTCGACGTGTCCGTCCATCCGCCGTTCACGGACCTCAGGTCCATCCAGACCGTCCTGGAGTCGGACGACATCCCGATCGCGCTCGGGGCACAGAACTGCCACTGGGAGGCGAAGGGTGCGTTCACCGGGGAGGTCTCCCCGGCGATGCTTGCCAAGATGAACGTGTCGGTGGTGATCGTCGGCCACTCGGAGCGTCGGGAGCTGTTCGGCGAGACGGACGACGAGGTGAACCGCAAGGTGAAGGCCGTCCTGGCCAACGGCATGACCCCGATCATGTGCTGCGGGGAGACCCTCGTGGAACGTGAGGCTGACGGGGCCGCTGCGAAGGTGGAACGCCAGGTGCTCGCAGGCCTCGCCGGCCTGAAGGCCGAACAGGTGGCCGGCCTGGTCATCGCCTACGAGCCCATCTGGGCGATCGGTACCGGCAGGACGGCCACGCCGGAGGACGCACAGGAGATGTGCAGCGGCATTCGTGGAGTGGTGCGCTCCAAGTGGGGTGCCGAGGCGGCCGACGGAGCGCGTATCCAGTACGGAGGATCGGTGAAGGGGGTCAACGCCCCGGATCTCATGGGCCAGCCGGACATCGACGGGGCGCTCGTCGGTGGGGCCTCCCTGGACGCTGACGAATTCGCACGGATCATCGCCTATCGACTGGTCGGCTGACCGTCCGGTCACCGATAGCCTCAGGCCATCATGTTCGTGATCGTCGCCATCATCCAGGCCAGCTCAGGGCTCGGCCTCATCTTCCTGGTCCTGCTGCACAGTGGCAAGGGCGGTGGCCTCTCCGACATGTTCGGCGGGGGCATCGGTGCCCAGACCGCCGGTTCCACCGTGGTGGAGCAGAACCTGGACCGGATCACCGTCCTCACGGCCCTGGTCTTCGCCTTCACCACGATCACCCTCGGCCTGCTCTTCTAGCCAGGGCCTCGGCCCGCCCTCTGGCGGTCGGTGACCGACGGTCAGGTACTCGGTTCAGAGAGCGTTCCTGTTCAGCGCACCGGCCGCGGGTTGTCCGGGGTGTCGAATACCGGGTCCCGCTTCTCGAGGAAGGCCAGGCGCGCCTCGGCGGCATCGCCGGTGTTGCGGGTCATCACCTGGGTCCGGGACTCGAAGGCCAGGGCGTGGTCGAGGCTGGGGGCCTGCAGGTTCGCCCACATGGTCTCCTTGGTCATGGTGACCGCCATCGGCGCCAGCTTCGCGATCTGCTCACCGATCTCCAGGGCGGCGTCGACCACCTCGCTGACCGGTACGACCCGGCGCACCAGGCCGGTCGAGAGCGCCTCGTCGGCGTACACCCGCCGCCCGGTGAGCATCCAGTCGAAGGCCGTGGATGCTCCGACCAGATGGGGGAGGAAGTAGGAGAGGCCCAGCTCGCAGCCCGAGATCCCGCGGCTCACGAAGCCGTCGGTGAAGGCGGCGTTGTCCGAAGCCACACGCAGGTCGCTGGCTGCCGCAATGGCGAAGCCACCGCCGATGGCGTGGCCGTTGACCGCTGCGATGACCGGGACGGGCAGCGTGTGGATGGTCCGGATGATGGCGGCCAGCTCGTGGTGCAGGTTCTGGAACTGGGCTTCGATGGGATCGGCTGAGGATCCCGTGCCGGCTTTGACGTCGGCATCCCGCCGGGCCACTGACTTCACGTCCACCCCGGCGCAGAAGGCCCGCTCGCCCCGCCCGGTGAGGACGACGGCCCGACACGTACGGTCGGCGGCGGCCTCGCGCAGGGCTGCGACCAGGCCGCTGGTCATCGTCGGTGTGAGCGCGTTGAAGGCCTCAGGGTTGTCGAGGGTGATCAGCGTGGTGGAGTCGCGGCGTTCGGACTGGATGTCGGACATGTGGTGATCATGGACCATCGACTGACGGGGCGACCTACCAGACGACCGGTGGCCAGCGGGTCGTCGGTGTCTGGCGGGGAGCAGCGGTATGGCCGCTAGATTGACCGCCGATCCGGATGATCCGGAGCCACGTCGGAGTGGCGGAATTGGCAGACGCGCCAGCTTAAGGAGCTGGTGCCCGAAAGGGCGTGGGGGTTCAAGTCCCCCCTCCGACACG
>DUAC01000144.1:0-5044 GCA_012961035.1 Acidimicrobiia bacterium
CCATTGTCTGTTACCTCCGTGCTCTCAGGATGCGGTCCACCCCGTGCTTCTTCTGGAACTCCTTGGCGATGGAGTTCATGGCCTTGACGTACTCGTCGATGATCTCCGGGAAGACCTTGGGGATGACCGACGACAGGTACTTGGTCGCCCTGGTCCTGACCTTGGAGCCCTTGCGGTAGGTGCCACGGTGGACGGCCAGGGCGTAGGGCACCCGGCCAGGCGTTCCGGCGATGATGCGGGCGTAGCGCCTGATGCCGGGCCGGCTCAGATGATGGCCTTCTCCAGGAAGGGTTCGCCTCGCACTATGCGGTCGTGGCCCAACTCGGCCAGGTCCAGGGTGCGGTATTCGCCGTAGGTGATGAGCTCGCTGAGGCCCCGACCCACGCCTGCGCTCTGCTGGAACCCGTGGCCGCTGAAGCCGTTGCAGAAGTAGAAGTTGGGCACGGCATCGGCCGGTCCGACCACGGCGTTGTGGTCCAGCGTGTTGTAGGCGTAGTGGCCGGCCCATGAGTGGGTCACACCGATCCGCTCAAAGGCGGGGATCCGGTGGGCCAGCGCAGGCCAGATGACCTCCTCCCACTGGTCGTGGCGGACCGCGAAGTCGTCGGGGTCCACCTCCACGTCGTCCAACGGCGGGGCACCGGCCAGGTAGTGGGGTGGTTCGGTCCGGACGTGGACTCCGGTGGTGTCGATGGTCAGCGGCAGGGTCGGCCCGTCGAGGGCCTCGCGGCAGGCGAACACGAAGGCGGCGCGGATCCGGGGTTCGACGGGAAGTTCCAGGCCGGCCATTTCGGCGATCCACCGGCCCCTCGGCCCGGCACAGTTCACCACCCGACCACAGGACACCACGTCGCCCGACGCCAGCTCCACGTGGGTGACCCGCCGCCCACCATCGTCGGCTCCGGCGAGCCTCAGGTCGACCACCCGGTCGGTGAGGTACTCCACGCCGTTGTGGCGTGCCCGCTGCTGGAAGCCCCGCATCAGGCAGTAGGCGTCAAGCGTGCCCTCGTGCCGCAGGCCCAGGCTGGCACCGGCCAGGTCCTCCACGAACAGGTACGGGAACCGGTCTGCCAGCTCGCCGGGGGTCAGCAGGGCGACCTCGGCACCGCAGGAGCGTTGCACCTCGTGGTTCTCCCGCAGGACGTCCATGCCGTCGTCGGTGGCCAGGAACAGGTAGCCGGTCTCCCGGAAGCAGAGACCCGGTGCCTCGTCGTCCACCTGGACGTTCTGGTGGAAGTCGGCGAAGAACTCGGTGGCGAACATGGACAGCCGGATGTTCACCGGTTCGGAGAACTGGTGGCGGATGCTGGCCTCGGACAGCGTCGTGGAGGACTTCTCGTAGGTGGGGTCCGGCTCGACTACCAGCACCGTGCCGTCGTGGTCGGGGTTCTCCGACAACCAGTAGGCCAGCGAGCTGCCCATGACGGCCCCACCGATGATGACCGTGTCGTAGGAGGCGCGGTCGGGGCCGCTCAACTGACGTAGCCCTGCTTGTGGTCGCGGATCACGTCCTCGGGGTCCCGTTCGTCCGGGTCGCCGAAGCCGCCGCCACCCGGGAGTTCCAGGATGAGGGTCCGGCCCTCGGGGACCATCTGCTTCCCCTTGGCGTCGAACGGGGTGCCGTCGTCCAGGTACACGCGTCCCGTCGCGCCGTCACCGCCACCGTGGCGGCCCCGCGCTGGGTTCTGGACACGGTCGAACATGCACGAGAAGGCGAACTCGTACCCCTCGGTCGGACCCAGTTCGATCACCTGGCCCAGCCCACCCCGCCTTCGACCCGGCCCGCCGGAGTCGGGACGCAGCTCCTTGCGCCACACGACGATGGGACCGGCCTGTTCGGTGGCCTCGGCGGGCATGGTTCGCACGCCGCTCGGAAACGCCGTGGCGCTGAGGCCGTCCAGCGTGGGTCGTGCCCCGGTGCCGCCGCTGTTGAACATGAGGATCTCCCGGGGCGGCAGTCCCGAGGTGGGGTCGGTCGCCCTGGCGCTGACCTGGAAGTTCCAGAGTGCGCCGGCCCCCTCGGCCGGCACGATGTCGGGAAGGGCATCGGCGATCGCTCCGAGGCACAGGTCGGTCACGAAGTGGCCGATGACGTGGCGTACCGCCACCGGTTCGGGGTGCTTGGCGTTGAGGATGCAGCCTTCTGGTGCGCTGACGGTGAATACGGCCAGCGATGCGTGGTTCGACGGCATCTCTGGTGCCAGGGCCACCAGCATGGCGTAGGAGAAGTAGGCGTGGGCGTAGGTGAGCGGCACGTTCACGCCGTGGGCACACGTGGCTGACGTGCCGGCGAAGTCGGCGTGGGCGCCGTCGTCTGTGACGGTGAGCGTCACCACCAGGTCCACGGAGTCGTTGTACCCGTCGACCCGCATCTCGTTGGTGTAGGTGCCAACCGGTAGGGCCCGGATGCGCTCCCGGGTGGCGGTGTCGGTCCGGTCGAAGACGAAGGCGGCCAGGTCGGCCAGGTCGTCCAGCTCGAACTCGTCCAGCATGGCGTGCAGGCGTCGGATGCCGGTGTCGTTGCAGCCCGACAGGGAGTAGAGGTCGCCGACCACCTGGCCGGCCTCCCGCACGTTGTGGCGCACGATGTTGAGGAGGTCCTCGTTGACCACGCCCCGCTCGGCGAACTTCATGATCGGGACGAACAGTCCCTCCTCGTACACCTCGGTGGCGTCAGGCCCGTAGCCGCGGCCACCCACGTCGACCACGTGGGCGGTGCATGCGAAGAAGGCGACCAGGGTGCCGTTGCGGAACACCGGGTTGACCACCGTGAAATCATGCAGGTGTCCGGTGCCCTTCCACGGGTCGTTCGTTATGTACGAGTCGCCCTCGTAGATGCGATGCGGTCCAATGTCCTCGATGAAGTTGGCCACGGCCGCCGCCATGGTGTTGACGTGTCCCGGCGTGCCGGTCACCGCCTGGGCGATCATCCGACCCTCGGCGTCGTAGACCCCTGCCGAGAGGTCGCCCGCTTCCCGCACGCTGGTGGAGAACGCCGTGCGCACGAGGGCCAGGGCCTGTTCCTCCACGATGGAGATGAGGCGGTTCCACATGACCTGGTTGCGAAGCTCGCTCATCGGCTGGATGCCTCGGCGTCGCTGCGGGTGATGAGGAGGCAACCGTCGGCCTGGACGACCGCCTGGCGGTTGGATGACACCCAGGTGGTGGTCTGGGGTTCGACGATGACCGCCGGCCCACCCACCCGGTCGCCGGGCGAAAGGGCTTCGCGTTCCACGACAGCCGCCTCCACGACGGAGTTGGTTCCGGCGTCGTGGATGGGCCGGGTGCGCTGGATCGCCACCTCTCGGGCCGCCTCGAGGCGTGCCACCCGTTCGACCTCCGGCCGCCGTGTGGAGACCCGCACCGACCAGCCGATGGCTTCGACGGCCAGCCCTGCAATGGCCCGCCCGAAGAACTCCTCGTAGGCCTTCTCGAACCTGTTGGCCAGCAGCTCGCCGCCCAGGTGGTCGAAGGGTCCGCCCTCGAGGCGGACCGGGATCTCCCAGCCCTGACCGGCGTAGCGCATGAAGGCACACCGCTCGGTCTCCAGTACCGACGGTTCTCCAGCATCATCGCCGGCGGCCAGTGCCGCTGTGACGAAGCTCGTGGCCTCGGCGGTCATGTCCGACAGCAGCCGGTTGACCGTCTCGGCGTCGAACTCCTCGGTCGACACGTGGTGGCTGCGTAGTGCCTCGTAGGCGAACGGGGCCCGTAGGAAGCCGATGGCCGAGCCCACGCTGGCACCCGGCGGCACCAGCAGCTCGTCCACGTCGCAGAGCCGCCCGGCGTGGAGCGGGGCGCCGCCACCGAAGGCGATCATCGTGTACCTCGCCACGTCCTTGCCGTTCTCGACGGCGTGGACCCTGGCAGCGTTGGCCATGTTCTCGTCCACCACCTCGGCCACGCCGGCCGCAGCCTCGTCGGCGTCCAGGTCCAGGACGTCGGCTACGTCGGTCGTCAGGGCGGAGCGGGCCGCCTCGTCCGACAGGTCGATTCCGGGAGCGCCGAAGGTGTCGGCCGAGAGGCGGCCCAGGACCAGGTCGGCGTCGGTCACGGTGGGTCGGATGCCGCCCAGCCCGTAGGAGGCGGGCCCGGGCTCGGATCCGGCGCTGAGTGGGCCTACCCGGATCTGGCCGAGCACGTCGACCCCGGCGATGGAACCGCCACCGGCCCCGATCTCGATCATCTCGATGACAGGGATCGAGATGGGCATGCCGCTGCCCTTTGTGAAGCGGTGCGTGCGGGCCACCTCGAAGGTCTTGGCCGTGCTGGGGGTGTGGTCCTCGATGAGGCAGATCTTGGCGGTGGTGCCACCCATGTCGTAGCTCAGCACGGCGTCGAGGCCGTGTCGGGCTGCGATGTCGGCGGCGAAGATGGCTCCACCCGCCGGGCCTGACTCCACGAGGCGCACCGGGAACCGCACGGCGCTGTCGACGCTCATCAGGCCGCCACCGGAGTGGATCAGGTAGACGGGGCAGCGGGCACCCCTGGCCTGCAGCTGCTCGTCCATCTCACGGAGGTAGGAGGCCATGAGCGGCTGCACATAGGCGTTGGCACACACCGTGTTGAAGCGTTCGAATTCCCGCATCTGGGGCGAGACCTCCGAGCTGATGGACACCGCCACATCGGGTAGGCGCTCCAACAGGAGGTCGCGGAACCGCCGTTCGTGTGTGCCGTCCACGTAGGCGTGGATGAACCCGATGGCGACGGCCTCGTAGGCCTCGTCGTCGGGGCGGTCAGCCAGGTGGGCGACGAGGGCGCGGGCCTCGGCCTCGTCGAACGGTCGCAGGACCCGTCCGTCGACGCTGATGCGTTCGGCCAGGACGTGGCGGTCCCTCCGCTCTATGAGGGGGGCGGGGAGCACGAGGTTCAGGTCGTACTGCTCGAAGCGACTCTCGGTCCGCATCTCGATGGTGTCCCGGAAGCCCGATGTGGTGACCAGGGCGGTGCGGGCCCCGGTGCGCGATATCAGGGCGTTGGTTGCCAGGGTCGTGCCGTGGATGAAGGTGTCCAGGTCGGCGAGGTCGGCTCCAGCCTCGGCCGC
>DUAC01000144.1:5069-12057 GCA_012961035.1 Acidimicrobiia bacterium
GAATCCCCCGTTCGGGGGCGTCGTACGTGGTCAGGACCTTCGTGGAGAACATCCCGGCGTCGGTCTCGAGCACCACGTCGGTGAAGGTGCCGCCGACATCGGCTCCGATGCGCATGGTTCCGCCGGCCATCTCGTCGGTCCTCAGTCCCCGTTGGCCAGGACGTCGGCGAGTGACGGGAAGTCGCTGGGAGGCATGATGTCCACGGTGGCCGAACGCTGCTGGGAGAGCATCCCGCCGTCCACCTTGATGACGTCTCCGGTGATGTAGGCGGCGTCGGCCGAGGCCAGGAACAGCGCGGGGCCGGCCATGTCGTCCGGGTCGCCGGGTCGGCCCAGGGGGATGTTCTCGCCACGCAGGTTGCGGGCCGCCTGGTCCATGCCCTCGGTGTCGATGGAGCCCGGCATGAGCGCACACACCCGGATGCCGTAGGGGCCGAGGTCCAGGGCCATGGCCCGTGTGAGGGCCTCGATGCCGCCCTTTGAGGCGTCGTAGGCGGTGAAGGCCCGGTGTGCCCGGGTGGCTCCGCCGGACGACATGTTGATGATCACTCCGGAGCCGGCGGCCGCCATGATCCGTGCGGCCCGGTGTGAGCAGAGGAAGTGGCCGGTCAGGTTCACGTCGATGATGCGACGCCACCAGGCTTCGTCGGCCTCGAAGAAGTGGAGCATGGGGCTGACGATGCCGGCGTTGTTGACCAGCACGTCCACGGTGCCGAAGGCCTCCAGGGTGGCGTCGAACATGGCGGCGACCTGGCCGCTGTCGGACACGTCGGCCACGGCGCCGATGGCCGTGCCTCCGGAATCGGTGATGGCCGCCACGACGGCGTCGACCCGCTCGGGATCGATGTCGTTGACCGTCACGCGGGCGCCTGCACCTGCGAAGCGTTCGGCGATGGCCTGCCCTATGCCCTTGCCGGCGCCGGTAACGACGACGACCTGACCCTCGTGGCTTCCTGACATGTCCTGCACCCTCCGGCGGCCGATCGGGGAGGCCCGCCCGTGTCCGCGAGGCTACTGCCGACCGGTCTGAGACCCCAGCCTGGAGCGGTTCAGTCGCCGCTGAAGAAGCGGGTGAAGGAGTCCACGAGCAGGTCGGCCTGGGTGTCGTCGATGTCCAGGTGCGTGACGAAGCGCATGGTCGGCGCCCAGAAGGTGGCGAGGATCCCGTCCGCCTCGAGATGCTCGACCAGGGCACCGTGGGCCTCGGTCTGTGGCGTGATCCAGAGCATGTTGGTGGCGTGCACGACGTCCAGCCCGTCGATGCCGGAAAGGCCGGCAGCGATGCGTCCGGCCCGGGCGTGGTCCTCGGCCAGCCGGACCACGTGGTGGTCGAGGGCGTGAAGGCCGGCAGCCGCCAGGTGCCCGACCTGGCGCATCCCACCGCCCAGCATCTTGCGGAGCCGATGCGCCCGTCCGATCGACGCCCGGTCGCCGACCAGCACGCTGCCGATCGGGGCACCGAGGCCCTTGGACAGGCAGAGCGACACGGTGTCGGTGTGGGCGGTCCAGGCCTCGATACCCACGCCGAGGGCCACGGCGGCATTGAACAGGCGGGCCCCGTCAAGGTGCACGGCCAGGCCGTGCTCACGGGCGGCTCCGGCCAGCGAACCCACGTGGTCGACAGACTGGACGTGGCCGTTGACGGTGTTCTCGAGACTCAGCAGCGTGGTGACCGGATGGTGCTGGTCGGGTTCCTTCACGGCGGCCCGGACGTCATCGGCTGAGAAGTGGTTGGTCTCGTCGACCTCTATCGGCCATGGGATGGCGCTGCCCAGTGCGGCGGCGCCCCCCGCCTCGTTGAGCAGCACATGGGAGGTTCGGCCGATCAGGAACTCGTCGCCCCGCCCGCAGTGGCTGAGCACGCCCGCAAGGTTGGACTGGGTGCCCGAGGAGAAGAAGAGCCCCGCTTCCTTGCCGGCCATGGCTGCCAGGCGCTCCTGGAGGGCGTTGACCGTGGGGTCCTCGTCGTAGACGTCGTCGCCCACCTCGGCGCTCGCCATGGCCTCTCGCATGGCGGGCGTGGCCCGGGTGAGCGTGTCGCTGCGGAAATCGGCACGGATGTCGGGGGCGGTCGACGAGGAGGGCATCGGTGCAGGATACGTGTCCGATGTGTCACGATCCCCGTCCAGCGATGAGCGAGGAGTGTGGAGCATGGGAGACCAGCCGGAACCGCTGCTGCCGAACGGGGTGGTTGCGCCGCTCCTGACGCCGTTCGAGGACGACCTGTCGGTGTCCCACGACCGGTTCGTGGCCCATGCCCAGCGCATGCTGGACGAGGGATGCGTGGGCCTGGCCGTGTTCGGCACGACGGGGGAGGCCCTGTCGGTCGCCACCCGGGAGCGTGAGGCGGCACTCGAGGCCCTCGTGGACGGGGGTATCGACCCCGGTGTGATGGTGGTGGGTACCGGCGTGACGAACCTGCCGGGCACGGTGCACCTGACGCGCCATGCCATGGAGCTGGGTTGCCGGGCCTGCATGGTGCTGCCGCCCTTCTACTTCAAGGATCCGGATCCCGAGGGCCTCTTCCGCTACTTCGCCGGCCTGGTGGAGCGCATCGGCGATGACCGGCTGCGGATCATGCTGTACCACATCCCCCAGGTGGCGGGCGTGGGCTTCCCGGTCGACCTCGCGGCCCGGCTGCATACTGAGTTTCCCGAGGTGGTCGTGGCCATCAAGGACTCGTCCGGGGACTGGGCCAACACCGGGGCGCTCTTCTGCATCGAAGGCCTGACCGTCTACCCGGGCGCCGAGCTACCCCTGCTCGAGGCCCTGGACCTGGGCGGGCCGGGCTGCATCACCGCTACCGCCAACGTGAACGCCGGCCCGGTGGCCGAGGTGGCCCGCCTGTACGGTTCCGGCGACCGTCAGGCGGCCGAGGCGGCCATGGTCGACGTTCGGGCCTACCGCATGGTCATGCAGGAGTACCCGTTCATCCCGACCATGAAGCGGCTCCTGGCCCTCCGGCTGGACGATCCCACGTGGGCCACCGTCCGCCCGCCCTTCCTGCCCGCCGACGAGGCCGCCGGGATCCGGCTGGAGGAGCGGCTAGCCGCTCTCTGACCGGCATCGGAGGAACTTCGGCATGGGCGTGTGATGCTGTCGGGATGCGAACAGACGACAACGAGGAACGCATCGCCCTCTTCCTCGACTACGAGAACCTTGCCATCGGTGCCCGTCAGGACCTCGGCATGACCCGCTTCGACTTCGGGCCGATAGCGCGTGCCATGGCCGAGCGGGGGCGGGTCGTCTACCGGCGTGCCTATGCCGACTGGTCCGGCTTCGACGAGGACCGCCGGCACCTCACCCGCCACCAGGTGGAGTTGATAGAGATCCCGCAGCGCATGGGGACCAGCCGCAAGAACTCGGCCGACATCAAGATGGTGGTCGACGCCCTGGAGCTGGCCTTCGAGCGTGACTACGTCACCACGATCGTGATCTGTACCGGGGACAGCGACTTCACGCCGCTGGTCCAGAAGCTCCGTGAGCTGAACCGTCGGGTGATCGGCATCGGGGTGCGGGACTCCACCTCGAAGCTCCTCCCGCCGGCCTGCGACGAGTTCCTCTACTACGACAGCCTGGAGGGCGTGGAGGCCAGCATCGCCGCAAGCAGGGCGCCGAAGGCCACCCGTGCCGTTGACGCTGACGACGACGCACCCGCTGAGTCTCCACCGCTGGAGGAGCTTGTGATCTCGACGCTGGCGGGAATGCAGGGCTCCAGCGATGACGTCCGGGCATCCACCCTGAAGCGGGCCATCACCCGCATCGATCCCACCTTCAACGAGGCCGACCACGGTTTCCGGGGCTTCACCGAGTTGCTCCGACACCTGGCCGAGCGCAAGGTGGTCGAGTTGTCGGGCCCGAAGCGGGACCCGGAGGTGGACCTGGTCACCGGCGACGGTCCCGCCCAGGCTGCGTTCGACCTGCTGGTGGCCGTGGTTGCTGACAAGGCCGGGAAGAAGGGCGCTGCCCTGTCGGGCCTGAAGACGGAGATCACCCGCCGGGACGACGGCTTCAACGAGCGTGCGCTGGGCTACGGCGGGTTCCTGCAGTTCTGCAAGGCCGCCGCCGCCCGTGACCTGGTGTCCATGGCATGGGATGACGCACGGGGCGACTACCTGCTTTCGCCGGCTGGCTAAGCCTCTTGGAGTCACTCTGCTGGCCTGACCGCTTTTGGGCCGCGGCTCAACTCGGGCTGAAGGCGAGGTTCAGGGGCCGGCGCACGTAGTTTCCGGTGGCGTACTCCATGGCGTCGGCATCGACCACGTAGTCGGGGCAACGGGCCAGCAGTTCATCGAGGACCACCCGGCCCTGTAGTCGGGCCGCTGCTGCGCCCAGGCAGTGGTGGGCGCCGTAGCCGAGGCTCAGGATCCTGGTCGGTCCGCGCTCCACGTCCAGAGCCTCCGCGTCGTCACCGAACTCCCTGTGGTCGCGGTTGGCTGCTGCGTAGCCGAGCAGGACCTTTGCGCCCGTGGGGATGGTCGTGTCGTGTAGGCCGACGTTTCGCGTGGTGGTGCGGGCCAGGTTCTGGACGGGGCTGGTGAGGCGTAGCAGTTCCTCGACGGCCGCCGGGACCATCGTCGGATCGTCGGCCAGGCGTCGTCGCTGGTCGGGGTGGTCGTGGAGGAGCACGGCCGAGCCGCCCAGCAGGCCCGTGGTGGTGTCGTTGCCACCGGTGACCATGGTGAAGGCGAACCCGAGGATCCACAGGATCGACACCTGGTCGGCGCCCATGGCGACCAGACGGGAGACCATGTCGTCGCCCGGGTCGGTGCGGCGCCGCTCGATCAACTCGCCGAAGTAGCCGAGCAGGTCGGCGATTCCCGATTCGGGACCGTCGGTGCTGCCCTGGGCGGCGGCTGCCACGATCTGCTCTGTCCACCCGTCGAACAGCGGGCGGTCCTCGGGCGGTACCCCCAGGTAGTGGGCTACGACGAAGCTGGGGAGCGGCTTGAAGAGGGAGGCGACGATGTCGCCGCCACCATCGGCGCGGAGTCGCTCCAGGCGCTCGACCACGAATGCGCGGACGTCGGGCTCGATGTCGGACACCTGCCGGGGAGTGAACCCGTTGCCGACCAGGCGACGGAAGGCCGTGTGCTCGGGCGGGTCCAGGAAGACGATCGGGGTGGCGTCACCCATGTCGAGGCCGGTGCCCGCATCGACGGTCAGCCCGCTGGCCGACGAGAAGGTGGCCGTGTCGCGCACGGCGTCGTACACGTCGGCGAACCGGGACAGGAACCAGAAGTCGCCGTCGACGACGTGGTGGACCGGGTCGTGGTCGCGCAGGCCCCGGTACATGGGGAACGGATCACGCCAGGCCTCGCCGGAACGCAGTTCGAACAGGGCCGGGCGCACGGTCATCGTCAACCGGCCTTGGGTAGCACTATGAAGGCGATGGCAACGTAGTGCAGGGACGCTGCGGCCACCGTGCAGGCGTGGAACATCTCGTGGAAGCCGAACGTCTCCGGCCACGGGTCGGGTGTCCTGAATGCGTAGATGACCGCACCCGCCGTGTACAGAAGCCCTCCGAGCAGGAGCAGGACGAACCCGGCCACGCCTAGGTGGTGCCATGCGTCGCCGGCCACCGGCAGGAGGCACCAGCCCACCACCAGGTACGGGATGGCAACCACCTGTCTGGGCGCCTTCGTGAACCGCAGCCGGAACCAGATGCCGACCGCCGCGCCGCCCCACACCAGGGGCAGCACCAGCTTGGCCGCCCATGGCGAGAGGGCGAAGGCGGCTATCGGCGTGTAGCTCGCCGCGATGGCTACGAAGATCGTGGCGTGGTCCAACCTCTGCATTATCCGCTCGCCCCTCACGCCCCACGGGACACGGTGGAAGAGCGCTGAGACTCCGAACAGGGCCACGACGGAAAGCGAGTAGAGGGCGATGATGAAGCGGGGTCCGACCCCGGGTGCCCGCACGATCATGATCGGCGCCAGCGTCAGCGAGGCCACGAAAGCCATGCGGTGCGACACCCCGCGGAACATGGGTTTCAGGGAAGCGGCGGTCACGTCCATGGCGTCGGCACCCTACGGCCTCAGCGGGGGTCGGTCCGGTACGCCACGGAGCGGTGGGGGCTGGTATCGGGCAGAATCTGGGTCGCCGTGGTGGGCACGGCCGGAGGGCACATGTCTGATCGCTACGACTTCGTGATCGTGGGTGGCGGTTCCGCGGGCTGTGCGATGGCCAACCGCCTCAGCGCGGATCCCTCCAACCGGGTCCTGGTGTTGGAGGCCGGGCGCCGGGACTGGAAGGTCGACGTGGTCATCCACATGCCGGCCGCCCTCTCGATGGGCATCGGCAACCGGTTCTACGACTGGATGTACGAATCGGAGCCGGAACCGGAGATGGATGGTCGCCGGGTGTACCACGCCCGCGGCAAGGTGCTGGGCGGATCGTCGTCCATCAACGGGATGATCTTCCAGCGGGGCAACCCGATGGACTACGACCGCTGGGCCGCCACGCCCGGCTGTGAGGCGTGGGACTGGTCGCACTGCCTTCCGTACTTCAAGCGCATGGAGACCTGCATTGCCGGCGCCGACGACTGGCGGGGCGGCGACGGTCCGCTGAAGCTGGAGCGGGGTCCGGCCACCAGCCCGCTGTTCCAGGCCTTCTTCGAGGCCGTCCAGCAGGCCGGGCATCCGATGACCAGCGACGTCAACGGTTACCGGCAGGAGGGCTTCAACGCCTTCGACCGCAACGTCTACCGGGGTCGACGCCTCTCGGCCGCCCGCGCCTACCTGCATCCGGTGCTGCACCGGAAGAACCTGGACCTCTGGACGAAGGCGCACGCGACGCGCCTCGTCATGGATGGCACGCGGGTCACGGGAGTGGAGGTGAGCCACCGGGGCCGCAACCGGACCGTCGAGGCCGCCGAGGTCATCTCGTGCAGCGGGGCCATCAACACGCCGCAACTGCTGCAGCTCTCCGGGATCGGCCCGGCCGGCGTGTTGCGTGACGCCGGGGTGACACCGGTCGTGGACCTGCC
>DUAC01000144.1:12302-15877 GCA_012961035.1 Acidimicrobiia bacterium
AGCCATCCGCTACGACGGGTCGGTCTCCACCGAAGGGCACGGCTACCAGTTCCACATCGGGCCGATGTTCTCCAACAGCCGGGGCTGGGTGCGGATCCAGTCCGACGACCCGTTCCAGAAGCCCAGGATGCTCTTCAACTACCTGTCCACGCCGGAGGACCGACAGGAGTGGGCCGAGGCCATCGAGGTGGCCCGCAACATCATGGGACAGCCGGCGTTCGAGCGTTACAACGGCGGCGAGATCTCACCCGGGCCGGACGTGGCCGGCGACGAGGCGGTCCTGGAGTGGGTGCGTGCCGACGCCGAGACGGCGCTGCATCCCTCGTGTACGGCCCGGATGGGTACCGACGAGATGGCCGTGGTCGACCCGACCACGATGCGGGTGCATGGCACGCAGGGCCTGAGGGTCGTGGACGCCTCGGTCATGCCGACGCTCACCAACGGCAATATCTACGCACCCGTCATGATGATCGCCGAGAAGGCCGCCGACCTGGTCCTCGGGAACACGCCGCTGCCGGCCAGCGACGCCCCGCAGTACCGTCACGGCGTGTCCGAACCCGACTGGTAGGACCAGTCGGGCGACAGGAGGGGATTGTGGGACTACAGATCGGGCTCGGGTCGAGGATCCGAAAGTCGCCGTTCTTCGACGCCCTGGTGCGCCACGGTCTGACCCATGTCACCGTCTACAACCACATGTACATGCCGGGGTCGTTCGGCGACCCGGATGAGGAGTACCGGGCGCTCCTCGAACGGGTCTCGCTGTGGGACGTGGCCTGTGAACGCCAGGTCGAGGTGGTCGGCCCGGATGCCTTCGCCCTGTGCCAGTACGTGTCGGCCCGTGACCTGCGGGGCATGGCCGTCGGCCGGGTGCGCTATGCGCCGATGTGCGACCACGACGGGGTTCTTCTCAACGACCCGATGGTGCTGAGGCTCGCCGAGGACCGGTTCTGGATCTCGATTGCAGACAGCGACGTGTTGCTGTGGTGTCAGGCGGTGGGGGCCGAGCGGGGCCTGGACTGCCGGGTGTTCGAGCCTGACGTCTCGCCGCTGGCCGTGCAGGGGCCGAGGGCCGACGACACCATGGCCGACCTGCTCGGCGAATGGGTGCGCGACGTGCCGTTCTTCGGGTTCGTGGAGACCAGCCATGACGGCATTCCGTTCGTGCTCTGCCGATCAGGATGGAGCGGCCAGGGCGGCTTCGAGCTGTTCCTGCAGGACGGGTCCCGTGGGCTGGACCTCTGGGATGCCGTGTGGGCGGCGGGGGAGGAGTACGGCATCCATCCGGGTGGTCCGACGTTGAACGAGCGGATCGAGTCGGACCTGTTCTCCTACCGGGCCGACTGCGGGGCGGCGGCCACGCCGCTGGAGGTGGGCCTGGAGCGCTACGTGTCGCTGGACCGCGACGACGACTTCATCGGCAAGTCGGCGCTGCTGGCAGAGAGGTCGCGTGGCCCGGCGAGGCGTCTGGTGAAGGCCCTGCTGTCGGGTGAGCGCCTGGCGGCGACCAGCGAACACCCGTGGCCGGCCCTGTCGCCGGGCGGCTCACCCTGCGGTGAGGTCCGGGTCGCCGTCTGGTCCCCGAAGCACGACTCCAACCTCTGCCTGGCCCTGGTGTCGTCCGACGTCGCCGGAGGCCCGTTCACGACGGAAACCCCGACCGGCGAGGTCCTGCAGGCCACCCACCTCGCCTACTTCGCGGAGTAGCGAACTTCTCCAAGGGCTGAAAGACTTGAGATCAATGGCTACCCACCAGAGCGTTGGTGAGATCAAGGAGCGTGGCTACACCGTCCTTGAGGGGGCCCTCGACGCTGACACGCTTGCCCGCTTTCGGGCCGAGCTCCAGCCGTTCCTGGATGACGGACCCTTCGGGCGCAATGACTTCGAGGGCCACCGGTCCAAGCGGGTCTACGCCATGCTCGCCAAGACCCCGACCGTGGCCGCCCTGGTCGAGCACCCGGACGTGCTGGCCATAGCCGACGAGTTCCTCAGGCCCAACTACCTGCTCACGTCGTGCCTGGCCATCGACCTGCACCCGGGCGAGACCCGCCAGTCGTTCCACTTCGATGATGGCGGCATCAATCAGCCCAGGCCCCGAAAGCCCGCCGGCATCTCCACCATCTGGGCGATCGACGACTTCACCGACGACAACGGCGCCACCGAGGTCATCCCCGGTAGCCACCTCTGGGGCAACGAGACGCCCGACCCGGACAGCGCCGATTTCGTCAAGGTGACCATGCCGGCCGGATCGGTCGTCGTGTTCGCAGGCACCCTCTGGCACCGTGGCGGTGCCAACCACAGCGACGCCAACCGCCTCGGCATCACCCCGCAGTACTGCGAGCCGTGGGCCCGCCAGCTCGAGAACATGATCCTGGCCGTCGGCCCGAAGGCCAGGGACTACTCCGACCGGATCAAGTCCATGCTCGGCTACAGCATCACCCCGCCGTTCATGGGCTACGTCGACGGCCGCCACCCCATGAAGTGCCTCGACGATGACTTCGACCCGGCATCCACCGGCGACGGTGCCCGCTCAGAGGTCTTCTGGGATGGCGAGTACCGGTTCCGGGCCGTAGACGCCACGGAAGGCGTCTGAGCGCAGCGTCCGTCGGGCCGGTCTGTCGGCCCGGTCAGTGGGAGTGCTGCAGTACCGCCCGGACGGCGTCCTCGTCGCCCTCGCGGTGCAGGATCGCCATTGCCCTGTCCACCTCGTCCAGGCCCACGACGGTGCCCAGTAGGGGACTGGTCGGGAAGCCACCCTCGTTCAGGATCCGGGCCGCCTCGTCAACCGAAGCCGCATCACCTCCAGCGCCGCCCAGCACCGTCAGGCCCTTCATGACGACCTTGTCAGACACCACCGATACGGCCTGGCGGTCCTTCAGGCCGGCCCACACCACCGTGCCGCGATGGTGCACCAGGTCGAAGCACAGTCCGGGCGTCATAGTGGCGCTGGCCAGGTCCACGGCCAGGCTGGCTCCGAACCCGCCGGTCAGGTCCATGACCGCCTCCACCGGGTCGTCGGCCGTCACGTCGATTGCGTGGTCGGCACCCACCTCGAGGGCCACGGCCAGGCGTGAGGCGTCCTCGCCGGTGCCCGTCACGATGACCTTTGCGGCGCCCAGGCTCTTCGCGTACGCGGCACACGTCAGGCCCATGTGGCCCGGGCCCTGGATCACGATCGTCTGTCCCGCCTGGAACCCCGCCTGACCCAGCCACGCCACCATGTTTGACAGCGGCTCGAACAGCGTCAGTTCAGCGGCCGAGAGGTCGTCGGTCAGCCGGGCCAGATGCGTGCCGGGTAGCACCGCCATGTACTCGCCGTAGCCGCCCCACAGCCCGGCCCCCTCGTCCAGGCCGAACGAGTAGCCGTAGCAGCGCACCCCGAACGGGTTGCCGTCGCTCGGCGGCCCGTACCAGACAATGTCGACGGCCACCCGGTCTCCGACAGCCACGCCCAGTTCGGCGTCGTCGGCCAGGGCGTGGACCCGTCCCACGATCTCGTGGCCCGGCACCACCGGGCAGACCTCGCCGGGAACGTGCTTGTGTCCGGCGAGTTGCGCCACGTCGCTGTGGCAGAGTCC
>DUAC01000144.1:15924-16314 GCA_012961035.1 Acidimicrobiia bacterium
GTCGGCACCATGAAGTCGTCCCGCAACGCCCACGTGCCGTCACCGTGGAACACCACGGCCCTGCACGTGTCCGACATGATTCTCCTCTGCTGTGTCCGATCAGGCCCGACCGGCGCCTACAGGCGCTGGATCAGGGTGCCGGTTCCCAGACCGCCGCCGCAGCACATGGTCACCATGGCGTACTCGCCGCCGGTGCGCTGCAGCTCGTGCACGGCCTTGGTCGTCAGGATGGCCCCCGTGCCTCCCAGGGGGTGGCCCAGGGCGATGGCGCCACCGTTCGGGTTGACGGTCTCCATGTCGGGGGAGAGTTCCTTCTCCCACGCCAGCACCACCGAGGCGAAGGCCTCGTTGATCTCGACCACGTCGATGTCGTCCATCGTCAGGTTGTTG
>DUAC01000145.1:0-2003 GCA_012961035.1 Acidimicrobiia bacterium
CTGGGTGCGCCTGAGGCGACGATCCCGTGGTCATCGCTGGTCGGGCTGGTGGATTCGCTGGGCCCGGTGGGGCACCTGTTGCCGTAGAGCCGGGTTGCCTCTGGCTGGCGGGGTCCGCCCGTGGCTGTGAGGTGGTCCCCTGTCGGGGGCGTCCCCCTGCCGGGTCTTCCGGTTCAGCTTCTGTTCCCGGGGGCGTGGTCGATATCGATGACCTCGTCGCGGTCGGCAATGGTGGCCAGGACCTTCGCCAACTCGACGTCAGCCATCCCTCGGACGTCGATGGTGGTCTGGCGGAGATCCGTGGACGGATCGTCGGATTCGGTGGTGAGGACGCCCATGATGCGCCCGCCTCCGGATTCGAGGCCCATGAAGAGGGCATCGAGCGTTCCGTGGCCTGGTCGGTACCTGACCTCGAACC
Source organism: Acidimicrobiia bacterium (assembly GCA_012961035.1). GTDB lineage: Bacteria > Actinomycetota > Acidimicrobiia > Acidimicrobiales > MedAcidi-G1 > UBA9410. The sequence goes on from DUAC01000145.1 coordinate 419, forward strand.
GCTTTCGGGAGCGTCGGAACAGGACGTACGGCTTGAGTGGGCCGAAGGTGACGACGATCACGAGGGCCATGGCGCCGGCCACGATTGAGACCACGTAGAGGCCCATGGCGGCGGCGATTCCGAAGGCGGCGGCCATCCAGAGGGTGGAGGCCGTGGTGATGCCGGTGACGGTGAAGCCGCTGCGGATCATGGCGCCGGCTCCGATGAAGCCGATGCCGGTGACCACCTGGGCTGCGACCCTGGATGGGTCGTTCTGGGGCCCGACGACCGCATAGGCGCCGGCGATGGTGAACAGGGCGGCACCGAGGGCGACCATCGAGTGGGTCCGGAGTCCGGCCGTCTTGTGGCGGGTCTCGCGCTCGAGGCCGAGCACCGCTCCTAGGGTGAGCGCAAGGGCCAGGCGCCCGATCAGCTCCAGTGAACTCGGGGTGTCCATGGCATTGAGCCTGCCACAGGGGACCTGGTCGTGGTCAGATCGGAACGGGACTGGCCGTTCGGGCTGCGGAGCCGTGTCCCCGGTCCGGCTCCTTCGCATGGCCGGATGTGATCTCACCGGCGGCGAGGGCCTCGGCTGCAGCGGGGACCGCCTCGAGCGTGTCTGCCAGGCGCACGGCCCGTCGGGCGTCCCCGTCGGACATGCCGGTGGCCCGGACGAGTTCCGCTGAACGCTCGGCGGCTCCTCGTGGACGATCACCGGCAGCGGCCCCCAGCGCCCTGGACCGGCCGGCGGCTACCGCCTCGTCGATGCTGCTGAAGGTGCGCAGCCAGCCTTCGCGTTCGTCGGCGCCCATCGAATCGAACCGCAGCCCGGCGACGGCTGAGGCCACCGACGCGGCCAACTCCAGGCCTGCGGAACCGGTGTCCTCCGGCACTGTAGGTCTGGCGGCTCCGTTCATGGACCAATCATGAACGAGGGTGTGACAGTCACCCGGGCGGGGGCAGGGGCTGGCACCGGGCAGGAGCCGGGCACGCAGCCCGAATGGCCGGGACGGATCGGTGGCTCCGGTGAGCCGGACCGGTCCTACGACCAGCGTGACGAGCTGGTGAGTTCCTCAACGGGCAGCCGGATGTCGAAGCGCCTGCGCACCTCGGCGTCGATGTCGGGTGAGACGTGCGTCGGGAAGTGGCTGGAAAGGATCCCCGAGGCGATGACCCTGGCCCGCTCCTCGGCCGTCGTGGCTCCGGCGTCGAACCAGTCGGCGGGGCTCACCCTGTCGCCGACCTCCGGGTAGATGTACTCGCTCTGCATCATCGAGAGCGTCTGGTCCTGGCCGAGGAAGTGGCCTGCGCCGAAGATGACCGACTTGATCGTCTCGATGGAGAGGGTGTCCGGTGTGACCTCGATGCCCCGCACCGTCCGGTTTACGGCTCCCAGCAGGTCGTTGTCGATCACGAGGGCCTCGTACGAGCAGGCCAGGAGGCTGGCCAGCATCCCGGCGGACTCGTATACGAGGTTGGCTCCGGCGTTCCCGGCGAGGGCCACGGTGAGGCCCTTCTCGTGCCCGGCCTGGGCGTCGGGGACCTTGGAGTCGGCCATCCCGGCGGCGACGCCGGATGGCAGGCCCAGCCAGTTGGCCACCTGGGC
>DUAC01000145.1:2085-2718 GCA_012961035.1 Acidimicrobiia bacterium
ACGAACGGCCAGAGTCCCATGACGCACGGGTGGCCGGGCTTCAGCAGGTTGACGCAGGTGAGGGCGGACAGGCATTCGGCGAGGGCCTGGGCCAGGGAGCCAGCCAGGGCTGCAGGCGACGTGGCACCGGCCTGTCCAGCCGAGAGGAGGTTGATGGGCATCCCCGTGTGCACCTGGGCGACCATGGATCGCACGGCGTCCTCGGCGTAGCGAAGCGGCGGCACGACGAACGTGTTGTTGGCCACGCAGAAGGGCCGTTCGGCGAAGGAACCCGGCTTCCCGCCCAGCATCTGGTCGAACATGTCGACGGCCTCGACGACGTGCTCGGGTTGGAAGAAGGAGGTTCCCATCGGCTTTGAGGTGCCCATGGCAGCGGCGTAGGCGGTGTTCAGGTCCAGGTCCCGGGCCTCGACCATGTCGCGGGCCACGAGTGTCCGGATGTGGAAGTGGACGTGTTCGAGGGTGTCCACGAGGCGGGCCACGTCGTAGACGTCCCGGAGGTCCGACGGACGGTGCTTGCGGGTTTCGTGGTCCCAGACGGAGACCGCGGCGCCGGCGGTGCCGAAGTGGACCCGGTCGCCGCCCACGTCGATGGAGCGGTTGTCGTCGAAGCCGTGCCAGGTGAACGACTTG
>DUAC01000146.1 GCA_012961035.1 Acidimicrobiia bacterium
GGCGATGTCGCGCCTGACCTCCGGCTCACCACCATCGACGGTGAGCGGGTCGCCCTGGGCGACTACCTGGGCCGACCGGTCGCCGTCATGTTCATGCACAGCTATTGACCGGTCTGCACCGCCAGTGCCCCCGAGTTGCGGGCGGCCTACGAAAACCACCGGGAGGAGGGATTCACGGTCCTCTCGGTGAGCATCCGGGAGAGCGACCAGGTGATCAGGGACTTCATCTCCCGCCACGACCTGACCTACCCGTTCCTGATGGACCGGGACGGCAGCGCCAGCCTCGACTTCGAGGTGACGAGCACACCGACGACCTTCTTCATCGGCCCTGACGGAACGATCACCGACACCAAGGTCGGAATGGTCTCCCAGGACTGGCTGGAACGCCTGATCATCGAGTCCACAGACACGTAGACGCCTAGGCGCCGGGCGACGTGGCGTTGTGGTCAGTCGGCGAGCGGCCGGTTGCCGCCTGGGAACGGACCTGAGGCGTCGAGGTGTTGGACGACCAGACCGAGGCGCTCGATCATCCCGCGGCTGTCCTCCAGGTGACCTGTGTGGTCCGAGCCGCAGCCGCAGAGGGCAACCAGGCCCTCGACCATGGCCTCCATCGACTCCACCTGGTCGGGCCGTAGACGGGCACCGGCGATGTCCGCCGCCCCCTCGGCGGCCAGACGGGTGGCAGCGGCAGCGCCGATACCCCGACTGGCACCGGTCACCAGGACGACACGGCCCCCGAATCGCTTCGACATGCTCCGGAAGGTGGCGACTCCGCCTTTCCGACGCCCGGCGGCAGCCCCTACTGTCCGGGCATGTTCAACCTGACGGGACGAACCGCTCTGGTCACCGGGGCCGGGCAGAACGTCGGCGCGGGCATCGCCAGGGCACTGGGGGCGGCGGGCGCCACCGTGCTGGTCAACGACCTCCGCTCCGAGCGGGCCGACGAGGTCGTCGAGGCCCTCCTGGCCGACGGGGTGGCCGCCGTGTCCGTGCCGTTCGACGTGACCGACCGGCCCGCCATCGATTCGGCAGTCGCCGGGGCGGGCCCCATCGACGTGCTGGTCAACAACGCCGGCAACGGTGGCGCCGAGGAGATGCGGCCCAGGCGGTTCACCGACACCGGCCCGGACGACTGGCTGGGGCCGATGGAGGTCAACCTGCACGGGGTCCTGCACTGCTGCCACGCCGTGCTGCCCGGAATGGTCGAGCGGGGCCACGGGCGGATCATCACCATCTCGTCGGCCGCAGGCACCCACGGGGTGGGCATGGGCTTCGTCCCCTACTCGGTGGGCAAGGGCGGCTCGCTGAGCCTCATGCGCAGCCTGGCCCTCGAACACGGGCGGGACGGCATCACCGCGAATTCGGTGGCCCTCGGGATCATGGACTCGGTCCGGGCCGAGACAGCCGCCGCTCTCACGAAGAGGATCCCCGTCGGCAGGCTGGGATCACCCGACGATGTCGGTGCAGCCTGCCTGTGGCTGGCATCGGACGAGGCCGGCTGGATCACCGGCCAGACGATCGGCCTGAACGGCGGTGCCTTCACGTCGTAAGCAGGCCCACGACCGGGTCAATCACCACCGTGGGCCCGGAATCGGCAACCTGGTTCCGCGAAGGGTCGTGGTTGGTCGACGCAACCGAGATGGTGTAGCAGTGAAGGGCGGTGAACGGTGAAGGCGAAGAATCTGATAGCGGCCATCCCGAGACTCCTCATGGCCCCACTCCGAATTCGGCGACGTCCAGATGAACCTCCAGCAGGGCGTGAGCACTTCGAGCCGACACCCCTTTCGGCGTCGACGGCCGAGACGACCGTCAAGGCGGTGGACATCCCTGTCGCGCATACTCCTCCTGGTGGGTACAGGGACTTCCCGCAACCAGTCCTTGCAGGGTGCGACGAGCCGATCACACCGGGAGCGCCTGATCTTCGGGGTGTCTGGCAGGCCTACAGGGGCCCGCTCAAGGGACACATCGAACGCGTCGAACAGGCCGGTAACCGGGTCGTCATCACCAGTGGCGGAGTCATCCACGACATGTACGCGGACGGCACGCTCGAGGGTGGGGTCAACGACGTGAACGCGAACAAGATCGACCGGATCTCAGTTGCGGCTCGATTCGAGAACGGTCGCCTGAACCTGTACCCCGGAGACCGCAGAGTCGCGCTCGTCACGCGCTACCGAGATGGGGACGAAATGGTGTGGCGCTACGGGCCCTGGAAGAACCGACTGCGACGCCTCGCGCCCGTCGAAGAGGTCGACTAGTGGCAGCAACTGCACCTCTTGGAGGAATCCGCGGGCGTCTGACGGCCCGACCGAAACCATTGGGGAAAGACGTTGAGTAGATCATTGAGGACCCCACTGTGCGAACGGTTGGAGATCGACTTCCCGATCTTCTCGGCCGGCATGGGGCCGATCGCGGGACCCGAACTCGTGGCAGCGGTATCCAACGCAGGTGGGCTCGGAGTGCTTGGTTGCACCTCAATGTCCCCGGAACAGGTACGGGCATCACGCCAGCCCGACACAGCCCACCGGGTTGGATAGATCTATCCGACCCTGATCCGGCCAAACCGGCCCAACGCACACCCACCTGTAGTCTGACCGTCGGTGGTCGACCGGGTTTCGCACCAGGTTTCAAACCGCCCTCGGGTCGCTAGCTCATCGGGTAGAGCAGGGGACTTTTAATCCTCAGGTGCCGGGTTC
>DUAC01000147.1:0-15591 GCA_012961035.1 Acidimicrobiia bacterium
ATCCGACAGGGACTGGCCGCCCCCATGAACCTGGCATGGCTGCTGGCCCGCCGTCCGGCGTCCGTGGCAGAACAACTGACCCTCACCGGTCGTAGGTTCACCGGCCCCGACCTGCACCGTCTCGGCGTCGCCCTGGACGTGGTTGCAGACGATGGCGTTCTGGACGCTGCACGGGTGCTTGCCACGGAGATCGCCTCGTACCCGCGCCCTGGTGCCCGAATGATCAAGGCCACCATCCGGGCTCTCTACGAAGGCGGTGGGCCCGGTGGCGATGATGACTGGTTCGACCTGGCCCAGTCGGGAAACCCGCTACCGGCAGGTGGATCGCTTCGACCCCGGCGGGCTGAATGAGCGCCTCGATGGCCGACCCTCCGTCGACCTCGCGTGATGCCCTCATCGAGGCTGCCGTCAACCTCATGTCCCGGCGTCCGCCGTCGACCATCTCCGGGCGGGACCTGGCGGCCGAGGCCGGGGTGAATTACGGGCTGGTCCACTACTACTTCGAGTCGGCCCGGGACCTCATGGTCGAGGCCCGACGGCTGCACGGGGCATGGGTCGTGGAGAACCTGATGGATGGGGGAACCCGGCCTGTGGACCCGGAGGCGGCGCTGGCGGATCGTCGGATCTTCGGCTTCACGGCCCACTGCGCCCTGGAGGACGGGTTCTGGGGTCCGGACGAGCCCCGTCCGACTCTCGATGCGCTGCTGGAGCTGGTTCGGGAGTCCGATCCCGATGGCGACCCGGTCCACCACCGTGCGACGGTCGCTGCCGTCACCCTGCTGCTCCTGGGCTGGCCGATCTTCGTGGAGCACAACGCCCGTGGCCTCGGGCTGGATCCTGACGTCGATGGTGAGGCGATCAGGTCCCGGTTCCTGGGCGTGCTCCGGAGCCTCTACTCCTCGGTCGGGCTGGAGGTCGGGGGGTGACCGGGGATGTCCGGGCCCCTCGGGGATCCGACGAGGTGAGGGAGGCGCTGGTCGCCGCCGCGGCCCGCCTGTTGGGTGATGCTCCACCGGAGCGGATCTCCGGGCGCAGGCTGGCCGACGAGGCCGGCGTCAACTACGGGCTGATCCACCACTACTTCGGTGGCAAGGAAGCGGTCCTGCGCGACGGGTTCACGCGGCTCTCCGAGGTGTATGTGGCTGGACCGGATGATGGATCCTGGGTGGCGACCGATCCGTTCTCGATGCGGCATCGACCCGACTTCCTCCGGGCGCTGGCCTTCGCCTCCCTCTCCGGTGAGATCGACAACGTGCACCTCACCCACCCGGCGAGCGATGTGGTCCTGGAGCGGGCCCGACGAACTCGGGACTCTGACGACGAGACCACGATCCGCATCGACGTGGGCATCGCCACGGTCTTCCACCTCAGCCGGTGCCTCTTCGAGCAGGTCATAGAACCCTGGATCGGGCACGGCGACCCGGCGATGTCGGAGGCGGTGGAGGATCGTTTCATCCTGATCCTGCGGTCCTTGACGCTCGGATTGGACCCGGGGGCCGCCGCCGGAGGTCGACGCGACCCATCCGGCGGGCCCTCCGGACCTGGTTGAGTCAGGCGTTCTTCGGTACCTGGCTGAACGGGAGGCCCCGGTCCGGTGCCGGTTCCCGGGGAAGCCCGAGCACACGCTCGCCGAGGGTGTTCTTCTGCACCTCGTCGGTCCCACCCCCGAGCGAGTGGGCCCTGGAGTCGCAGATGCCGTAGGACCAGTGTGAGCCGTCGGCGCTTGTGAAGTCGCCGGGTTCGGTGGTGCCCATGGGGTCCCCCAGCCAGGCAGCGCCACCCGGGAAGGCCAGGCCCGACGTGACCTGGGAGGCCAGGCGCCCTTGTGCGCTTCGCCAGAGTTTCGGTATGGACGGGTGGATGCCCTGCCGGAGGTTCAGCCACTGGATGATCCGGGTGCCCGTGACAAGGCGGGCGAGGTCCTGGCGTACCAGGGGGCCGGCGGTTCGACCAGCGGATCGGGCGAGGTCGATGATTCGATCGGTTGGAATGGGCTGCCGCCCTCCTCCGCTACCGATGGAGGAGCGTTCGTGTGCCAGTAGGGCAACCGCCATGCGCCAGCCGTCGCCCTCCCCGCCGACCACCCAGTCGGCGGGGATCCTGGCGCCGTCCATGAAGACCTCGTTGAAGTGCGCGACACCGGTCATCTGGTTCAGGGGGCGTACCTCCACACCGGGTTGGCGCATGGGGAGGACCAGCATTGAGATGCCGGCGTGCTTCGGGACGTCCCAGTCGGTGCGCGCCAGCAGGATGCCGAAGTCGGCATAGTTCGCCCCGGTCGTCCAGACCTTCTGGCCGGTGACCACCCACTCGTCGCCATCCCGGACGGCACGTGTGGTGAGGCCGGCGAGGTCAGATCCGGCACCAGGTTCCGAGTAGAGCTGGCACCAGACGTCGTCGCCGCGGAGGCCGGGCCGCAGGAACCGGGCCCGGAGGTCCTCGCTGCCCTGGTCGCGGATGGTGGGAAGGCACATGTCGAGGCCGATCCCGAAGCCCGAGGCGTGAAGGTCGAAGCCTCGACTGGAAACCTCGGCCCGGAACGCCTCCGTGTACCGCCTGTCCAGGCCGCGACCTCCGTTCTCGACCGGGTAGTCGATGGCTCCCAGCCCGGCGTCGAAGCGTGCAGCCAGGTAGGCACGCCCGCGCTCCAGGGTCGACCGGCCGGAGGCGTGGGAGGTGAGCTCCCGGACCCGGTCCAGGAAGTCCCGGACCTCGGTCCGGAACGCCTCGAGTTCACGGTCGTGGACTGGATGACTGCTGGGTTCGTCTGACACGGGGAGAGTATTAGCCATATGGCTAAGAACCGCAAGTCGAGCGATTTCGCCGACTGCTGGGGTCGGGGCTTGACAGATTAGGCCAAGTGGCTAATAATTGCGGGCCAGTTGGCTGAATCAGTCGACATGGTGAGGGGAATTCCATGTTTCGAAGGAGCGGTCCGGAACTGGCCGGCGCTCCGCTCAGCAGGCTCGACGTGGATGGAGGCCGGTGACCTCCAAGGGTTCGGAGGCCTCCACCCCGGTGGTCGGGGCGGGGGTGCTGGACGGGATCCGGGTTGTCGAGCTGGCCCAGAATGCCGCGGTGCCGTACTGCGGCCGCCTGCTGGCCGGCATGGGCGCCGACGTGGTCAAGGTCGAGCCACCCGGTGGCGATGCCATGCGCCACCTCGGCGACCTCGGCAGCAGCGAGGCTAAGGCCTATGCGGCCATCAACCCCGGGAAGAGGAGCATCGTCCTGGACCTCGGTTCCGATGACGCAGCCGAGGTACTGGACGGGTTGTTCCGGTGGGCCGACGTGGTGCTGGTCGGGGTGAAGGGATCCGACCTGGACCGGTTCGGCATCGGATGGGACCGTGTCAGGGCTGTGAATCCCAGCGTCGTGCACCTCACCCACACCCCGTTCGGACCGGAGGGCCCGGATGCCGAGGTGGGCGGCTACGACGTCCTGGTCCAGGCCCTGAGTGGCGCCGGGTTCCTCATGAACCGGTCGCAGGACGGGGTCCCCCTTCCGACCCGACCGGCCGTCAACGACTTCGGTACCGGCATGGCGTCGGCACTGGCAGTGGTGGCTGCCCTCTGGCACCGGGACCGGACGGGCGAGGGCCAGCGGGTCGACACCTCGTTGCTGGGCACCGCCCTCGGCCTCGGGACGGCGGTCATCCACCGGTTCGACGCCGACGACGACGACCTCCGGGCCTTCCGGTCCGAGGTCGGGGAGATCCCGACCCAGGGCGGCGGTTTCGACCGGCAACGGGAGCTCTACGAGGACCGCATGCTCCAGGGCCAGGTCGCGTTCCGCCTCTACTTCCGTACCTATGCGACCAGCGACGGCCTGGTGTCGGTGGCCGGCCTGTCCACGAGCCTCTATCGCAGGTTCCACGAGGCGACCGGCATCACGAGGCCACCTTCCGGGGCGGGGGCCTCCGACCCGGGGTTCCTGGCGGTGGTCGACGAGGCCGAGCGGTGCTTCGCGTCTGCGACCACCGGGCACTGGATGGGGGTACTCAGGGCGATCGGGTACCCGTGCAGCCGCTACAACCGTCCGGACGAGGCGATCCAGGATCCCCAGGTGGTTGCCAACGACCTCGTGGTCGGCCTTGACCACCCCGTCTTCGGCCACTACGTCACGACGGGGATGCCATTGCGGATGGAGGCGACCCCTGTGGCCGTCCGGGGACCGTCACCGTGCCTCGGCGCCCACACCGTGGAGGTACTGACCGAGATCGGATTCGACCAGCGACGCATCGAGGAGCTGTCGAGGGCCGGTGCGGTCTCATCAGGTGGACGGGCGTCGGTGGCACCTCAGCCAGGCGAGCAGCGATCCACCCGGGAAGGCCCATGATCCATATGGACGACCAGACCGGGGGAGCAATCCCCCGCCCCACACCGCCGTACGAGGGCACCATCGGTCGGCTCACCGGTGACTGCGAGCCGACCCGGATGGAGATCGAGGGCGCCCCGGAAGGTGCACCCAACGTGGTGATCGTGCTCCTCGACGACGTGGGCTTCGGCTCGTTCTCCACCTTCGGGGGACCGGTCCCGGCGCCGGCCCTGGAGCGGGTCGCAGCCGACGGCCTGCGGTTCAACCAGTTCCACACCACGGCCATCTGTGCACCGACGCGCGCGGCCCTGCTGACGGGTCGCAACCACCACACGGTGCACATGGGGCGGATCACCGAGGCGGCCAACAGCTTCCCGGCCTTCGACACGGTCATCCCGCGGGAGGCGGCCACCATCGCCGAGGTGCTTCGCCAGAACGGCTACGCAACCGGCATGTTCGGCAAGGGCCACCTCACGCCACAGTGGGAGATGGGTCCGGCCGGACCGTTCGACCGGTGGCCCACCGGCCTTGGTTTCGACCGCTTCTACGGGTTCCCAGGAGCCGAGACGTCCCAGTTCGAGCCCGACCTCTACGACCAGACCACCCCGATCGCCCCCTACATCGGGCGCGATGACTACCACCTCACCGAGGACATGGCCGACCGGGCCATCGAGTGGATGCAACGGGTGAAGGCCCACAGGCCCGACAAACCCTTCCTCTGCTACTTCGCTCCCGGTGCGGTGCACACCCCGCTGCACGTCCCCGATGCCTGGCTGGACCGGTTCAAGGGGTTCTTCGACGAGGGTTGGGATGACCTCAGGCAGTCCATCTTCGAGCGACAGTTGGACCTCGGGGTGATCCCTCCGGACACGGTCAACACGCCGCGGCCAGACGTGATCCCGTCGTGGGACGAGTACCCGGACCGCTACAAGCCGGTGGCCCGTCGCCTCATGGAGGTGTTCGCAGCCTTCCTGGCCCACACCGACGCCCAGGTGGCTCGCCTCATCGAGGCCATCGAGGCGATGGGCGAATGGGAGGACACCCTGTTCGTCTACATCACGGGGGACAACGGGGCCTCGGCCGAGGGGCGCATCCACGGAACCTGGTCGTTGCCGGCGCTCCAGAACGGTGCCGAGGAGGATCCGGAGTTCCTACTCGAGCACATCGACGACTTCGGAACGGTACGTAGTGAGTGCCACTACAACGTCGGCTGGGCGTGGGCCCTGGATGCACCGTTCCAGTGGATGAAGCAGGTCGCCTCCCACTTCGGCGGCACCCGCAACGGCCTGGCCATCTCGTGGCCCCGCCGGATCACCGACGCCGGTGGGCTGCGTACCCAGTTCCACCACGTCATCGACCTGGCGCCGACCATCCTGGAGGCGGCCGGCATCGAGGCGCCGACGTCGGTGAACGGAATCCAGCAGATGCCCATCGAGGGCACCTCGATGGCCTATTCGTTCGGCGACCCGGAGGTGGCCAGCGCCCGCCGAACCCAGTACTTCGAGATGATGGGCAACCGGGGCATCTACCACGACGGCTTCATGGCCTCCTGCTTCCACGGGAGGGTGCCCTGGGTGCGCTTCGGGTCTGCGCCGTTCGACGGGCCGCAGGAGAACTGGGAGCTCTACGACATCCGGGAGGACTTCTCCCAGAACAACGACCTGGCCGCTGATCGACCCGGGCTACTGGCCGAGATGCGGGAGCTGTTCGAGTCCGAATGCCTGCGAAATGGCGTGTACCCGTTGCGCGACGCCGCGATGGACCTGCCTCCGGAGGCCCGGGCGCCCATCGCCCTGGCCGGGATGACCCGGATGACCTACACGACGGCCCATGTACGCATGCCCGAGAGGTCGGTCCTGAACCTGAAGAACCGCTCCTACCTGATCTGGGCCGACCTGGAGGTGCCCGCTGATGGAGCCGAGGGTGTCATCGTGTGCCAGGGGGGCAGCTTCAACGGCTGGTCGATCTACCTGGACAGCGGTGTCCCAACCTGGCACTACAACCTCTATGGGCACGAGCGGACCACCGTGGCCGGAGACCTGGCCCTGCCCCCAGGTCGCCACGAGGTCCGCCTGCTGTTCGACCACGACGGAGGCTTCGGCGCCGGCGGCACCGCCACCCTGGCCGTGGATGGGGTGGTCGTGGGTTCGGGGCGCCTGGAGCGGAGCGTTCCCGTGGTGTTCTCCATGGGCGGTGAGACGTTCGACGTCGGGATCGACACCGGGTCACCGGTGGGGCCGTACCCCCACGGGTTCGCGTGCACGGCGACCATCCACGGGGTCACCATTGAACTGCTGGACGCGGTCAGCGATGCGACCCGTGAGGCGGTCGCCGCCGGGATGCTCCACGCCGAAGCGGTCGCCCAGTAGCGACAGCCCGCCTGCCGGGGCTGGCAGGCGTCCGGTTCAGCCGAACGTGACCGGCATGATCCGCGGTCCGCGGACCTGTCCACCTGCCCAGGTCACGGCGTCCGGATCGGACAGCGTGAACTCGGGGATGCGTTCGAACCAGGTCTTGAGCGCCACCTGCATCTCCATGCGGGCCAGGTTCGAGCCGGCGCACCGGTGGATGCCGATTCCGAAGGCCACGTGCCGGTTGCGCTGGCGGTCGAGGTGCACCTCGTGTGCGTCCTCGAAGTGGTCGGGGTCGTGGTTGGCACCCGGGAAGTTCATGAGGATCTTGTCACCCTCGCGGAACGTCACGCCGCCGTACTCGACGTCCTCCATGGCATTGCGGGCCATGGTGACCGGGGCGTAGAAGCGGAGCAGCTCCTCGATGGCGGTGTCCCACAGGCCGTCGTCGGCGTCGGCCATGCGTCGCCGGTCGTCGCCGTGGCCAGCGAAGTGCCAGAGGGCCGAGCCGATGGAGCTCCAGGTGGTGTCGATCCCGGCCACGAGCTGCAGGTTGCACATTCCGACCACCACCTCGTCGGGCAGCGGCTCGCCCTCGTGTTCGGTCTGGCAGAGGGCCGTGATGAGGTCGTCCTTCGGGTTGACCCTCCGGTCGGCCACCTCGGCGGCGAAGAAGCTCCGGATGATGTCGCGGTACTTGGCCCGCAGCTCGGGCTGCTGGAGGCCCAACTCCAGCACACCGCGCACCCATTCGATGAACTCGTCGACCATCCCGTCATCGACTCCCAGCTTCTTGGCGATGACGCGGGGCGGGATCTGCTGGGCGTAGTCGACCGCAGCGTCGCACCCGCCCTCGTCGACGAAGCCGTCGATCAGCTCGTTGCAGAGCCGTTCGGTGTAGGAGCGGTCTTCGGCGATGCCCTTGGGGGTGAAGTGGGGGAGCAGGGCGCGGCGGGTCCAACTCTGCTCCGGCGGGTCTGCGCTGATCGGGGAGGCCGCGTTGTAGCCCGTGGCGTCATCCTTGGCGAGCGCCTCCGGCATGTCGATCACGATGGGTGACTTCGAGGAGAGGATCGGGACCATCTTGGCCATGGCCTGCAGGTCGTCGTACCTCGTGGGGAGCCATGAGCCGCCATAGCGCTCCGTGTGGGCGATGGGGCAGGTGTCGCGCAGCTCGGCCCATGCCGAGAACGGGTCCCTCAGGTAGTCCGGGTCGAACATGTCGTAGTCGGTGGCCAGGTCGGTGACCGGGCAGCGCTCGGGGATTGATGCGGCCACCGCTTCGGCTGCCGGGTCGCTGTGGGTGTCTGTGGTATCGGTCATCTGGTTGTCTCCTGTCAGCTGATCTTGAGGGGGAGGATGCGTGGTCCGCGGACCTGGCCACCCGCCCAGGTCACGGCGCCCGGGTCGGCAAGCGTGAACTCTGGGATGCGTTCGAACCAGGTCCTGAGCGCCACCTGCATCTCCATACGGGCCAGGTTGGAGCCGGCGCAGCGGTGGATGCCGGAACCGAAGGCGATGTGACGGTTGCGTTGCCGGTCCAGGATCACGGTGTCGGTCACCGTCTACTCCTCGATCGTGATGGCGAACTCGGGGCAGTTGTCCACGATCAATCTGGCCTTGTCCTCCAGCCCGGCCGGAACCTCGCCGTCGTTCAACTCGAAGGCGTTGCCGAGGTCATCGACGTCGACCAGTTCGGGTGCCAGCGAGTAGCAGCGGCTGTGCCCCTCGCACTTCTCAGCGTCAACCTTGATCCTCATCGTGTCTCCCCATTCCTTGGATCGGGCGTGGGCGCCCGCGTGCTGTCCATTACCACCGAACGGTGGTCCGCTGTGATGACCGTACCGAAACGCGCACGCCGGGTGAGAACCCGGGGCTGACGTCGTCCGATCGGTCCCGGGTCTGCCATGTCCACCGGTCAGTCGAATTCGACGGGCAGGATGCGGGGTCCGCGGATCTGGCCGCCGGACCACGTCACGGCGTCGGGGTTGGCCAGCGTGAACTCGGGTATCCGCTCGAACCAGGTCCGGAGCGCCACCTCCATCTCCATGCGGGCCAGGTTCGAGCCGGCGCAGCGGTGGATGCCGGCACCGAAGGCGATGTGACGGTTGCGCCGCCGGTCAAGGATGACCTCGTCCGGGTTCTCGAACACCTCGGGGTCGTGGTTGGCCCCGGGGAAGTTCATGAGGACCTTGTCGCCCTTCCTGAAGGTCACCCCCCCGTACTCCACGTCCTCGGCGGCGTTGCGACCCATGGTGACCGGCGAGTAGAAGCGGAGAAGCTCCTCGATGGCGGTACCCCAGAGTTCGTCATCGGCGTCGACCATGCGTCGCCGGTCGTCTTCGTGGCCCGCGAAGTGCCAGAGGGCCGAGCCGATGGAGCTCCTGGTGGTTTCGATTCCGGCCACCAGCTGCAGGTGGCACATGCCGACCACCATCTCGTCCGTGATGGGCTGGCCATCCACCTCCGATTCCAGGAGGGCGCTGATGAGGTCGTCGGCGGGGTTCGAGCGTCGATCGGCCACCTCGGCGTCGAAGAAGGCCCGGATGGTCTTCCGGGACCGAACCCTCAGTTCCGGATCCTGCTGGCCCAGTTCGCCTGCATCGCGCACCCATTCGCTGAACTGGTCGACCCTCGACTCGTCGATGCCGAGCTTCCGGGCGATCAGGCGAGGTGGGATCTGCTCTGCGTAGTCGACGCTGGCGTCGCAGCCACCGTCGTGGACGAATCCGTCGATGAGGTCTCGGCAGAGCCGCTCGGTGTAGTCGCGTAGGGGTTCGATGGCCTTGGGGGTGAAGTGGGGGAGCAGGATGCGACGTGTCCAGTTCTGGACAGGCGGATCGGCGCTGATCGGGGCGCCGGAGTTGTAGCCCGAGAAGATCCCGGTGGCCGGGTCGTTCGCGATCTCCTCGGGTAGGTCGACGACGAGTGGGGAGAGGGACGACAACTCCGGGACCATCCTGGCCATGGCCTGGACGTCCTCGTACCTCGTCGGGAGCCATGAGCCGCCGTTGCGTTCGGTGTGCGCTATGGGGCAGGTCCCTCGCAGTTCGGCCCATGCCGGAACGGGGTCCTGCACGTATCCGGCGTCGAACATGTCGTAGTCGGTCGCCAGGTCCCCGACCGGGCAGGGCACGGCGTCTGTATCGGTCATCTCGTCAGCCCTCCCGGGCAGATGGCGGAACTGGATGGTGGACGTATGTTAGCCAACTGGCTAATCTACGACGAACCATACTCCACCATCGGCCCATCCGAAAGAGCGCTGCCGATGGAACGCCGGGAGGCCCATGCCGAGCAACCTCTTCGCCCACACCGATGCCACGCCGGACGTGGTCGCCGTCTCCTCGGCTGACGGGTCCTACACATGGTCCGAGGTCGAGAGCCATGCCCGTCGGTTCGCCGCAGGTCTCGTCGCCGAGGGGCTGGCCGTCGGAGATCGTTGGGCCCTGCTGGCGCAGAACCGCATCGAGTGGACGCCCATGGTCCTGGGCAACCTGCGGGCCGGCAACCGGTACGTACCGTGCAACTGGCACCTCACCGCAGATGAGGTGGCCTACCAGCTGGCCGATTCCGGCAGCCGGCTGCTGGTGGTGGACACCGCCAACGAGGAGGTCGGCCGGGAGGCCGCAGCCGCCGTCGGGGTGGACAGGATCATCGTGATCGATACGGAGCTGGAGGCCTGGCTGGCCACGCAGGCGGACGTCGAGCCGCCGGACGAGCCCGCCGGCCTGGTACGCAACTACACCTCCGGAACCACCGGTCGGCCCAAGGGCGTGCAGCGGTCCGACCAGACCGGCGACGCCCGAACCGTCCTCACCACCATCTCGGCCAACTGGGGTCGGTTCTACGACCTCCCCGAGCACGGCGCGCACCTGGTGGTCAGCCCCATGTACCACGCCCTCCCCAGTGCATTCCACAACGCGGCACTCGGCCTGGGCCAGTCCATCCACTACCTGGGCCGGTTCGACACACGGGAGTTCCTGGCCACCATCGAACGCGAGGGCGCCACCTCGGCGGTCATCGTCCCGACCCACATGGTCCGGCTGGCCAAGGAGGCTGAGGACCTGGCCGGGTGCCACGACCTGTCCAGCCTGGTGTCCGTGGTGCACGGCGGAGCGCCGTGCCCCCGCTGGGCCAAGGAGGTCCTGCTGGACTGGTGGGGTCCGGTGATCTACGAGCTGTTCGGCTCGTCGGAGGGGACGGGTCCGCTGCGGGTGACCCCTCAGGAGTGGAGGGATCGGCCAGGCACCATCGGCCTGCCGGCACCGTTCCTTCGGGTGGCCGCCTTCGACGACGACGGGACCCGTCTCGCCGACGGGACCACCGGCAACCTCTACTTCCAGCGCGACGACGGCCAACCGGAGTACGTCGGGGCGCCGGACAAGACGGCGGACAACCGCCTTCCCGGCGGCTGGTTCACGGTCGGTGACATCGGCTGGGTGGACGTCGACGGGTACGTCTACCTGTCAGATCGAAAGATCGACATGATCATCTCCGGTGGAGCGAACATCTACCCGGCCGAGATCGAGGCCGCCCTCGTCGGCCATCCGGCGGTCTCGGACTGCGCCGTGTTCGGCATCCCCGACGAGGAGTGGGGCGAGCAGGTGAAGGCCGCCGTCCAGTTCGAGGCCGGTGCCTCGGCCACCGATGAAGAGCTCATCGCATGGTGCCGGGAGCGCCTCGCCGGCTTCAAGTGCCCCAGGTCCATCGACGTGCATGAGACGATGCCGCGCGAGGCGACCGGCAAGCTGAAGAAGCGCCACCTGCGCGATGTCTACTGGGAGGGCCGGGAACGTGCCATCTGAACCGAATCGAACAGACGGATCGCCGGGTGGGGAGGTCGACGGGCCCGAGGTCCTGACGGCTGTGGACGGCGGCGTCCTGACCGTCACCCTGAACCGCCCGGCAGCTCTGAACGCCATCACGCCGAGGATGCTTGCGGAGCTGGGCGATGTGCTGGAGGCGGCCGCCGAGGACGACACGATCCGCGTGGTCGTGCTGACCGGCAGCGGTCGGGCATTCAGTGCCGGGGTGGACCTGAAGGTCCTGGGCGGTCGTGACCTGACCGACGGGAGCGTGGGTGACCTCCTCGACCTGCCGGCCCGGCGGGTCACCCACCTACTGTCCACGATGCCTAAACCGTCGGTGGCCAAGGTCAACGGCCACTGCTTCACCGGCGCCCTCGAGCTGGTCCTCGCCTGCGACCTGGTGGTCGTGGCGTCGGCGGCGAAGCTGGGTGACACCCACGCCAAGTTCGGGCTACGGCCCACCTGGGGGATGAGCCAGCGTCTCCCCCGCCTTGTCGGCATGGTGGCCGCCCGCGAGCTCTCCTACACCGCCCGGGTGTTCACCGGAGCCGAAGCGGCCGGGATGGGCCTCGTGGCCAGGGCCGTTCCAGCCGATGAACTCGACGATGCCGTGGATGGGCTGGTCAGGGACCTGTTGGCGAACAGCCCCGGCTCGTTGGCCGCCTACAAGGACCTCTACCGGGAGGCCCTGGAACGCCCGCTGGGAGACGGCCTGGCATACGAGGCCGCCACCACCTATCGGATCCCGGACACCGTCGAACGCCTCTCCGGCTTCGGCTCCTGACCCGCCCCTCCCGTCGGGAGGTCCGGTGGGAGCCCGCCGCCGGTCAGCCCATCGGCAGGTTGATCGACTTCGACTCCACGAACTCGGCCAGGCCGTAGCGGCCCAGCTCACGTCCGTTGCCGGACTTCTTGTAGCCGCCGAACGGGGCGTCGGTGTTCAGGAAGGCGCCGTTCATGTCCACCTGGCCGGTCCGCAGCCGCTTGGCGACCGCCAGGGCCTTGTCACCGTCGGTGCCCCACACACCACCGGCCAGCCCGTACTCGGTGTCGTTGGCGATGGCGACGGCATCGTCCACGTCGACATAGCCGATGATCGACAGCACGGGACCGAAGATCTCCTCGCGGGCGATGGTCATCGAGTTCGAGACGTCGGCGAACACCGTGGGCTTCACGTAGTAGCCCGCGTCCATTCCGTCCGGCTTGCCGGTGCCACCGGTGACCAGGGTCGCACCCTCGTCGATGCCAGCCTGGATGTAGCCCTGGACCTTCTCCCACTGGGCTGCCGAGACCAGCGGGCCGAGGCGGCTGCCATCGTCATCGGCCGGTCCGACCGTGTAGCCGGCAGCGGTCTCGCCGGCGATCGCCGCCACCTCGTCCATCTTGTCAGCCGGTACCAGCAGCCGGGTGAGCGCCGAGCAGGTCTGGCCTGAGTTGAGGTAGCACGCACCCACCGCTGCGGGTATGGCCGCCGACAGGTCGGCGTCCTCGAGGATGATGTTCGCCGACTTGCCGCCCAGCTCCTGGTGGACCCTGGTGACGTTCACGGCCGCCACCTCGGCGACCCTGGTTCCTGCACGGGTGGAGCCTGTGAACGACACCATGTCGACGTCCGGATGCGCCGCGATGGCCTCGCCGACCACCGGGCCGACGCCGGACACCAGGTTGAAGACGCCCGGGGGGAAGCCCAGGTCGTCGATGATCTCGGCTAGGAGGAAGGCGCTCAGCGGCGCCACCTCGCTGGGCTTCAGTACCACGGTGCAACCAACGGCCATGGCAGGGGCGACCTTCGCCATCACCTGGTGCAGAGGAAAGTTCCACGGGGTGATGCATCCCACAACGCCGACGGGTTCGCGGGTCACCAGGGTGCGGTTGATCGTCTCCTCGAAGGCGAACTCCCGGGCCGTGGCCGGTACGCCCCCGGTCGTCGCTGCCGGCATCCCGGCCTGGATCATCGTGGACATGCCCCGGGGCATTCCCATCTCGTTCGAGATGAGCGTGCCGATCTCCTCCATGCGGGCACCCAGCTGGCCGGCCAGGCCCTCGATCAGGGCGAGGCGGTCCTCCAGCAGCGTGGCCGCCCAGCCATCGAAGGCGGCGCGGGCAGCGGCCACTGCGGCGTCCACGTCGACTGCCGTGCCTGCTGGCACCGAGCCGATGACCTCCTCGTTCGACGGGTTGATGACGTCGATGCTGCCATCGCCGTCCGAGGCGACCCAGTGGCCGCCGATGTAGATCTGTTCACGCTTCTGCATGGTTTCACCCTCTCCGTCGCCCCCTCGGGGCCGGGTCGTGCTCACTGGCTCCCCAGATCATGCGACAGTACGGCCCGGTTTGCCAACGGGGGCTACGGTCGCATCGCCACCCGACATGTCAGATCCGGGTGTCAGGCGAGGAGGGCATCCCGGTAGGCGGCGAAGCGGTCGTCGCTGATGCCCAGCCCGTCCCAGCGGAACGCCTCCCACGATCCCCAACAGTCGTGGACGGCATCGAGGGCCGCCCTCAGGAAGCTCCTCTCGCAGTTCAGGAGCGCCCGGGAGGCCACCAGACGGGTTTCCGGAACCTCGTCTGGTCCTATGCCGAGGCTCTCCGCGATTCGCTGCCGGTGCTCGACCTCCCGCTCGGCGATCCACCCACGGCGTACGACGTTGGACAGCATGTAGTCGTCCAGGACCGTTCGTTCATCAACCCCCAGCATCCGGAGGAGGACGCCGGCCACGAATCCGGTCCGGTCCTTGCCGGCGGTGCAGTTGAAGAGCAGCGGGTGGCGCCCGGGGTCGGTGGCAGCGTGGAACACCGGTCGGTAGCGGTCCAGCCGGTCGGTCACGTTGCCCCTGAAGTAGTCCGCTATGTGGTCGGGTCCGAGCGGTTCGGCATCCGGGTCGAGCATCGCGTTGGCGAGCACCGCGAACTCGTTGTCGTCGCTGGACACCGACAGCTGTACGACCTCCACACCCGCGATCGCGGGGTGTGGTCGGGCGGCGGCCTCGGTTGGACGACGCAGATCCAGGATGGTCCGGAGGCCCAGCGAGTCGACGACGTCACGGTCAGGTCCGGTCAGGTCGCACAGGTACCCGCTCCGGAACAGGAGGCCCGTACGGACCCGTCGCCCCTCGATGGTCGTCAGGCCACCCAGGTCACGGAGGTTGGCGCCCGCCACGAGCACACGCGGGTCGGAGATCGGATCACCGGGCATGGCCGTCGAAGGTAGACGGTGTGGGGACCGCACCCGGGTCCAGGCGGCGATGTCCGCCGACTGCATCCTGATCAGGTGGGCGCCCGCCCGGCCCCGGAATTTCGGTGCCGGGCGACTCACCCGCACCCCGATCCACCGGGGTGCCACCGGTAGCATCCTGCTCCATGGACACAGTGGTCATCGGGGGTGTCGGTCACGTAGGACTCCCATTCGGCCTGGTTGCCGCGGATCGAGGCCACCAGGTAGTTGCCTACGACCTGGATGCTGTCACCGTCGCCCGGGTCAATGCCGGGGAGATGCCGTTCATGGAGGGCGGCGCTCATGAGATGCTGGAGCGGGTGTTGGCTGCGGGGACGTTTACCGCATCGACCGATCCGTCGACGGTCTCAGTCGCCGAGGTTGTCGTAGTCGTCATCGGTACGCCAGTGGACGAGCACCTCAACCCCGATCCGAATGCTGTGGTCGACGCGCTGATTGAACTCGATTCTCGATTCCGAGCTGGGCAACTGGTCATCCTCCGGTCAACCGTGTTCCCGGGGGTGACCCGCAAGGTGGAGGCCTGGTTTGCCAAGCGCCATCCCGAGGTTTCGGTCGCCTTCTGCCCTGAGCGGGTCGCCGAAGGTTTCGCCCTGGAGGAGATCATCTCCCTCCCACAACTGGTTGGCGCCCGGTCAACTTCGGCAGCAGACCTGGCTGCAGAATTCTTCGCATCGCTGGGGGTGGTGACGATCCCGGTTCTTCCGGAGGAAGCCGAGTTGGCCAAGCTCTTCACCAATACCTGGCGGTACATCAAGTTCGCGGCTGCCAACCAGTTCTGGATGATGGCAAACGAGTTCGGCGTGGATTTTGAACGGGTCAGGGCGGCCATCACCACCGACTATCCGCGTGCTGCCGACATGCCGAGAGCAGGATTTGCCGC
>DUAC01000147.1:15634-15931 GCA_012961035.1 Acidimicrobiia bacterium
GTTCAAGGACACAATGCAACTGGCGGCGTTCAGCGACAATTCCTTTGCCCTGGGTAACGCTGCGATGATGATCAACGAGGGTCTTCCTCTGTACCTGATCAAGCGGATGGAGGCTGAGCACGATCTCTCGACGATGACCGTGGGGATTCTCGGCATGGCGTTCAAGGGCGACATCGACGACAGCCGCAGCAGCCTCAGCTACAAGCTCCGGAAACTCCTGATCTTCCGGGCAGCGGACGTCCTGTGTGCCGATCCGTATGTCGTGGATGATCGGCTGGTGGCTCTCTGGCGCTATGG
>DUAC01000148.1 GCA_012961035.1 Acidimicrobiia bacterium
CAGCCACCTCGGCATCGGTGAGGGTCCGGTCGGCGGCCTGGAAGCGCAGCGTGAATGCGAGGCTGCGCCGCCCGTCAGACACGGGAGCGCCCCTGAACACGTCGAACAGCGCCAGGTCCACGAGCAGCCCACCAGCGGCGGTCCTGAGGCAGGAGCCCACGTCGGCCGCCGGCGTCGTCTCATCCACCTCGAACGCCAGGTCGATGTCAGAGGACGGATAGCGGCTCACCGGCCGGTAGGGCCTGCCACCGTGCTCAAGGTCCAGCAGGGTCTCCAGGTCCAGCTCCAACCAGCCGACCCGCTCCCCCACACCGAATGCCGTCAGGACACCGGGATCCACCTCGCCCACGTGGCCGACCACCACGCCATCGAACTCGATGCGGGCAGTCCGTGTCGGATGCAGCCCGGGGGTCGTAGCGGCCACCAGTTGGTGGCCCCGTACGTCCAGGGCATCGGCCAGCGCCGAGAACACCTCCACGGCGGCCCCGGCGTCACGACCGGCCAGCGCCACGGCCAGGTGCTCCCGCTCCTCCGGGAGCGGCTGCACCTCGGCCGGACGGCGGTACACGTGGCCCACCTCGAAGACACCCAGACCGTGGATGCGGTGGGAGGCGTTGTAGGCCAGCGTCTTGAGGATTCCGGGCCTCAGCGACGCCCGCATGACCGACTCCTCGGCCACCAGCGGGTTCGTCACGGTCACGCCATTCGGGTCCAGGCCCGCCCTCTCGAGGTCGCCGGGCGCCAGGAAGGGCACCGGCATGACCTCGTCGAGGCCCAGACCCACCATCGCCGTGCGTACCACCCTGCGGTCAGCCTGGTACGGGGTCAACCCACCGGTGATGGCCGACCTGGGCAGCGTCCGTGGAATCCGGTGGTAGCCGTGGATCCGAGCCACCTCCTCGACCACGTCGATCTCCGTGGAGCTGTCGGGCCGGAAACTCGGAATGGTGACGTCCAGATCCGCTCCGTCCTCGCCCGCAGGCTCGGCGGTGAACTGGATGGATCCCAGCAGCCCGGCTATGGCATCGCGGTCCAGGTCGGTTCCCAGCATGGAGTTCACGCGGCTGGTCCTGACCCGGATCGCCTCCCGGACCGGGACATTGCCACGCACGTCGACCACGCCGGGCGACAGGCTGGCACCGCTCTCGGCCAGCAGCTCGGCGAAGCGGCGCATGGCCAGGTCGGCCACCTCCGGGTCGGCGCCCCGTTCGAACCGGGCCGAGGCCTCGCTGCGAAGCCCCAGCCGCCGTGCCGTCGACGCGATGCTCATCGGATCCCACCAGGCCATCTCCAGGGCCACGCTGGTGGTGGATCCGCTGATCTCCGTGGAGGACCCACCCATGATGCCGGCGATGCTCACGGCCACGTCGGTGGCATCGGCCACGACGCCGTCGGTGGCCGACAGCGTCCTGACCACCCCGTCCAGGGTCTGGATGGTCTCGCCCGGGGTCGCCCGGCGTACCCGCAGACCGGCACCCGCAACAGCCGCAAGGTCGAAGGTGTGGCTGGGCTGGCCGAGCTCCAGCATCACGTAGTTGGACACATCCACCACGTTGTTGATGGGTCGCATGCCCAGCGCCGTGAGGCGGTTCGCCATCCACCTCGGCGAGGGGCCGATGGAGATCCCGTCCAGGATGCGGACCACGAACCTGCCGCAGAGGTCGGGATCCAGGATCTCCACGGCCAGCCGACCGGCGGCAGCCTCACCGACCTCGGCCGGCGACGGGTCGGGTCGGGTGAACGGCACGCCCTGTCGGGCAGCCAGGTCACGGGCCACGCCGGCCACGGACATGGCGTCAGGGCGATTCGGATTGACCTCCAGGTCGAACAGGACGTCGGGGCGCAGCTCCAGGGCCTCCGTCAGGGCCAGCCCTACGGCATGTCCACCCTCCAGGATCAGGATGCCATCCTCGTCGACTCCGAGGCCGATCTCCTCCGGGGAGCAGAGCATCCCGTTGGACCACTCGCCGCGCAGCTTGCGACGGCCGATCTGCATCCCGTTCGGCATGGTGGACCCCAGGGTGGCGAACGGCACCAGGTCCCCCACCGACATGTTGAACGCCCCGCAGCAGACCTGGAGGGCCTCCCCGTCGCCGGCATCCACGTCCACCAGCTGGATGCGGTCGGCGTCCGGGTGGGGTCGCAGGTCCAGGACCCGGGCCACGACGATGCCATCCAGGCCGGCACCGACGGTGACAATGTCCTCGACGGCGAGGCCCAACCCGCTGAGCTGGTCACCGATCTCGGCTGGCGTGCCGACGAACGGCGCGAACTCCGAGAGCCAGGAGAGGAGGACCTTCATCGGTCGGCCCCCTGGACCAGGCAGCCCATCAGAACTGCTCCAGGAATCGCTGGTCGTTGCGGAACAGCTCCCGGAGGTCGTCGATGCCGTGGCGCATCAGGGCCAGGCGGTCCAGGCCGAAGCCGAAGGCGAAGCCCGACCATTCCTCAGGATCCAGCCCGCAGGCCTCCAGGACGTTGGGGTGCACCATGCCGCATCCGCCCAACTCCAGCCAGGTGCCGTCGGGACGACGGATGTCGAACTCGGCCGACGGTTCGGTGAAGGGGAAGTAGGACGGCCGCAGGCGGGAGGTGAAGTCACCGCCGAAGTAGGCCCGGGTGAATGCCTCGAGCGTGCCGGCCAGGTCACCGAAGGTGATGCCCCGGTCCACCACCAGGCCCTCCAGCTGGTGGAACACCGGCATGTGGGTGGAGTCGGCCGTGTCGCTCCGGAATACCCGGCCCGGCATGATCGAGTAGATGGGCGGCCCACCGGCTTCCATGACCCGGATCTGGACCGGCGAGGTATGGGTCCGCAGCAGGGTGCTGCCGGGTTCGCCATGGTCCACGTAGAGGGTGTCGTACATGTCGCGGGCCGGATGGTCGGGCGGGAAGTTGAGGGCACCGAAGTTGTGCCACTCGTCCTCGATCTCCGGGCCCTCGGAGACCGTGTAGCCCATCCCCACGAACAGGTCCTCGAGCCTCTCCCATGTCCGGGTGACCACGTGCCGGTGGCCCAGCCGTCTCCCGCGGTCCAGCTCGGTCAGGTCGAGGCGTTCGGACTCCAACTGCTCGGAGCGCGCGGCGGACTCCAACTCGGTCCTGCGGGCCTCCAACTGTTCCTGGATCCCGGCGCGGACCTCGTTCAGGAGCCGGCCCGCGACCTTTCGCTCCTCGACGTCCATGGCCCCCAGGGCCTTTCGGGCCGTGGTCACCACCGACTGCTTTCCGAGCAGCTCGGCGTCCACGATCCGTAGTGCGTCGAGGTCGGCGGCCGCAGCGATGGCGGTCGCCGCGTCGGCGAGGTGCTGGTCCAGGTCGGGGGTCATGCGTGGAGTCCGCTGATCGGGAGAGGTTGGGGGGACCAACGCAGGTTAGAGGAACCCACCGGGCTCCCAGACGACCGTTTAGGGCTTTCGTCCGGCCAGGTCGTGGAGTGCGATCGACCCGGCGATCGCGACGTTCAGGGATTCCACCCCGCCGACGGTGGGAACGCTGACGGTTCCGACACAGGCAGCCACCACCTCGTCGGAGAGCCCGTGCGGCTCGTTGCCCAGGATGATCGCAACAGGCCCATCGGACGGGACCTCAGCCGGAGACAGCCCGCCACGCGGGACGGTCGCCCAGCACCCGTACCCGGCTTCCTCCAGGATCCGCAGCGCAGCCATGGGATCGTCCACCACGGCGAACGGGACGCGGAAGGAGGACCCCGCGGCGGCCCGGACCAGCTTCGGGTTGTAGGGATCCACGCCACCGGCCACGACCACCCCTGTGGCGCCGAAGGCCTCGGCGGATCGCATGAGCGTTCCGGCATTGCCCGGATCCGACACCTCGGCCAGGACCAGGAGCGGGCCGGTGGTGGTGGCCAGGTCCATCGGTTCCACGTCGTGGAACGCCACCTCGGCGAGGGCCGGTTGAGGCGACCGGGTGCTCGAGAGACCCTCGAACACGCCGTCCGGAACGACCAGAGTCGCCGCACCGGACCACCCGGCACGGTGCATCACATGGTGGTCGGATGCCGACGCGGGCACCACCACCTGGCGGACCTGGCGACCGGCGTCAAGTGCCGCGGCGACCAGCGCAGGCCCCTCGACCACGTATGCGGCCTCGTCGTACCGATAGCCCCTGTCGCGCAGCAGCCTGCGCATCCGCTGGATGCGCGGGTTGCGTCCTGAGACTTCCTCGGTCATCTGGCTGGCTTCCCGGTCATCTGGCTGCGCTCCCCGACGAACCGGCTGACCGCCGGATCCACGATGCTTCCCGACGCCCGGCCGGGAAGCGCCGATCAGGCAGCGTCGGCCGAGGTGGCCAGCTGGACCAGGGCGGCGAACGCCGTCGGCTCAGCGACCGCCAGGTCGGCGAGGACCTTGCGGTCCACCTCGACGCCGGCGTTCTTGAGACCGGCGATGAAGACGCTGTAGTTGGTGCCGTGCTGGCGACACGCTGCGTTGATGCGCTGGATCCAGAGGCGACGGAACTGGCCCTTGCGGGCCCGACGGTCACGGAAGGCGTAGTTCCCCGCGTGCATCACCGCCTCGTTGGCAGACTTGAAGGTACGGCTCCTGTCGCCGTAGTACCCCTGGGCCTGCTCCAGAATTGCCTTGTGCTTCTTCTTGCTATGGACGGCTCGCTTGACCCTGGCCATCACTCTCTCCTTGTGTGCTCTGTCGTCGTCGTGCGACGGGTGGAAGGTCGATCCGGGGACGTCGTCCCCGTGTCAGGCCACCGGATGGTGGCCGTGGGTTCAGATCCCCAACTGCCGGCGAACAGCCGGTGCGTTGGCCGGATGAACGCTGCTCTGGCGAGCCAGGCGACGCTTCCGCTTGGGGGACTTCTTCTCGAGGATGTGGCTGAGGTTGGCGTTCCGGCGCTTCAACTTGCCGCTGCCGGTCACCTTGATGCGCTTGGCGGCGCCACGGTGGGTCTTCATCTTGGGCATTTCGTCTACTCCCGGGTCTCGGTCGGCGTGCCTGCCGACGTCTCGGTCTGCGTGTCCTCCGACGTCACCGTCGGCGGTTCGGTTGGGGTCGGTGCGACTGCGGCCGGATCGACAGCCGGAGCAACTGTCGAGTCGGCGGCCGGAGCAGCGGCCGGAACAACTGTCGAGTCGGCGATCGGAGCAGCTGCCGAAGCAGTTGCCGGATCGGCGACTGGAGCAGCTGTCGGATCGGCGACCGGGTCGGCGACCGGAGGAGCTGCCACATCGGCCTCGCGACGGTCGGCGGCGGCTTCCCGCTGCCGGCGCGTGCCCTGGCCGGGCACGAGCACCATGATCATGTTGCGACCGTCCTGCTTCGGGAAGACCTCGACACGTCCGACGTGGTCGACCGTCTCGGCCACCCGGTCCAGGATCCGACGCCCCAGTTCCGGATGCTGCATCTCGCGTCCGCGGAACATGATCGTGACCTTGACCTTGCTGCCATCGCCGAGGAACTGCTCGACCTTGCGGGTCTTGGTGTCGAAGTCGCCGGGACCGATCTTGGGCCGGTACTTCATCTCCTTGACCAGCACGTGGGTCGCCTTCTTGCGCGACTCCTTGGCCCGCTGGGACTGCTCGTACTTGAACTTCCCATAGTCCATGATCCGACAGACCGGAGGATCGGCCTTGTCGGCCACCTCCACCAGGTCCAGACCCATGTCGCCGGCAATGGTGAGGGCGTCGGGCGTGGTCCTTATCCCGAGCTGCTCACCGTCCGGAGCGACCAGGCGGACGCGCTGGGCACGTATGCGGTCGTTGATCCGTGGTTCCTGACTGCTTGGCGCTGCTATTAGCCGTCACTCCTGTGCGTCACGTGGGGTTCTCCTCGTGATTGTGTGGTTGGGGTGGCGCCGCCATCATCCGGCAGGGGGGACATGCCCCGAAAACGGAGAAACGGCGGGCGCCGGAAAGCCGACACCCGCCGAGGATCCACGACGCCCACCGGCAGCTCGTGCCGTGGACCCCGTCGATCAGACGAGAAGAAGACCCTGACACGCTCGACGCGCGCCGGGTGGGGAGGACCCCGCTTTCCATTCAGTTGTGTCCCATAGGCTAGCGGTCCCGCAACGCAGCGGCACCAGGTCCTCTCTGGATGTCGACCGGACCGGGATCCGACGCTCCCCCCGTGGAGCACACGCCAGCCAAGGAACCAACCATGAGCAGCCTCTGGACCCCCGGTGGGGAGCACCCTGTCGACCAATCGGAGGACACGCCTGCACCGTCCGCCGAAACCCTGGTCGAGGATCTTGGCCCCGAGGAACGCGAGCAGGTCAAGGCCATGGCCAGTGAGATGGCCGCCGTGCGGGAACAGCTCGCCTCCGTGCCCGCGGCCGTGGTGGTCGCCAACCACCTCATGGGCCTCTACGAGCTGGGAACGATCCACCTCTCGCAGCAGCCTCCGAACCTGACGGAGGCCTCGGTGGCCATAGACGCACTCGGGGCCGTGGTCGACAAGCTTCCGGGACGACTCGGCGAGGCCGAGTCCACCATGCGCGACGCCCTCAACCAGATCCGCCTCGCATACGTGGCCGTCGAGAGGGCCAGCCGCGAAGCCGAGGTGTCCACCGAAGCCGACGTGCCCACCGAGGCCGACGCGCCCACGGAACAGGCCGTGCCGGAACCCTCCGCCGCCGAAGACGGGGAACCCGGAGCCGGCTGAGCGCCGGGGCGCTCCCGGCGCAGGATCAGTGGACGATCTTGGAGAGCGGGATCTCCAGGATGTCCGTGGCGCCACCGTCGCGCAGCTCCGGGATGAGCACGTTGATCTCGGATTTCGCCACGACGGTCTCCACAGCGAAGCCGGCGCCCCTGAACAACTCGTTCACCGTTGGTGACTTCATCGACGGAATCAGGTCGATCACGGCGTCCAGCCGATCGGCCGGCACGTTCATCTTGACCAGTACCTTGCCACGGGCCTCGAGGGTGCCCTGTAGGAGCCGGTGGATCTGCTCCATGGCGTGACGCTTCTCCGGGTCGGCATACGAATCGGCGTTGGCCACCAACTCGGTGTAACTCGTCAGGATCGTGTCGATCACCTTCAGGCCAGCGGCACGAAGCGCCCTGCCGGTCTCGGTGATGTCCACCACCACGTCGACGATGTCGGGGATCTTGGCCTCCGTGGCCCCGTAGGAGAGCTGGATGTCGGCCTCCACCCCCCGCTCGTCGAAGAACCGGCGGGTCAACTCGGGATACTCGCTGGAGACCCTCACCCCGGAGGACAGGTCGGCAACCGACTCCACCGGGGAGTCCCCGGCGACGGCGACCACGATGCGTACCGGCCGGGCCGTCGCCTTCGAGTAGTGGAGTTCACCCAGGGAAACCACGTCGCTTCCCGTCTCCTCGATCCAGTCCCGACCGGTGATTCCGATGTCAAAGAGGCCGTCGGCCACATAGACCGGGATCTCCTGGGGGCGGAGGATCCGCACGTCCTCGATGCGGGGATCGTCGATGGTCGCCCTGTAGTCGACCGACGAACCACGGCTCACCGCCAGGTCGGCGCCATCGAACAACTCAAGCGTCGACTTCTCCAGGGAACCCTTGGGCAGGACCAGCTTCAGCATGCGAGGAACCTACCCGCCGCACGGATCGGCCCGCCCGGTGGTTTTCCGGGGGCGGGGCGCCGGGTCAACGGTCCCCGAGCACCAGGTCCAGCCGGAGGTCGTCACCCAGCACCTCGACGGCCACGAATCGCCCCCTACGCAGGTCAGCCATGGTGGGAGCGCCTGGTCCCACCATGAGCGGGCGACCATCCTCGCCACCCAGCAGCGCCGGTGCCAGGTAGACCACGTAGCGGTCGACCAGCCCGGCACGGTGGAACCGGCCGGCCACGTCGGCCCCACCCTCGACCAGCAGCTTGAGCACCCCGTCAACTCCCAGACCGTCCAGGAGTCCCTCGAGGCCACCGTGGTACTCATCGGCAGGGAGGACCCGGGCGCCTGCCGGGATCTCGCCCAGCACCACCCGTCGTGGAGGATCCCCGCCCTCGACCTCGCCGTCGGCGTCCCTCACGTCCAGACGCGGATCATCGGCCCGGATGGTCCCCGCTCCCACGCAGATCGCGTCGCACGACGCCCTCAACCGGTGCACGTCCAGGCGGGCCTCGCTGCCGGTGATCCAACGACTCGTCCCGTCCGGTGCCGCGATCCGTCCGTCCAGGGTGGCGGCCAGCTTCAGGACCACGTACGGGCGACCGGTCCTGCGATGGTGCAGATACGGAGCCAGCGTGTCCGACACCTCGTCCTCGAGGACGCCGACGTCCACGTCCAGCCCGGCCTCGCGCAACCTCCCGATCCCCCGGCCGGATACCTCGGGGTCCGGATCCCCGATGCCCACTACGACACGGGCCACGCCGGCACCGATGATGGCGTCGGTGCACGGGGCCGTCCTGCCCTCGTGGTCGCAGGGTTCCAGCGTCGTGTACAGGGTGGCCCCGGCCGCGGCCGGCCCGGCCTCGGCCAGCGCAACACGCTCGGCATGTGCCCCGCCCGGCGGCTGGGTCGCACCTGAGCCGACCATGCGGCCATCCACGACCACCACGGCCCCGACCCTGGGATTGGGCGATGTCCGGCGGTGCGCTGCAGCGGCGGCATCCAGGGCGGCCCGCATTCCGGCCTCGTCATCGCGGATGGTCAGGTCAGGCACCGGCGCCGGACCCCTCGCCCGAAGGATGCGGGTCGGCATTGTCGACCAGGAGGCGCACCGCATGCGGCACCACGTCGACGACGGCCCCGAGGCACTCCACACACCCCTTGGCGGACCCGGGTGTGTTCAGGACGAGGCTGGTGCCGCAGGTGCCGGCCACGCCGCGCGACAGGCGACCCAGGGGGTTCACCAGGCGCATGGCCTCCGCCAACCCCGGCGCCTGGCGGTCCAGGACGGCGAGGGTTCCCTCCGGCGTCTGGTCCCGTGGGCCGAAGCCCGTGCCACCGGTCGTGACCACGAGACCGTGGAAACCGTCGGCGAGGGCCCGGATGGCCTCGGCCACGGCATCCGCTCCGTCGGCGGTGACCGCGGTCCCGACGACCGTCCAGCCCTCGGCCTCGCAGAGGGCCACCAGCGCGGCCCCCGAGCGATCCTCACGTACGCCGTGTACCACGCCGTCGGAAACGGTCAGCACCTTCACGTCCAGCGGTACCCCGCCCCCGTGGTGGGACCCCTCGTGCCCGGTTTCGGCCATGGGGCGAGGGTACCGGAGCGACCCCGCCGGGCCGGGCAGGGTTATGGTCGCCGGATGAGCGTGGACGAGCTGGCCGGCTACGAGATCGGCTCCTTCGAGCACGGCGGCACCAGCCGCACGGTGCTGCGGACCGGTTCCGGGCCTGCGGTCATAGTCATGGCGGAGATGCCGGGGATCACGCCGCGCGTGGCGGACTTCGGACGTCACGTGGCGGCCATCGGCTGTACCGCCGTGCTGCCATCGCTGTTCGGAACCCCGGGGCGGCGCCCCACGCCCGCATACCTGGTGCGTTCGCTGGTGGGAGGATGCGTATCGAGGGAGTTCACGGCCCTGATGCGCCGCCGCACCTCACCGGTCACCGACTGGTTGCGGGCCCTCGGGGCGTTCGAGCACGGCAGGTGCGGTGGCCCCGGAATCGGCGCCGTCGGCATGTGCTTCACCGGGGGCTTCGCCCTGGGCATGATGCTCGACGACCGGATGCTGGCCCCCGTGCTGAGCCAGCCCAGCCTGCCCCTCTCGCTGAGCGCCCGCCAGCGACGGTCGCTGGGCATCTCGGACCGGGACCTGGAGGTCGTGAAGGAACGGGTGGCCGACGGGGTGTGCGTCCTGGGACTCCGCTTCAGCGAGGACTCGATGGCTCCGGTGGAGCGCTTCGACCGTCTCAGGGAAGAACTGGGCGACGGTTTCATCGGCGTGGAGCTGGACTCCTCACCGGGGAACCTCCACCGGATCTCCAAGCGTGCCCACTCCGTGCTGACCGAGGAGCTGGTCCACGAACCGGACCACCCCACCATGGAAGCCCTGGAGAGGGTCCTGACACACCTGGGTGAACGCCTCCTGGTCTGACCGGCCTGAGTGGCCTGAATCGCCGGGGCGACGTTGGCAGCGTGGACATCTCATTCCGAGGCCGATCGGTACCTCAGTCGATCCGGTAGCGGAAGACCGCCATTCCCTCGCTGTCCAGATCCTGGGGCAGGAGCAGGCCGCCCGCCCCGTCGTCGCCGTAGGGCCGCCAGGGGGCGCCCAGGGGTGGGCCAGACACCAGGCCGGTGGCCTCCCGGAACCGCCGGTCCACGCCGCTGGTCTCGGCCGACGTGAGCGTGCAGACGCTGTAGAACAGCAGGCCGCCGGGACGCACCAGGCCCGCAGCGGCCGTGAGCAGGTCCACCTGCAGGTCGGCCAGCTCCTCCACGTCGGCCGGACCGGTCCGCCAGCGTGCATCGGCCCGGCGCCTCAGGACCCCAAGTCCCGAACAGGGGGCGTCCACAAGGACCCGGTCGAAGGCTCCCGGGCGAAACGGTGGAAGCCGCCCGTCCGCTGCCACGAGCGCCATGTCATGACCGAGGCGCTCGGCGTTGTCGGCCACGAGGCCCAGCCGGGAGGGTCGCAGGTCGGCGGCCACGACCGAAGCGCCGGCTGCCGCCATGGCTGTGGCCTTGCCCCCGGGGGCGGCGCACAGGTCCAGCACCACCTCACCGGACGGATCCAGGTCCTCGACGACCAGGGCCGCCACCATCTGGGAGGCACGATCCTGGTGGTACCCGTCATCGCGTGCCACCGCCCGTGCGGGTCGGTTCATGGCGGCCAGCGCCGCCAGCGCGTCATCGCTGCCCAGGTCGGTCACCAGGCGCTCCAGCAACCAGTCCGGCACGCTCAACTCGACACCCGGGCCGGGCCAGTTGGGCTTGTGTTCGGCGACCCGTCGTAGGACGGCGTTGCAGAGGCCGCGGACCTTCCGGGGTGCCACGGCGACCGTCGCCGAGACCGCAGCGTGGGGCGGCACACCGGCCCAGTGGAGCTGGTAGGCCCCCAGCCTCAGAATGGTTCGCACCTCGGCCTGGACGTCGTCGTGCAGGAAGCTGTCCACCAGGTGGTCGCATGCCCTGCGCATGCGCGTAGTGCCGTAGACGAGATCGGTGACGAAGGCCCGGTCGCGACGATCCAGGTTGGAACGGTCCAGGGCGGTGCGCAGGACCAGGTTGGCGTACGCGCCGTCCCTCTCGATCCGCCCGAGGACCTCCAGGGCCAGCCGTCGCGGATCCTCGCCGCTCATCCACCCAGCCGTTCGTCCGCCACAGGTCGGGCCCCGCCCAGCCATGCCGAGGCACCCATCCGGGAACGGCTGGCCGGCTGGACCTCGAGGAGGCGCAGTGCACCGACACCGGTGGCCACCAGGTCGCCCACGATGCTGCCGGGCGGTCCGGGCACCACCTCGTCGCTGACCTCGGCCCGCCAGACCTTCAGGTCCCCGTCCCGGAAGGTGGTCCAGGCGCCGCCCACACGCACGAGGCGTTCCAATTCCGGAGCTGAACGATCCCAGTCCAGCGCCAGATCCTCCCTGTGCAGCTTGTGGGCATGGGTGGCGATGCCCTCCTGGGGCACCGGCGCCGACAGGCCGGCCGCCAGGGAGTCGACCAGGAGCCGCGCCCCGAGGACTGCCAGGCGTTCCCGCAGGCCATCTGCCGTATCGGTGGATCGGATCGGCACCTCCACCCGGGCATGCACCCCGCCCACGTCGAGGCCCTCCGCCACCTCCATCAGGCAGACCCCGGTCGTCTGGTCCCCCGCCAGCAGGGCACGCTCCACGGGAGCGGCTCCCCGCCACCTCGGCAGAAGGGAGAAGTGCAGGTTCAGCATCGGCACCCTCGCCAGGATGTCCACCGGGATGATCCGGCCGTAGGCGACCACCACTCCCAGGTCCGCACCGGAATCGACAACCGCTGACAGGTCATGGGCCACGGGAATGCCCAGCTCCAGTGCCCGGGCGCCCACAGGGGTCGGGGTCGGTTCCGACCGACGACCCCGACGGCGGTCGGGAGAGGTCACCACCAGCGCCACATCGTGGCCCGCCTCGTGGAGTGCGGTCAGCGGCGCCACCGCCACCTCGGGATTACCCAGGTAGACCAGCCGCCCGGGATGCGCCGGAGGAGGCGCGATCACCGCAATCGCAGGCCCCCGTCGAGCTGCCCGCCTGCCGACGTGGAAGCCAGGCGGGACATGGTCATCTCACGCAGTGCCCGTCGGGCCTCGCGGGCCTGGTCCTCGTCCAGGTGGTCCACGAGGAGTATCCCGTCCAGGTGGTCGATCTCG
The DNA here is from genome assembly GCA_012961035.1 of Acidimicrobiia bacterium. Taxonomy (GTDB): domain Bacteria; phylum Actinomycetota; class Acidimicrobiia; order Acidimicrobiales; family MedAcidi-G1; genus UBA9410. The sequence continues at coordinate 12,246 of DUAC01000148.1, forward strand.
TGCTGGAAGAGCCTTGCCTCGATCTCGTCAGCCTCGATCGAGACCTCGTTGCCATCCAGGTCCACGCCCACGAGGTGGATCTGCTTCGGCCGGGTGATCTCCCAGGTCAGGTCCGGGATCGAGAGGCAGCCCTCCTCGAACGTCCATTCGCCGTCGGATTCGATGATCCGCGGGTTCAGGATCACGCCGGCCCCCTCGCCGTGGTCGTAGACGAAGAAGCGCTTCTGCACCCCCACCTGCGGTGCGGCCAGGCCGATCCCCGGGGCCTCGTACATGGTGGTGAACATGTCGTCGGTGAGGCGAACCAGCGCGCCGTCCACGTCGGTCACGTCGGTCGCCGGCCTGCGCAGGACCGGGTCGCCGATCAATCGGATCTGGTGGGGTGCCACACGACAAGGCTACCGTCAGGGCGATGGAGGCCCGGATGCCAGACCGCCGCCCGGCACAGTGAACGACGGCCAGTACTGGACCGACCGCCCCGACGTGGCCTCCAGGCCCACGGAGGTGGGCCTCCTGCTACCCGACGTGAACCTCACACTGGCCACCGACAGGGGCGTCTTCTCGGCCGACCGCGTGGACCGGGGCACCCGGTACCTGCTGCTGGACGGCCCGGACCTGCCCACCGGGCCCGTGGACCTGATGGACCTCGGCTGCGGCTACGGGCCGATCGCCTGCACCATGGCCTCGCGTCGTCCGGACGCCCACGTCTGGGCCGTGGACGTGAACGAGCGGGCGCGCGGCCTCTGCAGGGCCAACGCCGCTGCCGCCGGGCTGGCCAACGTCGAGGTGGTGGCACCGGACGACGTACCGGACGACGTCCGGTTGGCTGCCATCTGGTCCAACCCGCCCATCCGTATCGGCAAGCCCGCGCTCCACGACCTGCTGGCCACGTGGTTGGACCGCCTGGCCCCGGGCGGCACGGCACACCTCGTCGTCCAAAGGCACCTCGGGGCCGACTCCCTGGCGCGCTGGTTGGATGACCGGGGTTGGGCCACGGAGAGACGCAGCTCCCGCAAGGGCTTCCGCCTGCTGGACGTGGCCGCCCGGGTCGGGCCACCTGTCGAGGCGGCCACTGAGGAGGACGCAGTCGGCGGAGCAACCACTGCCAACGGGGAGGATTCCACGTGAAGAACCTGGATGGCACGGGGCTGAAGCGCCTCCACCGCGAGTGGCGACGTCGCAGCGAACCTGAGGTGGCGCTCCTGCTGGACAGCGTGCAGACCCCCTACAACGTCGGAGCGATCCTCCGCACCGCCGCCGCCTACCGCGTGGCGCACCTCTGGCTGGCCGGATCCACCGCACCGCCCACGCACGCCAAGACCGCCAAGACCGCACTGGGTACCGGCCGCTACCTGACATGGACGATCTGCGAAGAGGTGTCAGAGGCGATCGAGGGAATCCGGGCCGCCGGCTACGGCCTGGTCGGCGTGGAGCTTGCGGACCAGGCGGTGCCCATCAACGAGGCGGCCCTGCCGGAGAAGGCCTGCCTGGCGTTCGGCCATGAGGACCGGGGCCTCTCGGCCACCACGCTGGCCGCCTGCGACGTCGTGGCCTTCATACCGCAGCTCGGCAAGGTGGGCAGCCTCAACGTCTCCACCGCCGCAGGAATCGCCCTCTACGAACTGAACCGCCGGGGTTGGTGACCGTCGGGCTCAGGCTCGTCGGGGATCCACCTCCAGGCGGAGGCGGCCAGCGGGGCGCGACACCGCAAGGAGCGCCTCCGAGAGCTGGTCGTGGTCTCTGGCCCGAACCAGCCAGGAGCCGTCCCTCGGGCCCATGACGTCGATCCCGTCCGGTGATCCCAGACGAGCCATGAACTCCGGGGCCACAGCTCCGGATACCCGTGCCAGGGCGGCGAACGGCGGCTGACCCAGGAGGGACCTCCGGTCCTTCTCGTCGGCCACCAGACGACCCGGATCAGCCTGCAGGACCGCCTGCAGGACCTCGTTGTCCGGCTGCCTCGTCTGCACCACGAGGCGGCCACCGGCAGATCGGGGCCCGAGCAGCCGCGAGGCACGGATCAGGAGGGCCATGGCCTGTTCGGACGCCCGCATCCGGGGGGCCAGGAGCTCCTGGTCGAACTCCAGGAACACCACCCGGGCGACCCGCCGCTGGATGCGGTGCAGGACGGTCTCGGTCCCGACGAACACGGAGGCACCACCACCATCCAGCAACCCGGCATCTGTCTCGGGAGTGACCTCCAGGACCGGGCGCCCAGCCAGGGCCTCCAACTCCTCGCGGACCCTCGAGACACCCGCTCGCAGGTTCCGGAACCGGGTGGCACCACAGGAGTCGCAGACCACGGGACGCCCGTGGGCATCGTCCAGGGGGCAGCGCAGGCGGTCGTCGACATCCTGGACCATGGGCACCCGATGCTCCTCGCAGCGGGCCAGCTCACCGCACCCGTCGCAGGCCAGCAGACGCGACCTCCCCTTCCGGTTCAGGACGCAGACCACCGGGTCGCCACCCTCGCCCCGCAGGATCGGCACCAGCTTCGGCGAGAAGAGACCTGAACGGACCGGGTCGTCCAGACGGCGGTCGACGAGGTCCACCATGGGCCACCCGGTCCTCTCCTCGGCCCGTGAGGGAGCCAGGAGGCGCCCGTGGCCCAGGGCCTCAAGCGTCGGACTGGCCGAGGCCAGGACGCACGGAACCCCCGCCCTCCGTGCCCGCTCGACGACGAGGTCCCGGGCGTTCCAGGTGGGGGCCCGCTCCTCCTGGTAGGCCTCGTCGTGTTCGTCGAGCACCACCACGGCCCGCAGGTCCCGGACGGGTGCCAGGGCGGCGGACCTGGATCCGACCACCAGTCCGCCGGCAGCGGCCCGTGCCCAGTCCCGCGGCAGCAGTGCGACCGCGATGCCGGACCGACGGATCCTCGTCGTGAGCCGGGATGCGGCCGCCGCTGTGGGAACCAGGACGAGAGCATCACCCAGGCGGGCGGCCGCCAGCACCAGGGGGATGGGATCGGTCGCCGGGGGCAGGCGGACGACGGTCGGGCTGCCGTCGGGGGTTGGATCCAGGGCACCTGCCATCCAGCGGGCATCGGAGTCGGGCACGTCCACCGGTCCCGGAGGTGCCGGAAGGGCCTCGACGACCGTGGGGGGCGACGCGGTCGCCAGGAATCCGACCACCGGGCCCACCCAGCGTCGGGCCGCCCAGCGGCCCAGGTCGATCAGCTCGGGGGAAGGGCCCATCCCGCTGAGGCGGGCCAACGGCCGAAGGCCCACGCCCTCGGGTGGCACCACGTGGTCCTCGACCACCCATCCCCCGACCCGTCGGCCGCCCAGCACCACCCGGACCCGACTACCCACCCCGAGGCGTGCG
>DUAC01000149.1:0-6213 GCA_012961035.1 Acidimicrobiia bacterium
CCGACGCCCAGGGCCGCAGCGTGGACTTCCGCAACACGGTCCTGATCATGACGTCGAACCTGGGCACGGCCGACCTGCGGAAGGCGAACCTGGGGTTCACCAAGGCTGACGAGGCCGTCAGCTACGAGCGCATGAAGGCGAAGATCCAGGATGCCCTGAAGGTCCACTTCAGGCCCGAGTTCCTGAACAGGATCGACGATACGATTGTCTTCCACGAGCTCTCGGTGCCCGAGGTGACCCGCATCGTGGACCTCATGACCGCCCGGTTGGGCGTCCAGTTGGCCGGTCAGGGCATGGGCTTCGAGCTCACGGATGCCACCAAGGCCCACCTGGCAACGCAGGGCTACGACCCGACGATGGGTGCACGTCCGTTGCGGCGTGCCATCCAGAGGCTGATCGAGGACCCGCTCTCGGAGCTCCTGCTCCAGAAGGAGTTCACGGCTGGCGACATCGTGGTCGTGGACGTGGAGGAGACCCCGGACGATCCGGACGCTCTCGATGGTAGGACCATCGTGTTCCGCGCCGAAGCTGGCTTCGAGCCGCCGACCGTCGAGTTGGCGGTCGAGAGCGTCGAGTAGTCAGACCGCCCGGTTCCGGGTCCCGCCGGACGTCAGGGAGTCGGTCGTGAAGTCGATGGTTGGTCGTGTGCCCGGACGGCTGCTCCTGCTGGCCGCCCTGGTGGTCGTGTCGTCGGCCTGTCGCGTGGAGGCCACGGTCACCGTCGAGGTGTCCGAGGACGGTTCGGGAACCGTTGCCGTAGCCGTGGAGCTGGACGCTGCGGCCGTGGATGCCCTGGGTGGCTTCGACGACCGGGTGCGCGTCGACGACCTCGAGGCTGCCGGCTGGGATGTGGTCGGACCCACCACCGACGGCTGGGGCGTGGGCCGCATGTCGGCGGCGAAGCGGTTCGACTCCCCTGGACGCCTGGCCGGGGTCCTGGCCGAGGTGGCCGGCCCGACGGCATTCCGTGATGTGTCCCTGGTGCGGGAGCGGTCGTTCGCCCGGACGACCTGGCGCCTCACCGGAATCGTGGACGTGTCCGAGGGCCTCGACCTGCTGGCCGACCCGGCGCTCTCCGAGGTGCTGGACGGCCTGCCCTTCGCCCGCACGGAGGCCGAGCTGGCCCTGCTGGTCGGGTGCGGGGAGACCCCGTGCGACGTGGCCGACTCCTTCAGCCTCGTGCTGGTGGCGACCATGCCCACCACCCGGATCGACGACGGGTCCGGTGCCGAGGGCATGGTCGACCGTTGGACCGTGACCCTGGGGGACCGGTCGCCGACCCTCTTCCATGCCACCGGGGTCCTCGAGGACCAGGTGCCAAGGACGTGGCTGACCATCTCGGTGATAGCCGGCGGCCTGCTCGTCCTGGTGGTGGTCTTCCAGGCACTGCGCCTGTTCAGGACCCGGCGGCGCACCCGGGCCGGCGCGAAGCGCCGTGCGCCGGTGGCCCGACGGTCGGCCGAGATAGTCGAGGAGCTGCCGGACCCGGCCGGGGCACCCCGTAGGGAGTTGCGCCTGGTGGTCCTCGGCGGGATCGGCGTGGTCTGGGATGCCGGTGGCGATCCGGAGGGGCTCCTCGTGCCGTTCGTGAGGGAGCAGGGCGGTGTCGTGGATCCCGGCGAGGTGGCCGATCGCTACCGGGCGGCCAGCCTGGGCCAGATGTCCAGCGAGGACTTCTGGGCATCGGTCGGGGTCTCCGGTTCCGTCGAGGCCCTCGATGCCGCCTACCTCTCCAGGGTCAGGATGCGCGCCGACGTGCTGCCGTTCCTGGATCGGATGGAACAGCGGTCGATGCCCGTGGCGTGCCTCACCAACGCGGTGCTGGCCTGGTCGGAGCTGCTGCGGCGGAGGTTCGCCCTGGAGGGCAGGATCGAGCCGTGGGTCGCCTCCGGAGGGGTCGGGGCACGCAAGCCCAGCCAGGCCATGTTCGAGGCCCTGCGTCGCATGTCCGGGGTGCCGTTCGGCGACATGCTGCTGATCGACTCGGATCCCTCGACGCTGGAGGCGGCCCGTGGCCTCGGGATGTCGACGGTCCTGCTGCGTGGCACGGCGCTGGTTCCGGCCGACTTCGGCCACCCGGTGATAGACGGCTTCGCCGACCTGTTCCGCATCAGGGAAGCCTGACCGCCAGCTCCTGTCACACCCCGTCCATAGCGTTCGGCCCATGCCGACACGGACATCCACCCGCACCCACCCGTACACCTGCGGATCGTGTGCCGCATCCCATGCGAAGTGGGTGGGCCGCTGTACCTCGTGTTCAGCCTGGAACTCGCTGCTCGAGACCCGTGCGTCGGTCGCCGGGGTGGCGCAGTTGGGCGACGTGCAGCCGATGACGGCACTGGATCCCGGAGCGGCGAGCACCGTGCCCACCGGCATGGCCGAGGCCGACCGCTGCCTCGGCGGTGGCCTGGTCCCGGGCTCGGTGACGCTTCTGGGTGGCGAGCCCGGGATCGGCAAGTCGACCTTCACCCTGCAACTGGCCGCCGCCCGGGTTCGCTCCGGCGGACGCGTCCTGCTGGTCAGCGCCGAGGAGTCGGCCTCCCAGGTCCGGCTCCGGGCGGATCGACTGGATGCCGTGCTGGACGACCTCTGGTTGGCCGGCGACGCATCGGTGGAGGCGATCCTGGCCCACGCCGATCGTCTGCAGCCCGACCTCCTCGTCGTGGACTCCGTACAGACGGTTCACCTGGAGGCCGATTCCGGATCGCCGGGCTCGGCCAGCCAGGTCCGTGGCTGCGCCCAGCGCCTGGTGGTCGAGGCGAAGGCCCGGGGCATGGCGACCCTGCTGGTCGGCCACGTCACGAAGGATGGTTCCCTGGCTGGACCGAAGCTCCTGGAGCACGTCGTGGACACGGTCCTGGAGTTGACGGGTGATCGCCACCACGCCCTGCGGATGCTGCGGGTGGTCAAGCACAGGTTCGGCCCCACCGACGAGGTCGGCCTGTTCGAGATGGGGGGCGACGGGTTGTGGTCGGTGGACGACCCCAGCCGGCTGTTCCTGGCCGACCGTGCTACCGATGTGGCCGGCTCGGTGGTGCTGCCGACCCTGGAGGGCCACCGTCCGCTGCTGGTGGAGATCCAGGCGTTGGTGGTGAGGGCCACGACGCAGCACCCGCGCCGGTCGCCGCGCGGCCTGGATCCTCGTCGGCTGGCCCTGCTGCTGGCCGTGCTGGAGCGTCGCGCAGGCGTCGACCTCGGGGCCCTGGACGTGTACGCCACGGTGGTGGGCGGCGTTCACGTGACCGAGCCGGCCGCTGACCTGCCGTTGGCCCTCGCCGTGGTCTCGGCGACCACCGGCCGACACCTCGGGGAGGACATCGTGGTCGTCGGAGAGGTCGGCCTGGGTGGCGAGGTCCGCCAGGTGGCCGGCATGGAGCGACGCCTCCAGGAGTCCCACCGTCTCGGGTTCAGGAGGGCTGTCATCCCGACGTCGGCGCCTGAGCCTCCGCCCGGCCTGGAGGTCATGCGGGTCGGGACGCTCTCGGAGGCGGTCCTGGCCACCGGCCTGATGCCCCCTGGTACGTGACCCGTGCGCTAGGCAGGGGGCATGCGCACAGAACTTCCGTCCGGTACCGCCGCCGAGCTGGTCCATCCATCCGCAGGGCCATCGCCCAGGGGGCTGGTGGTGGTCCCTGACATCATGGGGATGCGCCCGTTGTTCGACGACCTGGTGGCACGCCTGGCCATCCAGCAGGGCTGGTCGGTGGCTGCCTTCGAGCTCTTTCCCGGACGCGAGGACTTGGAGGTGTCCGATCGCCTGGCCGCCGGCTCGTCGCTGGAGGACGACAGGGTGCTCGGCGATGCGGTTGCCGCTGCGGACCTGACCGGTGCCGAAACGGTCGGCATCCTCGGCTTCTGCATGGGCGGCATGTACGTCCTGAAGGCCGTGGCCACCGGACGCTTCGATTCCCACTGCCCCTTCTACGGGATGATCCGGGTCCCTGAGCAGTGGCGGGGTGCGGGCCAGGGCGAGCCCCTGGATGCGCTAGCCGCCGGTGCAGCGGCGTCCGTCCTGGCCGTGATCGGAGCGGAGGACGCCTGGACGCCTCCCGACCACGTCGACGAGCTGGAGGCCACCGGCGCAACGGTGCTGCGCTACGCGGGTGCGGACCACGGCTTCGTGCATGATCCGAGCCGTCCGGCCCACCGGGCCGAGGACGCTGCCGACGCCTGGCGTCGGGTGGTTGCCTGGCTGGAGGCCTGAGCCTGTCCAGGCTGACCGGGGGCCTGAGCCCGCCCGGCCGACTCCGGTCGCCTCAGCGGGCCCGGATGGTCAGCTGTTCGCGGTTCGTGATGCGGTAGGTCCGGTCGATCTGTTCGATCCAGCCCAGGCGGATGAACGATGCGATCGCCTTGTTGACCCTCTCCCGCGAGGCGCCGACCATGCCGGCCAACTCCTCCTGCGTGATCGGAAGGGAGAACTCGTCCTCCTCACCGGCCAGGTCCAGCAGCCGCTTGGCCGTCCGGCCGGTCACGTCCAGGAACACCGAATCGGCCAGGGCCGTGTCCATGGTGCGGAGCCGGCCGGCCAGCATGGCCACGACCCGCCAGAGGAGGGCGGGGTCGTCCTCGTAGAGGCTGCGTACCGGGACGTAGGGCACGGCCGTGACCACTGAGGTTTCGAGCGCCCTGGCCTCTGCCGATCGACCCCGGCCGTCGAACAGGCCCATCTCACCGAACAGGTCGCCCTCCTCCATGAGGGCCACCATCGACTCCCGGCCATCGATCGACTTGTTGGCGATGGCGATGCGGCCGGACACGACCACGAAGAGTTCGTCGGGGTCGTCGCCTTCCCTGAACAGCACGTCGCCCCGGAGCATCTCTAGGTCCCTGCCGGCTTCCACGACCTTCGCCAGGGCGTCGTCGTCCAGTCCGGCGAAAAGGATGGTCTCGCTAATGAGTGTGGTGTCCGGCATGTCGAATCGCCATGCTAGTGAGATGTGGCATCCTCCGCCGTCATCGACGCCAGCGCGACCCGAAGCAGGTTGCCTAACTGGCCAGACCGGGAGCGGCCGGTGAGCACCTGGACGGTGGTGGTCGCCGCCGGGAGCGGGACGCGCTTCGGAGGCGACAAGCAGTTGGCGGACCTGTCCGGGACGACGGTCCTGGCCCGGTCGGTCGTCTCGGCGGCCACGGTCTCCGACGGCGTGGTCGTGGTCGTGTCAGCCGGGCGTCGGCGCGAGGTCTCAGGGGTGCTGTCCGGACTGGACCAGGTGGAGGCGATCGTCGACGGTGGGGCGACCCGCTCCGAGTCGGTGCGCTGCGGCCTGGCAGCGGTGCCAGACGACGCCGGGGTGGTGCTCGTCCACGACGGAGCACGTCCCCTGGCCACGCCCGAGTTGTTCAGGCGGGTCGTGGACGCGGTGCTGGCGGGTGCCGACGCCGTGGTCCCCGGGGTTCCCGTGGCCGATTCCCTACGTACCGCCGACGGAATGGTCGTGGCACGCGATGGCGTGATAGCCGTCCAGACCCCGCAGGGTTTCAGTGCTGGGAGCCTCCGGGCGGCCCACGCCGATGGCGGCGAGGCCTCGGACGACGCCACGCTCGTTGAGGCATCCGGTGGCACGGTGGTGGTGGTGGAGGGCGAACCGGCGAACCTGAAGATCACCCGCCCCGGCGATCTGGACCTGGCACGGCTGGAGTTGGAACGAATCGTGGCAGGCTCGTCGAATGCCTGAGATCCGAGTCGGCCAGGGGTTCGACATCCATCCGTTCAGCGACGACCCGGACCGGCTCATGGTGCTGGCCGGGGTCTCGTTCGACGGCCCGGGCCTGGTCGGGCACAGTGACGCCGACGCGGTGGCCCATGCGGTAATCGACGCCCTGCTGGGTGCGGCCGGCCTCGGAGACATCGGGCAGCGCTACCCGGACACCGATCCTGCGCACGCCGGCGCCGACAGCATGGCGCTCCTGGTCGACACGGTCGCCGCCGTGGTGGCCGAGGGCTGGGCGGTGGCCAACGTGGACTGCACGGTGGTGCTCGAGGCGCCGAGGCTGGCGCCGCGTCGTGACGATATGCAGGATGCCCTCGCCGAGGCGGTCGGGGCACCGGTGTCGGTCAAGGGACGGCGGGCGGAGGGCCTTGGTGCCATTGGCCGTCGGGAGGGCGTGGCCTGCTTCGCCGTAGCCCTCCTGCAACGCGAAGGGACCCGGTCATGAGCGGTTCGAGGACGCCGGGGCGTGGTGGGCAGGGCGGCCCGAAGGGTCAGAAGC
>DUAC01000149.1:6274-15333 GCA_012961035.1 Acidimicrobiia bacterium
CGGGTGGCCCCAGGGACGGCGGCCGCTCCGGTAGGGCCGGTGGTGGGGGGCGCTCCGGTCCACCCGGGCGTGGTGGTGCCCGGGGCCGACCCGGTGCGAGGGGCCCGGGCCAGCGGGGGAGCACCCCGATGGGAAACCGGTCCGACGCCGCTGCGAAGGGCCTGGGCGGCGACCAGGTGGAGGGCCGGCAGGCGGTCAGGGAGCTGCTGTTGGCGGGTACCCGTCGGACCCGCGAGGTGCTCCTGGCCGGAGACCTGGATCCGGCGCCGATCCTGGACGACATCATCGACCTGGCCGACGAGGCGAAGGTCACGATCCGCGAGGTCTCCCGCTCCAAGTTCGAGTCGATGGCCCATACCCACGCTCCTCAGGGCGTGCTGGCCATGGCACAGCCCCTCTACGAGCACGATCTGGAGGACCTCCTGCGGGCTGATGCCCAGGGACGTGATCCGTTCCTGCTCCTCCTGGATGGTGTGACCGACCCGGGCAACCTGGGGGCGATCCTGAGGTCGGCCGAGTGCGCCGGCGTGACCGGCGTGGTCCTGCCGCGACACCGGGCTGCGGGGGTGACCGCGGCTGTCGCCAAGTCGGCGGCCGGGGCCATCGAGCACCTCCGGATGACGAGGGTGGCCGGCCTGCCCAAGGCCATGGCGCGGCTGGCCGACGCGGGCGTCTGGACGGTCGGCCTGGATGTCGGCGGCGACGCTGCGATCCACGAACTGACGGTTGCCGACCAGCCCGTGGCCCTGGTGTTGGGAGCCGAGGGTTCGGGCCTCTCGCGTCTGGTGCGGGAACGCTGCGACACCATTGCCTACATTCCCCTGGGCGGGGTGCTGGGCTCCCTGAACGTGTCGGCAGCGGCGGCCATCGCCCTCTTCGAGGTGGCCCGGCGCCGTTCCTGAACCCGTTGCCGTCGGTGGCGCCGGCGGTCGGAATCGGAGCCCGAGGTCGGATTCGAACCGACGACCTGACGCTTACAAGGCGCCTGCTCTGGCCAACTGAGCTACTCGGGCGGGCTGGCACGATCCGTGGCGCGAAATGGCCACGGGTCGGGATCGCTGTGGTCCCAAGGCTACCGAGACGGTCCAGCAGGGTGTGTGAGGCCATCCGGTGACTTGAACACTGTCCATGGGAGCGTCCAGAGGGGAGGCTCCCATGCCCGTGAGGCGAGTGGCGTGGCCGTCAGCGGTGCTGCAATCCTGCGAACCGTGAGGTGAGGTCACCGTCGGTACGGTCCCTTGTTGGAATCAGGCTGCGGCCAGCATGGACACCGTCAGGATCATCGCTGCAGTTGATCGGACCACGGTCTGGACCTCCACTCTTCGCGTGTGACGAATGGCAATCCGATCGGTCTCGCAGGGTCCTGTAGGCCATCGATGCTCCTACCCGTGACGGAGCCGGGGTGGGGGTACTTGAACCAAGGCGCGCGGTGGAGGATCATCTGGCCGTGGCACTGACGCAGCGAGACCGTGACATCCTGGACTTCGAACGCTCGTGGTGGACGGCCACCTCGCCGAAGGACGTCCAGATCCGTGAGCGGTTCGAGCTCTCGGCGACCCGCTACTACCAGTTGCTGGCCGAGTTGCTCGAGGACGGCGAGTCCATGTCCTACGACCCGCTGGTGGTCCGTCGACTCCAGCGCCAGCGCGATCGTCGTCGCAGGGCGCGCCTTGAACCCCGGGTGGTCGAGGACGACGGCGGCCGATGAACGCCGGCGCCAGGGGCGGGGGGCTGGCACCCAGCAACGCTGCAGCCATGCCGCGCGCTGCCCTCCTGGTCGGAGTCGCCGTGGCGATCGGCCTGCTCATGCTCTGGAAGGGACTGGACGACTCGCCCGTAGCAGCCGACAGGCAGGCTCCCGCCCTCACCGATGACGTGGCTGGTGCCGATTCCGGGACCGGAGGGGCCGACCCGGCTGTCGTGACGACCGAACCCGTCGGGGGAGAGCCGGCCGATGCGGATGTCGTGACGCCCACCTCGGCAGCGCCGACCACCACCGAGGCCCTCTTCCCGACGACGCCGACGCATGATCCCAACGAGGTGAAGGTCCTGGTGGCGAACGGCTCCGGCGTGTCCGGTGCCGCCGGCAAGGTGACCGACATGCTCAGCCCGCTGGGCTGGACGATGGAGTCACCGGCCAACGCCGACAAGACCGGCACCACCCGCGTCTACTACCGCACCGAGTACCACGCCGATGCCAGGAAGATCGTGGAGCATTTCGGCGAGATTCCCTCCCTCCTGGAGAAGATGCCGACGGGCGGGCTGGGGGTTCCGAGCAAGGCCGAGGACCGTGTGGCCAACGCCCACATCGTGGTGATCCTGGGTTCCGACCAGCGCATCCAGTCCAACTGAGGTCGGCCGGTGCGGGTGGTTGCCGCACCGGACAAGTTCCGGGGCACGGTGTCTGCGGCAGATGCGGCATCGGCGATAGCCAGGGCCGTCGTCTCCCGGGGCGGAACCGCCATCGAGGTGCCCATGGCCGACGGCGGTGAGGGCCTCCTGGACGTGTTGGGAGGCCCGGACCACACCACCGAGGTGACCGGCCCGCTGGGTTCTCCGGTTCGGGCCGGCTGGAGGCTCTCGGGTGGCACCGCGGTGGTCGAGATGGCCCGGGCCTCGGGTCTGGTGCTGGCGGGCGGCATCGAGGGAAATCGCCCACTGGACGCCACCACCGCTGGCGTCGGGGAGCTCCTCCGCCACGCAGTCGAGCTGGGGGCGCGGCGCGTCATCGTGGGCATGGGCGGTTCGGCGACCACCGATGGGGGTCTGGCTGCCCTGGACGCGATGGGTCCGATGGCGCGTTACCGGGGTGTCGAGATGCTGGTGGCGTGTGACGTCCGGACCCGGTTCACGGAGGCCGCCGAGGTGTTCGGTCCCCAGAAGGGCGCCAGCGATGCCCAGGTCCGCCTCCTGACGGGCCGCCTGGAGCGACTCGTGCAGGTGTACCTGGAACGCTTCGGGTCGGATGTCTCGTCCCTGGACCGCGCCGGGGCCGCCGGTGGCCTGGCGGGCGGCCTGGCTGCGATGGGTGCCGAGCTGGTTGACGGCGTGGACCTGGTGGCCGAGGAGGTTCGCCTGGACGAGCTCGTGGCCGGTGCCGACCTGGTGGTGACCGGCGAGGGTTGGCTGGATGCCACCTCGTTCCAGGGAAAGGTCGTGGGCGGGGTGGCTGCCTATGCCGCTGCGGCCGGCGTGCCCATGCTGGTCGTGGTGGGGGGAGCCGACGAGGATGCGGCGGTGCGCGCCGACGTCGTGTCGCTGGTGGACCGGTTCGGCGCCGAGAGGGCCCTCGCCGAGACGATGGCGTGCATCACCGAGGTCGTGGCGGAGCGACTGGACGACCTCTGACCGGTTCCCGGTCGGACGATCCGACGAGCCCGGAGCACCCGGCAGGAGTGGGTGATCCCCGACCGGGTGGGTAGGGTTTTTCCATGGCCGTGATCATCCGCATTCCGACGACGCTCCGACCGCTGACCGCTGGGCAGCCCGAGGTGGAGGTCGAGGCCGGCACGGTCGGCGAGGCGATAGCGGCCCTGGACGCCGCCCATCCGGGCTTCACCAGCCGGATCCTGGACGAGTCGGGCGCGTTGCGCCGCTTCGTGAACGTGTTCGTCAGTGATGACGACGTGCGCTTCCTGGACGGCCTGGACACCGCCGTCCCGGAGGGTGCCACCATCGCCATCGTGCCCGCCGTCGCCGGGGGCTGAGTCCCCACCGGGACGCACGTCCCGGGCCTGCGTACCACGGTTCCGAGGACGTCCCGGAGACGGCTCAGGACCCGCTCTCAGGCGCCTCCGGACGTTGGAAAACAGCCGATCCGCTGATTGGATTGGCACTCGCATGAAGAGAGTGCCAGTGGTCGCGCCCGCGCTCCACCGGTCCACCGATCACTGAGAGGTTGCCACTGATGGCAAAGATCATCACGTTCGACGAGACGGCCCGCCGGTCGCTCGAAAAGGGTATGAACCAGCTGGCTGACGCCGTTCGGATCACGCTCGGTCCCAAGGGTCGCAACGTCGTCCTGGAGAAGAAGTGGGGTGCTCCCACCATCACCAACGACGGCGTGTCCATCGCCAAGGAGATCGACCTCGAGGACCCCTTCGAGCGCATCGGCGCCGAGCTGGTCAAGGAGGTCGCCAAGAAGACCGACGACGTGGCCGGTGACGGCACCACCACAGCGACCGTGCTGGCATGGGCGATGGTCCGTGAGGGCCTTCGCAACGTTGCCGCCGGTGCCAACCCGATGTCTCTCAAGAAGGGCATCGAGGCAGCGGTGGCCGCCGCCGTCGACGCCATCCGGGGCTCAGCCCAGGACGTGTCCAGCGACAAGGGCCAGATCGCCAACGTGGCCGCCATCTCGGCGGGCGACACGGAGATCGGTGAGATGATCTCCGAGGCCATCGACAAGGTGGGCAAGGACGGCGTCATCACCGTCGAGGAGGGTCAGACCTTCGGTATGGAGATGGACCTGGTCGAGGGCATGCGCTTCGACAAGGGCTACATCTCGCCCTACTTCGTGACCGATCCCGACCGCATGGAGACCGTCCTGGAGGACCCCTACGTGCTGTTCGTGGGTTCCAAGATCACCGCCGTGCGCGACCTGGTCCCGGCACTCGAGAAGGTCATGCAGACCAGCCGTCCGCTGGTCATCATCTCCGAGGACGTCGAGGGCGAGGCCCTCGCCACCCTGGTGGTCAACAAGATCCGCGGCACCTTCACGTCGGTGGCCATCAAGGCCCCCGGCTTCGGTGATCGTCGCAAGGCGATGCTGCAGGACATGGCGATCCTGACCGGTGGCCAGGTCATATCCGAGGAGGTCGGCCTCAAGGTCGACGCCGTCACGCTCGACATGCTGGGCGAGGCCCGCAAGATCGTGGTCAGCAAGGACGAGACCACCATCGTGGAGGGCGCCGGCGACGAGGCCGAAATCTCGGGCCGCATCGCCCAGATCAAGGGCGAGATTGAGAACACCGATTCCGACTACGACCGCGAGAAGCTCCAGGAGCGCCTGGCGAAGCTCTCCGGTGGCGTAGCCGTCCTGAAGGTCGGAGCTGCCACCGAGGTGGAGCTGAAGGAGAAGAAGCACCGCATCGAGGACGCCGTGAGCACCACGAAGGCGGCCATCGAGGAAGGTGTCGTCGCCGGTGGTGGCGTCACCCTGCTGCGTGCCCAGGTGGCTGCCCGGGCGGCCGGTGACGGTCTCTCCGCCGACGAGGCCACCGGTGCACGCATCGTGGCCAAGGCGCTCGAGGCTCCTCTCCACCAGATAGCGGTCAACGCCGGCCTGGATGGCGGCGTGGTCGTCGAGAAGGTTCGCAGCCTGAAGGGTCCCAACGGCCTGAACGCCGAAACCGAGGAGTACGAGGACCTGATCGCCGCCGGCATCATCGATGCCGCCAAGGTCACCCGCTCGGCGCTCCAGAACGCCGGTTCGATCGCGGCACTGTTCCTCACCACCGATGTGGTCATCGCCGACGCCCCGAGCGGTGGCGCCGATGGCGGCATGGGCGGCATGGGGGGCATGGACTTCTAGGAACTCCAGACGCCCGCCGATCCACGGATCGGAGCGGACGCTGAACCGACGGGCGCCCTTCGGGGCGCCCGTTGCGCGTCAGGTGACCGGTCTCACCGGATACGGGTGTTCACTGGAGCCCGTGGACGTAAGCGCTGGGGTAGGGGCACACCCGTGAGCCGGGGCAGGACGGCGAGGGTGATGACCCGACGTTTCGACGCCGACGGCAACCGACGGGCGCCCGACGAGCTGATCGTCGAGGAGCCGATGTCGATCCGCCTGGACGGCGAGCTGATCGCCACGACGATGCGGACCCCCGGTGACGACTTCGAGCTGGCCGTCGGCTTCTGCGTGACGGAGGGAGTCCTGCACGACGTCCCGGTGCGAAGCGTCCGCTACTGCGGGCAGGGCCCCGCCGCCGAGTCCGAGTTCAACGACGTGACGGTCGATACCGGGGGCCTGGCCCCCACGCCCACACCCCGCCTGGGTCCGGCCTCCTCCTCATGCGGCGTCTGTGGGACCGTCGCCATAGGCGACCTGCTGGAGCGGCTACGGCCGCTGGAGGCGGCACCGTTCGACGTGGAGGTGCTGGCTCTCATGGCCGACCGGATCGACGGGCAGGCCCTCTTCACCACCACCGGGGCGGTGCACGCGGCGGTCGCCTTCGACCGGACCGGTGAACCCCTGCTGCTGCGGGAGGACATCGGTCGGCACAATGCCGTGGACAAGGTGGTTGGCCGGCTGCAGATGGACGGAAGGCTGCCGGCCGGTGACCTGGGCCTCTGGGTGAGCGGTCGGGCCTCCTTCGAGATGGCCCAGAAGGCATGGGCCGCCGGCTTCGCCTGCCTGATCGCGGTCAGCGGCCCGTCGGCCCTCGCCGTGGAGACGGCCCGTGTCGCCAACCTGCAGCTGGCCGGATTCGCCCGTGGTGACCGGTTCAACCTCTACACCGGCGACTGACCGGATGGCTCCGTAGGATCCGTGCGATGAACGATCCGCTGACACCAGCCGACGGCCTCGGCGTCCTCCACCTCTTCTGCAGGATCCCACGATCCAGGTTCTCGCTGCCCGTCAACCGACGGAAGCTGCGGGCCGCCGTGACGGCGGCCACCACCGCCGGAGACCAGGTGGTCACCGTGGCGATCCTGGGCCACAAGGCCGACCTGGCCTTCATGGTCCTGGGCGAGGACCTCTGGCGCCTCCGGGGCTTCCAGACCAGCATCGCCAACGCAGGCCTCGAGGTGGTCGACAGCTACGTGTCGATGACCGAACTCTCCGAGTACTCCCAGGGCCTCCCCGATGAGATGCGACGGGCCAGGCTCCACCCGGTGCTGCCCCCCGAGGGCAAGCCGGCGTGGTGCTTCTACCCGATGTCCAAGCGTCGCAACGTGGACGCCAACTGGTTCACCCTGCCCTACGACGACCGCCGCGAGCTGATGATGGAGCACGGCACCTCGGGTCGGAAGTTCGCCGGCCGGATCCTGCAGGTCGTGACCGGGTCCACCGGCGTCGACGACTTCGAGTGGGGCGTGACCCTCTTCGGGCAGCGTCCCGACGACCTGAAGGACGTCGTCTACACCATGCGGTACGACCATGCATCGGCCGTCTACGGCGAGTTCGGCGTGTTCTATGCGGGGATGGTGGCCGACCTGGACACCGTGCTGGCCGGGATCGGACGGCGCTGACCGTGGTCTCCGGGGCGGAGGTGGCCGGTCCCGGCATGGACCGCCTGCGTCGCTCCCTTCGCGACCTTGGCCGGGTCGTGGTGGCCTTCTCCGGGGGCGCCGACTCGGCCTTCCTGGCCCGGGTCGCCCACGACACTCTCGGTGCCGACCGGGTGCACGTGGTGACAGCCGTGTCGCCCTCCCTGGCCGGTGACGAGCGGGACGATGCCGCCGCCCTCGCCGACGAGTGGGGGCTCCGCTGGTCGGAGGTGGAGACCCACGAGATGGCCGACGCCGCGTACCGGGTGAACGACCCCGACCGCTGTGGTCGCTGCAAGGACGCCCTCATGGACGTGCTGGTCCCGATAGCGGATTCCGAGGCGGCCACCGTTGTCCTCGGGGTGAACGTCGACGACCTCGCCGACCACCGACCGGGCCAGACCGTTGCCGCGGAGCGCGGTGCCAGTTTTCCGATGGTGGAAGCCGGCCTGACCAAGGCCGACGTCCGCCACCATTCCCGGGAGATGGGGCTCCGGACGGCCGACAAGCCCGCTGCGGCATGCCTCGCCTCGAGGGTTCCCTACGGAACCGAGGTGACCGTCGCCGTCCTGACCGGGGTGGACAGGGCGGAGGCCGCCCTACGACGCCTGGGCTTCGACGACCTACGGGTCCGACACCTGGACGACACCGCCAGGATCGAGGTCCCGATAGACCGACTGCCCGACGTCCTGGAGCAGCGAGCCGAGGTCGTGGCCGCCGTGGCAGGCGTCGGGTACGCCTACGTCACCTTGGACCTGGAGGGCCTCAGGTCGGGCAACCTGAACCGGGCCCTGAAGGGCGGGAAGCCCGGTAGTGGCTGAGCCGACCGCTCCGCTGGCCGACGACGAGGCCCGCCTGGCCGAGTTGGCGCTCAGGCTTGCGGACGGGATCGTGGCGGCCCTGCCCGGCTGGGTGGCCCGCTGCGTGGCAGACAGGTCGACGGGCGCGGTGCTGGACGAGGATGCGGTCGCCGACGCCGGCCGACGTGCCGTCCGGGAGGTGGGCCCGCTGGTCCGGGACCTGCTGGCTGCCGACATCGACGAGCAGCGGACCGGACCCCTGGCGCTGGTGCGCGAAGCCGTGAGGTACCCCGCATCTGTGCTGTCAGCCGCCGGGGCGGTTCCGGTCCAGCGGGATGCCGACGCGGTGCGCCTCTTTCCAGATGACGCCTACGACCTCTCTCCGGGGTCCTTCGCCGAGCTGCATCCGGACCTACGCGTTCCGGGACTCGAGTGGGGCGCCGCCAAGGCCTGGGTGCACCGTCGTCGACATGTCGGGGGCACCGCCGGCTGAGGGTCGCGGTCGGGCCCGCCTGACCGGGCTTGTTCACGATCCCGAAACGTTCGTGTGACGATGCCGTGACCTCCGGGAGGCAGGCTGGGTGCTCGCCGCCCAATCGGAGGAATCCTGTCGTGGATTCTGGTGATCTGTCCTGGATGTTGATGAGCACCGCACCGGTGGTGTTCTGGGCACGGCCTCTTCTTCGGTGGCGGGATCGAGCTGCTCCTGGACCAGGCCGTCGCCATAGGTTCGGTTGTGGTGTTCTCGTTCGTGGTCACCTTCGCCATCGTCAAGGTGATCGACCGCGTGATCGGCCTGCGGGTGGATGAGGAGACTGAGATCGTCGGCCTGGACCAGGCCCTCCATGCCGAGTCGGCCTACGACGAGGGTCCGAAGGGGTCCGTGGTGGTCTGAACGTTGCCGCTACCGTCGGGCCGGTGACCCCCCTAGACACGACCGACCTCCTGGAGGACCTGTCGCTACAGGGCCCCGGGTTCTGTCGGGCGCTGTCCGACCGGATCGACGGGTTCCTGGCCGAGGTGTTCGAGGCGGCCGAACCGCCG
>DUAC01000150.1 GCA_012961035.1 Acidimicrobiia bacterium
CCGAGTGGTGCGCCGCCACGACGGCACTGGGTGGCGGCGCGTCGGTGAAGCCCTCGACCTCTAGCGGACCTCTCCGGCGTTCACGCTGGCCGTCTACGGGCATTCAGACCAGGAACGTGACCGGCAGGCCGCTTCGACCATCGGGGGCGTCCTGGGCGGCTGACCGCCCGTCCATAGACAATCTTTAGTCAATCTGGCCGGCTTGCCGGATGGAGGGCTGCCGAAAACCCACTCTGGACTGGCGCGCTCGAAGGGACTCGAACCCCCAACCTTCTGATCCGTAGTCAGATGCTCTATCCAATTGAGCTACGAGCGCAGGGGCACGAGTGTACGGGCGGCCCGGAATCGGCCCACCGCCGGTGACCGGTGCCACGGCTGGATGGAGACTGGCGGAGAGGGTGGGATTCGAACCCACGATGAGCTTTTGGGCCCATACTCCCTTAGCAGGGGAGCGCCTTCAACCTGGCTCGGCCACCTCTCCTCGGGCAGGGATGCTACCGGCCGCCCCGAGACCGCGGACCCCCGCCGATACGCTGCGCCACGGAGGGATGGCAGAGCGGACGATTGCGACGGTCTTGAAAACCGTTGAGCCTCACGGCTTCGGGGGTTCGAATCCCCCTCCCTCCGCCACCGGGCTGCCGTCACCGGGGCGGGAGCCCGGCCCGACTCAGTCCCGGATGCGGGTGCGCAGGTCGGCCAGCCAGTCGTCAGCCGAGAGCGACGCCTCGGAGGCCTCCTGGCGCACGGCCTCGCCGTTGGAGCTGGCGGCCGGATACGACCCCAGGAACTTCACGTCGCCGTGCTTCATGTGGAGGTTCCGTAGGCAGTCGGCCACCAACTCGTCCACCAGGTGGCCCTCCAGGTCCATCAGGAAGCAGTAGTTCCCCAGGCCCTGCCTGGTCGGGCGTGACTCCAGACGCGTCAGGTTCAGTGACCGGGCGGCGAACTCCTGGAGGATTCCGAGCAGCGATCCCGGCCTGTCGGCGCGTTGGAACACGACCAGTGACGTCTTGTCGTGCCCGGTCGGGGCGGGAATGCCGTCGGCCGCCAGCAGCACGAAGCGTGTCTGGTTCTCGGGGTGGTCCTCGATGTCGACCGCCAGCACGTCCAGCCCGTAGACCTCGGCGGCTCGTGCCGGGGCGATCGCGGCGGTTCGTCGGTCGGGTGACTCGGCCAGCATGCGTGCCGCATCGGCGGTGGAGTTCGAGGCGTGGACCTCGGCGGCCGGCAGGTGGTCGGCCAGCCAGCCGCGGCACTGGGCGATGGCATGGGGGAACGACACGACACGGTCGATGTCGGCCAGGGTGGTGCCGGGGGCGACCATCAGGTTCAGCTGGATGGAGATCACCACCTCGCGCTGGATGAGCAGGTCGACGTCGAAGGCCAGCGTGTCCTGGGTGATGTTGACGCTGCCCTCGATCGAGTTCTCGATCGCCGCGAAGCCGAGGTCCACCTGGCCTGCGACGACCTGGCGGAACACGTCGGGAATTGACGGCGCGGGCCGCAGGTCCAGGGCCGCGAGGTCGGGCTGGGTGTACAGGGCCTGTTCGGTGAAGGTGCCCCGGGGGCCCAGGTACGCCAGGGTCGAACGGTCCGGGGGTGCGAGGTCGGCCACAACGGGCAAGGATAGTGACGTGGACGCCGACGCCCTTCGTGCATTGATGGATGACGTGGCATCAGGTGGAGTGGAGCCCGACGATGCCGTCCGGCTCCTGCAGAGACTGCCGTTTGCCGACATCGGCATCGCACGCGTCGACCACCATCGGGCATTGCGCCAGGGCCTCCCGGAGGCCGTCTACGGGCCGGGCAAGACCGCTGAGGAGGTCGCCCTCGTCGTGGCCGAACTCCTGACCGGGGGAAGCGGGCCGGTCGTGCTCTCACGGGCCGAGAAGGTCCAGGTGGAGGCGGCGCTGGCCGTCGACGATTCGGGCACCGTGTCCGGTCGGACCGTCGTCTGGCGCCGGGCGGAGCCGAGGTCCGAACGCATCCTGGTGGTGACGGCCGGGACGGCGGATGCGCCCGTGGCCGACGAGTGCGCGACGGTCCTGTGGGCGCACGGGATCCAGCCCGATCGGCTGGCCGACGTCGGCGTGGCGGGCCTGCATCGCCTCCTGGCGGACCTGGACCGGGTGTACGAGGCCGACGCGATCGTCGTGGTGGCCGGCATGGAGGGTGCCCTGGCCAGCGTGGTCGGCGGTCTCACCGGGGCACCGGTGGTGGCGGTACCGACCAGCGTCGGCTACGGCGCCTCCCTGGATGGCGTGACCGCACTCCTCGGCATGCTGGCGTCCTGCGCCTCCGGCCTGAGCGTGGTCGGGATCGACAACGGCTTCGGTGCGGCGTGCGCGGTACTCCGCCTGCTGGGACCACCGGCGGAGGCATCGACATGACCCGGGTGGCCTGGTTCAACGGCTTCTCGGGGATATCCGGGGACATGGCCCTGGGGGCACTCATCGACGCCGGTGCGGCCGTCGACGAGGTCCGCGACATGTTGTCTCGGCTGCCCGTGGATGGCTGGTCGCTGGACGCCGGGCCGACCCTGCGATGTGGCCTGGCCGGCACGAAGGCGAGGGTGGAGGCGAAGGAGGGCACCGTGCACCGGACCGCCGCCGACATCGGATCGATGATCGCCGCCGCCGGACTGCCCGAGCGCGTCGCTGCACGGTCCCTGGCCGTGTTCAACGCCCTGGCCGAGGTCGAGGGGCGGCTACACGCCCGACCACCATCGGAGGTGCACTTCCACGAGGTGGGGGCCATCGACAGCATCGTGGACGTGGTCGGGACCTGCGCCGCCCTCGAGGTACTCGGGATCGACGAGGTGCGTTCCGGCAGCGTGGCCACCGGCCAGGGCATGGTCGAGTCCGCCCACGGCCTGATCCCGGTCCCGGCGCCGGCCACCATCGCGCTGCTGGTAGGGGCGCCCACCCATGGCACCGACGTGCCGTTCGAACTCACCACGCCGACCGGTGCGGCCCTCCTGGCGGCACTGGTCGTGGACTGGGGTCCGATGCCCGCCATGGTCATCGAGGCAACCGGGTACGGGGCGGGGGACCGTGACCTGGAGGGGCGCCCGAACCTGCTCCAGGTCGTCGTAGGCACCTCGGTGGAGGCTGGACCCGGAACGCCCGGTTCGGGCCAGGAACTGGTCCAGCTGGAGGTGAACGTCGACGATGCCACCGGCGAGACGCTGGCCCACGCCATTGCCGAGTGCCTGGCAGCGGGAGCCAACGACGCCTGGATCACCCCGATGGTCATGAAGAAGGGCCGGCCCGCCCACACCGTGAGCGCGCTCTGCGATCCGGCGACGGTGGAGGCGGTCGCCGGCGTCCTCACGGCGGAAACCGGCTCCCTGGGCGTGAGGGCCCATTCGGTGGAGCGATGGGCGGTTCCCCGGACCATGCACGTCGTCGAGGTCGACGGGCACCCGGTGGCCGTCAAGGTCTCCGCCGGACGGGCCAAGGCCGAACACGACGATGCCGCCAGGGTGGCGCGTGCCACCGGTAGGCCCCTGCGCGAGGTCGTGGCCCTCGCCGAGGAAGCCTGGCGCAACGGCGCCGGTGAACCGTCCTGACCCCCGGCCGTTGCGGGCCTCCCACCCCGGCGTCCCTACGATGAACCGACCATGACCTCCGACTCCGACGACCGCCTCTACTTCCGCCAACTGCTCTCCGGCCGCGACTTCGCCACCGATGACCAGATGGCCCGCCAGATGGTCAACTTCGTCTACCTGATCGGTGACCGGGTGACCGGCGAAGCCGTGATAGTCGATCCCGCCTACGACGTGGCGGGCCTGCTCGGGGTGCTGGAGGCCGATGGCATGCGGTGTACCGGCGTGCTCGCCACCCACTACCACCCGGACCACGTGGGCGGTTCGATGATGGGCTTCGACGTGATCGGTGCCCGTGAGCTGATGGAGCACGTATCGGTGCCGGTACACGCCCAGCGCGAGGAGGTCGAGTTCATCGCCAAGGTGACCGGCCTGGGCGACGACGAGATAGTCGGCCACGAGAGCGGCGACGTCGTGATGGTGGGCGAGGTCGCCATCGACCTCATCCACACCCCCGGCCATACGCCGGGCAGCCAGTGCTTCCTCGTGGATGGTCGGTTGGTGGCGGGAGACACGCTCTTCCTGGAGGGCTGTGGCCGGACCGACCTACCGGGAGGTGACCCGGCTGCCCTGTACCACAGCCTCCACCACCGCCTCTCCAGGGTGCCGGACGAGGCGGTGCTCTATCCGGGCCACCTCTACTCTCCGCAGCCCTCGGCCCCGATGGGCGAGACCCGTCGGGACAACTTCGTGTTCAAGCCGCGTTCCGAGGAACAGTGGCTGACAATGTTCGGTCGCTGACCGAACCGGTTCCGGCCCCGGCCGGAGAGCGAGCGGAGGATCCCTGATGTTCAGAGCCCTGATGGTCGACAGGCCCGATGACGGTTTCACCTGTGGGATCGTGGAGTTGTCAGACGACGACCTGCCCGAGGGCGACGTGCTCGTCGACGTCGAGTACTCGACGGTCAACTTCAAGGACGGCCTTGCCGTCACCGACTCGTCACCCATAGTCCGGAATTTCCCGATGGTCCCGGGAATCGACCTGGCCGGCACGGTGGCGGCGTCGAACTCTCCCGAGGTGGCGGTTGGCGACCGTGTGGTCGTGAACGGTTGGGGCCTTGGCGAGGAGGCCTGGGGAGGGTTCTCCCAGCGGGCCCGGGTGGATGCCGGGTGGACCGTGCCGATCCCCGCTGGTATCACCTCGCTGGAGGCCATGGCCATCGGTACGGCTGGCTACACGGCGATGCTCTGCGTGCTGGCGCTGGAGGACCACGACGTCACGCCCGAATCCGGTCCGGTGCTGGTGACCGGTGCCGCTGGCGGCGTCGGAAGCGTGGCGGTGGCGTTGCTGGCCGCAAGGGGATACGAGGTACACGCCTCTACCGGGCGTCCCGCCGAGGCCGGGTACCTGAAGAGCCTCGGGGCATCCGTGATCGTGGAGCGGGGGGAGCTCTCCGAGGGCGGCGGCCGCGCCCTGGCCCGTGCCCGGTGGGCGGGCGCCGTGGATGCGGTGGGAAGCCACACGCTGGCCAACGTGCTGGCCCAGATCCAGCCGGAGGGCTGCGTGGCCGCATGCGGTCTCGCCCAGGGCATGGACCTGGTGACGACGGTGGCGCCGTTCATCCTGCGGGGCGTGACCCTGCGCGGCATCCACTCAGTGCACGTGCCGCGTCCCCGTCGGCTGGAAGCCTGGCGGCGCCTCGACGAGGACCTGGACCGGGACCTGCTGGCGTCGATGACACGCGTGGTCGGCCTGGACGAGGTGCCGGCTGTGTCCGGGGAGATCCTGGGCGGCGGGATCCGCGGTCGCGTCGTGGTCGACGTCAACGCATAGGAACGGATCGGTCATGAAGCTCGGACTGGGTCTGGACGTCTGGTCCGAGCCCCGTGTGGAACTGCCGCTGCGACGGATCCTGCTGGCGGAGCGCCTGGGCTTCGACTCGGTCTGGACGGCTGAGATCTACGGTGCCGATGCCGTCACCCCCCTGGCCTTCCTGGCAGCCCACACCCGGTACCTCCGGCTGGGGAGCGCGGTCGCCCAGGTTCCGGCCCGCCCCCCGACGACGACGGCAATGCAGTTCGGGACGTTGGAGGCGCTGGCCCCCGGACGGGTGGTGTGTGGGCTCGGCCTGTCCGGGCCGCGGGTTGCGGAGGGCTGGTACGGGCAGCCGTGGGGGCATCCCAACCAGCGACTCCGGGACTACGTGGCGATCGTCCGGCAGGTGTTCCGACGGGAGGGTCCGGTCGCCCACGACGGATCAGAGTTGGCGCTTCCCTACACCGGGCCGGGATCGGTCGGGGCCGGCCGACCGCTGAAGCCGATCCTCCACATGAACCCCGACCTGCCCATATTCCTGGCCACCGGTGGGCCGGCCAACGTGCGCCTGACAGCCGAGGTGGCCGATGGTTGGCTGCCGCTGGGATACACCCCGGGGAGTGCCCACCTCTACGCCGCCGACCTGGCCCTCGGGCTGCACCGGGGTGGTCGTACGATGGCGGACCTGGAGGTGCAGGTCGGGGCGACGGTCAGGCTCACCGACGACGTGGCAGCGGTGTTCGACGCGGCCCGCCCGGGGGTGGCGATGAGGGTCGGTGGCTACGGTCCGTCCTCGCACAACTTCCATCGCGACGCCATGTCCCGCCGGGGATTCGGCGAGGCGGCCGATCGGATAACCGAACTGTTCGCCGCAGGTCGCCGGGACGAGGCAGCTGCCGCGGTGCCGGACGACTACCTGGATGACGGGGCCCTGGTCGGATCCCGGCAACGCATCGCCGAGAGGTTCCAGCAGTGGCGGTCGACCCTGGCGACCGGTCTCACGGTGCGACCGACCTCGATCGAGGAGATGGAGCTGCTGGCCGAACTGGCGGGCTGCGAACCACGACCTGATGTGGAGGTTCCGTCGGGTCCGGTGTTCTGATCCACGACGGGACCGTGGGTGGGCCGGGGCCGGTAGCAACCGCGGGCACCTCGAACCGTGGTGCGCGAGGAGGGACTTGAACCCTCACATCCTTTCGGACACAGGAACCTGAATCCTGCGCGTCTGCCAATTCCGCCACTCGCGCGTGCAGCGTCGGAAAGGCTAACGGAAGCAGGTGGAATGAGGCGCGGTCCGCATGGGCCCGCCCGGACCGCCTACGGAGTGACCGGTAGTATCGACGCACCGTGGGTGCCGTGCTTCTCGTCGACCTTCCATGCTCCGACTGCGGGTGGGCATTGGCGCCACCGCTGGGACCGTGATCGCCTCCAGACGCATCGAGCGCGGTGGTTACGTGCGGTTGGAGGCTGGAACCGCCAGCCACACGGGCCGGATCAGGACCTCCAACCAGGATTCGGTCGGCCTGGTGGATGGCCTGTACGTGGTGGCGGACGGAATGGGGGGCCACCGCGGAGGCGAGGTGGCTTCGGCTGAGGCGGTGGCCGCCATGCTGGCCGTGTTCGACCGACGTGACCGGGCCGGCCTCGTGGCTGCCGTCCGGTCGGCCAACCGCACCATCCTCGAGAAGACCGTCACGAGGCCGGACCTCTCCGGCATGGGAACGACGCTGTGCGCCCTCGCCGTCGTGAGCTCCGCTTCGGGCGACGAGGTACTCGCCGTCGCCAACATCGGAGACAGTCGGGTGTACCGCTTCGCGGCCGGTGAGCTGGTCCAGGTGAGTGACGACCACAGCCTCGTGGCGGACCTGATGCGGGCCGGGGAACTCTCCGCTGAGGAGGCGGCCCAACATCCGCAGCGCAACATCCTCACCCGTGCGTTGGGCATCGAAGCCGATCCGGTGATCGACAGCTGGGAACTCGAGCCGGTTCTCGGCGACCGGTACCTGTTGTGCAGCGACGGACTGTTCAACGAACTGGACGACGGGAGGTTGGCCGAGGTGCTGGCCGCCGGAACCGTCCAGGAGTCGGCGGACCTGCTGGTCGACGAGGCCGTGGAGAACGGTGGCCATGACAACGTCACGGTCCTGGTCATCGAGGTCGTGGCCGGACCGGAGGCCCGCGAGGGCCGTCGATCGACGGTTCCGGCCGCCCGATCGGAGCGTTCGACCCACGTCCGGGGAGCTGCCGAGAAGGGTCGCATCGCGTTCGGCACGGCACTGGCAATGGCCGCCTGCGTGGTGGCGACCGCCGTCCTGGTGCTCGGCCTGTACGCCCGCCAGGGGTGGTTCATCGGATCCGATGACGGTGACGTGGCTGTCTTCCGCGGTAGGCCGTCCGGCCTCCTGTGGTTCGATCCGACCTTCGTGGAGGGTGGAGACCTGCGGCTGGCCGGCCTGGATGGACCGATCCGCATCGCCGTGGCCGAGACGATCGTCGTCGGCTCCCTGGGCGAAGCCAGGCGTCTGATCGAGGGCTTCCGGGCCGGGATGGAAGGTGTTCCCTCCGAGGAGGCCTGACCGACGGCCCGGAGAATCCGGCTGGCGGTAGAATCCAGCGTCGTGCCAGCGCCGGGACCCACTGTCTTCAACGACCGTTACGAACTGCACCGTCAGATCGCGCGCGGCGGCATGGCCGACGTGTACCTGGCACGGGACCTGCTGCTGGATCGCCCGGTCGCCGTGAAGGTCCTGTTCGACGAATTCTCCGGCGACACCAGCTTCGTGGAGCGCTTCCGGCGCGAGGCGCAGGCGGCGGCGAACCTGAACCATCCCAACATCGTGAGCGTCTACGACTGGGGCGAGGAACAGGGCACCTACTTCATCGTCATGGAGTACGTGGAGGGTCGAAGCCTCGCCGAGATGCTGCGTTCCGAGGGGAGCATCCACCCGGACCGGGCCGCCGACATCGCCGCCGACATCGCAGCGGCACTGGCCTCCGCCCATCGCAGTGGCCTCGTGCACAGGGACGTGAAGCCCGGCAACGTGCTGGTGACCCCCAACGGACAGGTGAAGGTGGCCGACTTCGGCATAGCCACGGCGCTGGTGGGAACCAGGAACGACCTCACCCAGTCGGGCTCCGTCATGGGTACCGCCACCTACTTCTCGCCTGAGCAGGCCCAGGGACGTCCGGTGGATCCCCGCAGCGACCTGTACTCGTTGGGCATCGTGCTCTACGAGATGCTCCTCGGTCGGCCTCCGTTCACAGGCGAGACGCCGGTGGCCATTGCCTACCGCCACGTTCAGGACAGCCCCATGTCGTTGAGGACGGCAGGCGCTGCGGTGGCGGAGTCGTTGGAGGCCATCACCCTCAAGCTGCTGGCGAAGAACCCGGTGAACCGGTATCCCACCGCCGAGGATCTGAGGGGCGACCTGCGGCGCTATCGGGAGGGGGCGCACGACCTCCGGGTGGGTGCTCCTGCTCCCATCCCGCAGGCCAGTCCGGCGGCGGCGATGCCCGCGCCGGTACGGGACTTCGGCAGCGCTACCCGTCACCGGCGCGATGACGGACTGCGTCGGACTGCGTTGTTCACGGTCGTGCTGGCGGGGCTACTCGTCGCCTTCGGTTACCTGGTGCTGGAGTTCTTCGACACCCTGGGAGTCAGCGGCGACGATCCCGCTCCGGTCGGTATCACGCTCGTCGAGGTGCCCACCCTCATCGGGCGACCGTTGGACCAGGCCCGCGACACGCTCCGGGAGGCCCACCTCAGCGTGCAGATGGACTACGAGGTGAACTCCCACTACCCGGAGAACACGGTCTTCCGCCAGGAACCGGAGGCTGGCACGAAGATCCAGCCGGCGGAGACGGTCCGGCTGTGGGTCAGCCGTGGAACTGGTCCGATGGTGCTCCTCGACGTGCTGGGCGACCTCGCCAGCGATGCGGTCCGAGACCTGGAGGCAATGGGACTGAAGGTGGAGACCGTCGGACAGGAGCACCCCGTCGTTCCGGACGGGGAGGTCATCGACCAGTCCCCGGACCCGGGCTTCGAGATCACGCCGGGAGCGAGGGTGATCCTGTTCGTGTCGACCGGACCGGCGGTCGAGGAGGTTCCGGACCTCAGCAACCGTCCCGTGCTGGACGCCATGAACATCGTCTCCAGGCTGGGTTGGCAGGCCAGCACCACCGAGGAGCGCAGCCGGACGGTGCCGATCGGCCAGGTCGTGCGGACCGAGCCGCCCGCCCACAGCGAACTGGCCCCCGGAGGCACCATCCAGATCGTGGTCTCGTCCGGGCTGCCGCTGGTCATGGTTCCGCCGGTGGAGTCCATGATGGAAGCCACCGCCGTGCTGGCCCTGGAATCGGTGGACCTGGAGGTGAACGTCCGCTACGAACCGCTTCCGGCGTTCAGCCCCAACGACGGGCGGGTCATCAGCCAGAGCCCGCTTCCGGATGCCGAGGTGGACTTCGGCACCACGGTGACCATCGTCATCGGGCAGGCCGAGGACGGATCCGGCAATGACAACCCGATCGGAGACGCTCCAGGCTCTACGGGCTGAGTGGAACCGGGGCGGTTCAGCCCACGCGTGCCAGGAAGTTGGCCAGCAGGTCGTGGCCGCCGGTAGTCAGGATCGATTCCGGGTGGAACTGCACGCCCTCCACGTCGAGCTCCCGGTGGCGTAGTCCCATGACCAGCCCGTCCTCGCTGGTGGCCGTTATCTCCAGCTCGTCGGGCACGGACTGGCGGTCCACGATCAACGAGTGGTAGCGGGTGGCCTCCAGGGGGTTGGGAAGGCCGGCGAACACCCCGGCACCCTCGTGGTGGATCCATGAGGTCTTGCCGTGCATGACCTCCGGTGCCCGCACGACGTCGCCTCCCCAGGTGCTTCCTATGGCCTGGTGGCCCAGGCACACGCCGAGCACCGGTATGCGGCCGGCCGCCCACCGGATGGCAGCGGTCGAGACGCCGGCACCCTCTGGGCGCCCCGGGCCCGGGCTGATGAGCAGCGCATCGGGTTCGAGGGCGGCGATGGCGGCCAGGTCCACGGCGTCGTGGCGATGCACCATCGGCTCCGCACCCAACTCCCCCAGGTACTGGACGAGGTTGTAGACGAACGAGTCGTAGTTGTCTATGACGAGTACCCGGGCGCCCACGCGCAGCACGCTAGCCACCGGCACGAGCCGCGCCGCCGGGGAAAAGGTTCCGACCGCCCGGGTGGGTCGTCGGTTGCCCTATCCTCCGTGGCATGTCGAGTAGCGAGAACGTCGAACCGCAGGACGCGCCGTCGCGGCCCGGTCCGGCCAAGCGCAAGGTCCAGGGTGGTCGGGTCACCCCGAAGGGCACCCGGGCAGGAGCGCGTCCGGACACGTCGATGTCGGCGGGCCACGAGCCTTCTCCGATCTGGCTGGCGGTGCTCATGTTCGGCCTTCTGGGCCTGGGCGTCCTGATCATCTTCTTCAACTACGTGGGTTGGATGCCGGGCGGAACGAGCAACGGCATCCTCCTGCTCGGCCTGGGGTCGATCCTGGGCGGGATCATCACCGCCACGCAGTACCACTGAACCCGGGCCCGTCCTTCGGGCCATTGGGGAGAATCACACGGATGTGATTCACCCACAGGGTTGTCCACAGGCTGTGGATGACGCCCGTCGTGCGGTTACAGGTCCTCGGTCTGCTGGAGTTCCATGTCGTCCATGCAGTGACGGGGTGGATCGGGTGCCTCGTCGGGGGCAACCGTCATGCGGACCTCGGTGCCACAGAGGCTGCAGCGGTACTGCAGCTTCACCTTGCGGAGCTCGCCGGCCGGCGGCGGCTCGGGTATCGGCGTGGCCAGCATCCTGAGCACCGCCAGACCGATGCGGAACATGAACAGGGCCACCGCCACGGCGAAGGCGATCTTGAGGACCATCACCCGGCCAGCCTACGGGCGGGTGATGGATCGGACCGGCGGACCAGAACCGCTGAGGGGACCGCCGGTAGGGTCCGGCCCGCATGCCGTCCGAACGCCGGGCGGGTGGACCGGGAGGAACCCACATGGAGCCGACGACTGCGACCGACCTGGCCCTGCTGGTACTGAGGTGTGTCATCGGGTTGACGATGGCCGCCCACGGTTGGAACAAGTTCACCGGCGGCGGGAAGATCCCAGGTACCGGTCGATGGTTCGACAGCATCGGCATGCGTCCGGGTCGCCTGAACGCATACCTGGCAGCTTCCAGCGAGGTGGGGGCGGGCCTGCTGCTGGCCGTCGGGCTGCTCTCGTCGTTCGCAGCAGCGGGGATCATCGGCGTCATGACGGTGGCATGGTGGACCACGCACCGCTCCAACGGCTTCATGATCCTGAAGGAGGGCTGGGAGTACGTCTTCGTGCTGGCCGCCATGTCCCTGGTGGCGGCGATCCTTGGCCCCGGTTCCTGGTCTGTGGATGAGGCCCTGGGCATCGCCGGTGACCTGGACGGCATGACCGGGCTGTGGATCGCGCTGCTGGTGGGCGTGGGCGGCGGTGTCGCCCAGATGCTCACCTTCTACCGGCCGTCCAGCCTGGCGGGCGGCGACTGATCGAACCGGCGGATCGTGCCAGATCACCTCAGGGGCCCGCTGGACGAAGACCTGGACCTCCGGGCATTGGAGGAATGGCTGGTCGACCGCCTCTCTGACGACGGGGTCGAGGCCGTGCGATTGGCGGCACCGGTCCGACCCGAGGGCGGCTACTCGGGAGAGACGCTGATCCTGCCTGCCGTCGTCGAGAAGGATGGCTGGGAGGTGGAGGACCGCTTCGTCGTGAGGCGTGAGCCTCCGGAGGCGGCCATCTACCCGGCGCAGTCGCCGACCACCGCCGTCGAGGTGGAGCTGCAGTGGCGGGTGCTGCGGGGACTGGAGGACCACTCCGGGATACCCGTGGCCCCGTCCGTCGGCTTCGAACCGGACGGGAGGGTCCTGGGAGGACCGTTCTTCGTGACCGGCTTCGTAGCCGGCGACATACCGAGGGAGGACCCGGCGTACGTGGTCGAGGGCTTCTATGCGGAGGCCACGCCGCAGCGCAGGCGGGCCATGAACGAGGCGGCGGTGCAGACCATCGCCACGGTGAATCGGGTGGACTGGATGGCCGCCGGCCTCGGCCACCTGGTGCCGGAGGGGTGTGAGCCCACGAACCTCCGCCAACTTGACCTCTGGGAGGAGTTCGCCTCGGGCGAGTTGCGTGGGCGCCCGCATCCGATCCTGGCCGAGGGCTGGCGGAGGCTCAGGGCCGAGGTTCCCCCCGACGCTGCAGCGGCCCTCTGCTGGGGTGACTGCAGGCTGGGGAACATCTTCTGGGATGGAGCCACGCCGGTCTGCACGACCGATTTCGAGGGGGCGACCATCGCCCCGGCGGAGTTCGACCTGGGATGGTTCCTGAGCTTCGACCGGTGGATACACGAGGCCTGCGGGAACCCCCGTCTGGACGGCGAGCCCACCCGGGAGGAGCTGGTCGGGGTGTACGAGCGGGCGCTGGGGCGCCGGGCGGTGGGTGTTCGCTGGCACGAGGCCTTCGGCGCGGCCCGTTACTGCGCCCTCGTCCTGCGGATCATGAACCGCCTGGAGGAACGCGGCCTCCTGCCACCCGGGAGCGACCTCTACCTGGGGGGTGGGGTCACCGATGCCCTGCGGATGCAGTTGGAGGAACGCTGAAATGGCAACCCACCTACGGTGACGGCATGAAGGTCATCCTGAGCGACGACCACCGGGCCCACTTCCCGGATGGCGAGGTCTACGAGGGTTCCCTCGTGCGACCATTCGAGTGCCCGGAACGGTGGGACCACGTGGTGGCCGCCCTGGATACGGCTGGCTTCGAGGATCGCCACGAGCCCCAGTCGGTCGACCTGGATCGGGTCGTCCGGGTCCATGATCCGGCCTACGTCGACTTCCTCCGGACGTTCTGGGAGGACTGGACGGCAGCTGGGCATACGGGCGACGCCATCCCCACCATGTTTCCGGTGCGGGGACTCCGCCACGACCGGGTGCCGGTCGAGCCCGATGGTCGGCTGGGGTACTTCGCCCTGGCTGCGGAGACGGCGATCACCGCCGGAACGTGGAGGGCAGCGTCGGCTGCTGCGGCCATCGCCCAGACCGGGCAGTACCTGGTCGCCGGAGGGTCGCCGGTGGCCTTCGGACTGTGCAGGCCGCCGGGCCACCATGCGTCGTCCGACCAGTTCGGCGGGTACTGCTTCCTGAACAACGCGGCCATTGCCGCTGAGGGATTCCTCGTCGACGGAGCCGATCGGGTGGCGGTCCTGGACATCGACTTCCACCATGGCAACGGCACCCAGGGCATCTTCTGGGAGCGGGCAGACGTGCTGTTCACGTCTCTCCATGGGCATCCGGCCGATGCCTTTCCATATTTCATGGGTTATGAGGATGAGACGGGGGCGGGACCGGGCGAGGGCTATACGGCCAACTATCCGATGCGACCCGGTACCGGCTTCGAGGAATGGTCGACGGCGCTGGACGACGCCTGCCGGCGGATTCTCGCCCACCGACCGGATGCCCTGGTGGTGTCGCTCGGCGTGGACACCTTCGAGGGTGACCCGATCAGCTTCTTCCGCCTGGCCACCACCGACTACCTGGAGGTTGGACGCCGTATAGGCGCCCTGGGCCTGCCCACCCTCTACGTGATGGAGGGTGGCTACGCGGTCGCCGAGATCGGCACCAACACAGTCAACGTGCTTTCGGGCCACCTCGGGACCTGACCTCCTCCGAGGATCAGCTGTCGAAGATGGGGTGCCCATCGCCGACGGTCTTGAGTAGGTGGCGGGCCAGGTTCCGCTCGTGGATCTGGGTGGTGCCCTCGTAGATCGAGAGCGCCCGGATGTCGCGCCAGAGGCGTCCCACCGGGTGGTCGCCGACTATCCCCTCACCGCCCAGGATCTGGACCGCCCGGTCGGCTATCTCCTTGCCGGTCTCGGTGGCCACCAGCTTCGCGGCGGCGATCCGCGGCCAGGGGATGCCACCGGCGTCCCATGCCCTCGCACAGTCCAGGACCAGTGCCCTGGCGGCCTCCAACTCGGCGCGGCTCCTGCCGAGCATTGCCTCGATGACGCCGAACTGGGCGATGGGTTGGCCGAACTGGTGGCGGGTGAGGGCATGCGCGGTGGCCTCGGTGAGCAGGCGGGTGGCGCAGCCGACGGCTGTGGCGGCCACGTGCGTTCGGGCGTGGTTGATGCCCCGGAGGGCCAACTTCAGGCCGGCGCCCTCGTCGCCGACGAGGTTCGTGGTCGGCACGTGCACGTCGGTGAATGAGAGCTCGGCCACCGGGCCCGCTTCGTGGCCGTTCATCCGACTGGGCAGCGTGGCGGTCACGCCGGGGGTGTCGGCAGGCACGAGGATGGCCGAGAAGCCGGCGTCGCCGGTCCGGGCGAACACGACGAGCAGGTCGGCCCATGCGCCGTTGGTGATGAAGCGCTTGTGGCCGTTGATGACGTACTGGTCGCCGTCACGGACCGCCGTGGTCGTCACGGCCGTGGCGTCCGAGCCGGCTCCGGTCTCGGTGAGGGCGAACGAGGCGACACACCGGCCGATGGCCATGTCCCGGAGGTACCTCTCCTTCTGCTCGTCGGTGCCGTGGTCGTGGAGGATCTGGGAGCAGAGGCCGATGGTGGTCGAGAACCGTGACCGGTAGACAGGCGAGGCCCTGGTGAACTCGAACGTGAGGCGGACCTGCTGCTCCATGCTCCAGCCGAGGCCTCCCCAATGCCGGGGCAGCGTGATGCCGAACAACCCGCATTCGGCCAGCCGGTCGACCAGTGGCGGGGGTACCTCTCCGAGATCCACCATGGCGGCCTCGCCGGGGATCAGTTCCTCGTCGGTGAAACGTCGGATCGTCTCCAGGTAGGAGTCGAAGTCCATTTCCAGGATGTCGGGAGAG
>DUAC01000151.1 GCA_012961035.1 Acidimicrobiia bacterium
CCGCCCCCGGCGTGCGCAACTACTGGATGTGCGCCGGAGCCTCCATCGGCATCACCCAGGGTCCCGGCGCCGGGAAGTTCCTGGCCCAGTGGATGGTCCACGGCCAGACCGAGATCAACGTCCGCGAGATGGACCCCCGCCGCTTCGGCCCGTGGTCCGACCTCGACTACACGATCCTCAAGTCCGTGGACGAGTACCACGAGATGTACCAGGTGCGCATGCCCGGCGAATACCGGTCCGCCGGACGCCCCATGAAGCGCACGCCCATAGCCGAAAGGCTCGACGCCCTCGGCGCCCAGTGGCAGGACGTCTGGGGCTGGGAACGCCCCCGCTACTACGGCGAGGCCGAGCAGTACTCGTGGAGGCGCTCCAACGCCCACGACATCGTCGCCGCCGAATGCAACGGCGTGCGCGGGCGGGTCGGCATCGCCGACCTGACCGCCTTCGCCAAGTTCGAGGTGACCGGAAGCGACGCCGCCACCCTGCTGGGCCGCCTCTCGGCCAACCGGCTGCCGACCACCGACGGCGGCATCCGCCTCGTCCACATGCTCACCGACCTCGGCGGCATCGAGTGCGAGATGACGGTCACCCGCCTCGCCGCCGACCGCTACTACCTCAACTCGGCCATCACCGGCACCACCCACGACCTGGACTGGCTGGCCCAGCACGTGCTCCCGGGTGAGGACGTGACCATCGCCGACGTCACCGACGCCACCGCCATCCTCGCCGTCACCGGACCCCGGGCCCGCGACGTCCTCGCCACCTGCACCGACGCCGACCTCTCCTCCAAGGCCTTCCCGTGGCTGACCGCCAGGGAGGTACACGTGGCCGGCGTGCCCGTCACCGCCCTACGGGTCAGCTACGTGGGCGAGCTGGGCTGGGAACTCCACCACCCCATCGACCGCATGCCCGAGCTGTACGACGCCCTGGTGGCGGCCGGCGAAGCCCACGGCATGGTCCACTTCGGTTCGTACGCCATGAACGTCATGCGCATCGAGAAGGCCTACAAGGCGTGGGGTGGCGAGCTCACCACCGAGATCACCCCCATCGAGGCAGGCCTCGACAGGTTCGTGGACCTGGACACGCCGGGCCGGGCCTTCCTGGGACGCGACGCCACGCTGGCCCGCAGGGCGACCGCCGGACCCGACCTCACCGGCCTGGACATGCTCCTCGTCTACTGCGAGGTGGATGCCACCGACTCCGACTGCCGCGGCAACGAGCCCACCTACGACCCGGCGGGCGACGGAACGACCGCCATGGGCATCACCACCGGCGGCGCCTGGGGCCACACCGTCGGGAGGTCGCTGGCCTTCGCCTACGTGGACCCCGCCTTCCGGGCACCCGGCTCCACGTTCGAGATCGTCCTGTTCGGCGAGCGGCACACCGCCACCGTGCTGGCGGCGGCTGCACATGATCCTTCCAACGAAAGGCTCCGGGCATGACCGAGACCACCCGGCCAAAGCGGGGCGTACGAGCCGGCGGACGTGCCGCCCGGGTCGCCGCCAGAGCCGCCGGCCTCCCAGAGGACGAGCGGGCCGTGCGCCCCGGACAGTCCGGTGGCGCCTACAAGCCGCTCACAGAGTCGGAGTGCCGATCCGTCTACGACACGGCCCTGACCCTGCTCGGCGAGTTCGGCATGGGCACCCCGATTCCGGAATTCATCGAGGTGGTGGTCCCGGCCGGGGGCTGGGTGGACGAGCACGAACGCCTCCACTTCCCCCGCTCGCTGGTCGAGGACGCCGTGGACATGGCCGCCAAGTCGTTCACCTGGCACGGCTTCGACGACAACCGCTCCATCGACGTGGGCGGCGACCGGGTCCACTTCGGCACCGCAGGCGCGGCCGTCTCCGTCTGGGACCACGAAACCCGCAAGCACCGCCCATCGGACCTCCACGACGTCTACGACGTGGCCCGCCTCGTCGACACGCTCGAACACGTCCACTTCCACGTCCGGACGCTCGTGGCCCGCGACATGGTCGAGGCCCGGGACCTCGACCTGAACTCCGCCTACGCGGTGGCCATGGGCACCTCCAAGCCGATGGGCACGTCGTTCTTCCAGCCCGAACACGTCGTCGAGGCCGTCGACATGTTCGACCAGATGCTGGGCGGGAAGCCGGGCTCCTTCGCCGAGCGGCCCTTCTGCGTGGCCAACAACACCTTCGTCGTCCCACCCCTGCGCTACGCAGAGGACGCAGCGCGCTCCATGGTCGCCCAGGTGCACTGCGGCATGCCCATCAACCTCCTCTCGGCGGGGCAGGCCGGTGCCACGTCACCCGCCGCCCTGGCCGGGTCCCTGGCCCAGGCCCTCGCCGAATGCCTGTCCGCCCTCACCTGCGTCAACCTGCTGAAGCCCGGCCACCCGTGCGTCATGGGACTCTGGCCGTTCGTCTCCGACCTGCGTACCGGCGCCATGACCGGAGGCTCCGGCGAGGAGGCCGTGATGATGGCCGCCGCCGCCCAGGTGGCCAACTGGCTGGGCCTGCCATCCGGCGTCGCCGCCGGGATGGCCGACTCCAAGGTCCCCGACGCCCAGGCCGGGCACGAGAAGGGCCTGA
>DUAC01000152.1 GCA_012961035.1 Acidimicrobiia bacterium
CGTCGCCACCCAGTGGCTGCACGTGGACCGCGACCAGGTGGCCGACTGCCTGGGCATGGACCCCGACCTGGTCAGGCTGACCCTGGCCGGCGTGGGCGGGGCGTTCGGCGCCCGGGAGGACCTCAGCCTGCACGTCCACCTCTGCATGCTCGCCATGCACACAGGTCGGCCGGTGAAGATGGTCTACTCACGCCAGGAGAGCTTCCACGGACACGTGCACCGGCACCCGGCCCGCATGTGGTACCGCCACCACGCCGAGACCGACGGCACGCTGGTCCGGGTGGAGGCCCGCCTGCTCCTCGACGGCGGGGCGTACGCCTCCTCCAGCGGCGCGGTGATCGCCAACGCCACCTGCTTCGCGGCCGGGCCCTACCGGGTCCCGTCGGCCGATATCGACGGTGTGGTGGTGCGCACCAACAACCCGCCGTGCGGGGCCATGCGGGGATTCGGGGCGGTCCAGACCTGCATGGCCCATGAGGCCCAGATGGACCGCCTGGCCGCCGCCCTGGACATGGACCCGATCCAGCTACGGCTGAAGAACGCGCTGGCACCCGGTGACCGCCTGCTCACCGGACAGGTGCTGACCGGCACGCTCCCGGTGGCCGAGGTGATCCGTACGTGCGCGGAGCATCCATCGGCAGCCGTCAGGTCCGACGAGCCCATGACCCGGCCTGGCGGTGCCGGACGTACCGCCGACGCCGACCACGTGGTGCGTGGCGAGGCGCTGGCCGTGGGGTTCAAGAACCTCATGTTCTCGGAGGGCTTCGACGACTCGTCGGCCGCCCGGTGCGAGCTGCGTGACGGCGTGGCGACGATCACGTCTGCCTGTGCCGAGGTGGGACAGGGCTTCGTGACCCTGGTCGGCCAGATCACCCGCGAGGTACTCGGGGTGGACGAGGTGGTCCTCGCCCCGGTTCAGACCATGGGCATCGGGTCGGCCGGCTCCACCTCGGCCAGCCGCCAGACGTGGATGTCGGGCGGTGCCGTACAGAAGGCCTGTGAGGAGGTTCGGGCCGCCGTCGTGGCCCGGGTGGCGGTGACCCACGACGTACCGGTCGACGACCTCGTCCTGGTGGAGGGTCGGGTGGAGTCGCTCTCCGGGAGCGTGTCCGTGGACCTGGCCGAGGTCACCGCAGAACCGTTGTCGGCCGACGTGGTCCATCGCCACGCCCCGACGTCGCCGCTGGACGAGGACGGCCAGGGCGATGCGCACGTCTCGTTCGCCGTCTCAGCCCACCGGGCCATAGTCGACGTGGACCCGGACCTCGGCCTCGTGCGGGTCGTGGAGCTGACCACATCCCAGGACGTGGGACGGGTGCTGAACCCGGTCCAGGCCGTCGGACAACTGGAGGGTGGTGCAGCGCAGGGCGTCGGGCTGGCCGTCATGGAGGAGGTCCTGGTCGATAACGGCCGGATCCGCAATGCATCGTTCACCGACTACCTGGTGCCCACCGCCCTGGACATGCCACCGCTGGAGATAGCGGCCCTCATAGAACAGCCCGAGCCGGGGGCACCCTTCGGGGCCAAGGGCATCGGGGAGCCGCCCTGCATCTCGTCCACCGCAGCGGTGGTCGGTGCCCTACGCAATGCCACGGGCCTGGAGCTGGCCCGTGTGCCCGTACGCCCGGCCGACATTGCCCTGGCCGACGCCTCGGCGGGAGCCGACCGGTGAGTGACCTGCACATAGACGGCGATCGGCTACTACGCCGCATCGACGACCTGGCCACCATCGGCCCGATCGAGGGGGGTGGCTCGTGTCGCCTGGCCCTGACCGACGAGGACCGGGACGGCCGTGACCTGGTCGTGACCTGGATGACCGACCTGGGCCTGGACATCAGCATGGACGGCATCGGCAACGTCGTGGGTGTGCGGCCCGGGCGCACCGACGGCGCCCCGATCATGACCGGGAGCCATATAGACACCGTCCGGACGGGCGGCCGCTTCGATGGCAACCTCGGGGTGCTGGCAGGCCTCGAGGTGATCGAGACCCTCCAATTCAACGGGATCACGACGGAGCATCCCTTCGCTGTCGCCTTCTTCACCGACGAGGAGGGCTCCCGGTTCCAACCGGACATGCTGGGCAGCCTCGTGTACGCGGGAGGCATGGGCCTGGAGGAGGCCCTGGACGTCGTGGGCATCGACGGCACGGTTCTGGGCGAGGAGCTGGACCGCATCGGCTATCGGGGAACCTCACCGTGCCCCGGCGTCGCCCCCCGGGCATTCGTGGAGCTCCATGTGGAGCAGGGACCCGTGCTGGAGGCCGATGGTGTCACGATCGGGGCCGTGACCGGAGTGCAGGGAATCTCGTGGACGGAGCTGGCCATCACCGGCCAGTCCAACCATGCCGGCACCACGCCCATGCACCTCCGCCACGATGCCGGCTACGTGGCGGCCGCGATCGCCGCCCACGTACGCCAGTTGGCGATTCGGATGGGTGGCCGTCAGGTGGCCACCGTCGGGAGCCTGGAGCTCCACCCCAACCTGGTCAACGTCGTCGCCGGCAGCGCCACCATGACCGTGGACCTCCGCAACACCGATGAGGCCCTCCTCGTGGAGGCGGAGGCCGACCTGGCCCGGTTCGTGGCCGAGGCCGCCGCCGCCGAGGGGGTCACCGTCGCCGAGCGCACGCTGGCCAGGTTCCAGCCGGTGGCGTTCGACGACCGGGTGGTCGACACCGTCGCTGCCGTCGCCGCCGAGCTGGGCCACTCCGTGAAGCGGCTTCCGTCGGGCGCCGGACACGATGCCCAGATGATGGCCCGACTCTGTCCGACGGGCATGGTCTTCGTGCCGAGTCGCGACGGCATCAGCCACAACCCGGCCGAGTACACCGAGCCCGACGACCTGGTTGCCGGCGCCGACGTCCTGCTGGGAAGCATGCTGGCGCTGGACGCCATGGACCTCCCGATGAACAGCGCTCCGCAGGGGCGCGACGTGGCATCCACCGACGCCGCCGGGGGCACCCGGTGAGCCGGGTGTTGACGGTTGGCGCGGCGCAGATGGGCCCCATCCAGCTGGCCGACACCCGGCCCGAGGTCGTCGAGAGGCTCGTGGCGCTGCTCCGCTCCGGCGCAGCGGCTGGTTGCGACCTGGTGGTGTTCCCGGAGCTGACCCTCACCACCTTCTTTCCCCGCTGGTGGGTGGACGACCTGTCCGACTCAGACCACTTCTACGAGACCGAGATGCCGGGCCCGGAGACCCGACCCCTCTTCGAGGAGGCCAGGCGCCTCGGGGTGGGGTTCCACCTCGGCTACGCCGAGCTGACGTCGGACGGCCACCGCTACAACACGGTGATCCTCGTCGAGCGGGACGGTTCCATCGTCGGCCGGTACCGCAAGGTGCACGTACCGGGCCACTCCGAGCACGAGCCGTGGCGGGCCTTCCAGCACCTGGAGCGGTACTACTTCGAGGCGGGCGACGGCTTCGCCGTGCATGGGGCATTCGGCGGGGTGGTCGGCATGGCCATCTGCAACGACCGCCGCTGGCCGGAGACCTACAGGGTGCTCGGCCTGCAGGGCTGCGAGCTGGCCCTCATCGGATACAACACGCCCGTCCACTACGCCCCGGATCCGACCCAGGACCGCCTGCAGGGATTCCACAACCACCTGGTCCTGCAGTCCGGCGCCTACCAGAACGGCATGTGGGTCGTCGGCGTGGCCAAGGCCGGCGAGGAGGAGGGGTGCACCCTGCTGGGGGAGAGCGCCATCGTCGCCCCATCGGGCGAGATCGCAGCGCTGTGCACCACCGACGGTGACGAGCTGGCCGTGGCCGAGGTGGACCTGGACATGTGCGCCAACTACAAGGAAACGCTGTTCGACTTCGACAGGTACCGCAGGCCCGAGGTCTACGGTCGGATCACCGCCCAGCGGGGGCCGGAGGTTCCCGCCGATGTCCTGGTCGCCATGAAAGCCAGCCGACAGCCACACCGGGAGCCCGGTGAGGACAGGCAATGACCACCTTTGATCTGAACGGGGCGCCGGTCGAGGCATCCGGCGACCATCCCCACCTGCTGGCCGCCCTGCGCGACGAGCTGGGCATCACCTCGCCCAAGGACGGCTGTGCGCCGTCGGGCCAGTGTGGCTGTTGCACCGTGCTGGTGAACGGCAAGGCCAGGATCGCCTGCCAGACGTCCATGGAGAAGGCCGAGGGGGCGTCGATCACGACCCTGGAGGGTCTTCCAGACGAT
The DNA here is from genome assembly GCA_012961035.1 of Acidimicrobiia bacterium. Classification (GTDB taxonomy): domain Bacteria; phylum Actinomycetota; class Acidimicrobiia; order Acidimicrobiales; family MedAcidi-G1; genus UBA9410. Next base: position 4,184 of record DUAC01000152.1, read on the forward strand.
GAGCGGGAGCGCTACGCCACAGCCTTCGCCGCCCATGGCGCCCTGCAGTGCGGCTTCTGCACGCCGGGCATCCTGATGCGCACCAAGGCCCTCGTGGACAAGAAGGGCACCGCCCTGACCCGTGACGATGCGTCACGGCACCTGGGCGCACACCTCTGCCGGTGCACCGGCTACGTGAAGATCCTGGACGCCGTGGAGTCCCTGGCTTCGGGTGAGATCCCGGTGGCGATGCCCCGCGGTGGCATCGGGACCAGCGGGGTGAAGGTGGAGGCCACCGAGCTGAGCCTCGGTGACCGTCCCTTCATCGACGACATGGCGCCTCTCGGCATGCTGCACGCAGCGCTCCGGCTGGCCGACCACGCCCGTGCCGACGTGGTGCGGATCGACACCATGGCGGCAGAAGCCGTCGACGGCGTCCACCGGGTGCTGACGGCCGCTGACATACCGGGGAAGCACCGGGTGGGGATCATCCATACGGACTGGCCCGTGATGATCCCCGAGGGTGGTCGCACCTCCTACCTGGGCGACGTGCTGGCCGTGGTCGTGGCCGACGACCGGGAGACCGCCCGTCGGGCGGCGACGCTGGTCGACGTTGAGTTGGTGCCCTTGACCGTCTACAGCGACCCGGTGGTGGCCCTCGCCGCCGACGAGGACGCCGTCTGGGAACTGGATGGAAACGTGCTGTCCGTGTCGACGTACGCCCGCGGCGACGTCGAGGCCGCCCTGGCCGGCTCGGCCCACGTGGTCGACGAGGTCTTCCAGACCCAGCGCATCGAGCACGCCTTCGTGGAGCCCGAGTCCACCCTCGCCGTGCCGACCGCCGACGGCGGGTTGTACGTCTACTCCGGCGGACAGGGCGTCTGGGACGACCGCAACCAGATCGCGTCGGTGCTCGGCGTCGACACCGACCGGGTCACCGTGGAGCTGGTGTCCAACGGCGGCGCCTTCGGCGGCAAGGAGGACATGTCCAACCAGGCCCACACCGCTCTGGCCGCCTGGCTCCTGGAGCAGCCCGTGAAGTGCACGCTGTCGCGCGAGGAGTCGCTCCTCATGCACCCCAAGCGCCATCCGATCCGGATGGCCTACCGGGCGGGCTGCGACGCCGAAGGGATGCTGACCGGCCTCTGGGCCAGGATGATCGGCGACTCGGGGCCCTACGCATCGGTGGGGATGAAGGTCCTGGAGCGGGCGGCCGGACACGCCAGCGGCCCCTACGAGCTGCCCACCATCGACGTGGAGGCCACGGCGGTGAGGACCAACAGCCCGGTCTGCGGGGCGTTCCGGGGCTTCGGTGCCAACCAGGCCCAGTTCGCCATGGAGGGTGTCATGGACCGCCTCGCCGAGAAGGTGGGGATATCCGGATGGGAGATCCGGAGCCGCAACGTCATAACGCCCGGTGCCGTCTGGGGTCCCGGCCAGGTCATGGACGACGGCTGCCTGGGTGCCCGGGCCTGTCTGGACGACGTGAAGGAGGCCTACGACGAGGCGGTGGCCGCCGGCCTGCCGGTGGGCCTGGGCCTGGGCCTCAAGAACTCCGGCCTCGGCAACGGCTTCAAGGAGATAGCCAGGGCAGTGGTGCACTTCCGAGACGATGGACGGATCGAGGTCCGGCACTGCTGGACCGAGATGGGCCAGGGCATCCACACCGTGGTCGTGCAGGTGGCCGTCGAGGAACTCGGCGTGGACCCCGACCTGGTCGACGTGATCGTGGACACCACCAGGGAACTGGGTGCCGGCCAGACCACCGGCAGCCGCGGGACGCTGATGGGGGCCGGCTCCGTCGCCGATGCCTGCCGGGTCGCCATTGCCGACGGTTGTCGGACCGGCGTCGACTACGAGGGCGAGTACCGGGTGGACTGGACGAACTCGATGAGCGACGGGGTGGAGAACCCGATCATCCACTCCACCTTCGGGTACGCCGCCCAGATGGTGGTCCTGGACCCGGAGACGGGCATCGTGGACCGGGTGGTGGCCGCCCACGACGTGGGCCGGGCCGTCAACCCGATGCTCTGCGAGGGTCAGGTCGAGGGGGCGGTCCACATGGGGCTCGGCTACGCCCTCACCGAGGGATTCCCGGCCGACGCCGATGCCCGGCCGCGCAACGTGACCCTCCGCAGCCTCGGCATCATCCGCCCCAAGGACATGCCGGACGTCGACGTGCGCCTGATCGAGGTGCCACAGCCCGACTCGCCCTACGGCATCAAGGGCGTGGGCGAGATCGGCCTGGTGCCGACGGCCGGGGCCGTGGCCGCTGCCCTGCACGCCCACGACGGTGGGTGGCGTGACAGCCTGCCGATGGCCGCTCCCGGTCAGCAGGAGCACTGGGCCGACTGGGACGGACGTGGGGCCTGATGGCGGCTGACGTCGGACCGGGCCTGGCCCCGAACCAGACGCCCGGCCTGGTCTGCGCCCACCACCACCTCTACTCGGCGCTGGCCCGCGGCATGCCCGCTCCGCCGCGTACCCCGTCCGGTTTCGTCGAGATCCTGGAACTGGTGTGGTGGCGCCTGGACCGGGCGCTGGACCTGGAGTCGATCCGATGGTCGGCGATGCTGGGTGCCCTGGAGGCCCTGGAACGGGGTTGCACTGCGGTGATCGACCACCACGAGTCACCAGAGGCCATCGAGGGCTCGCTGACGGTCATTGCGGATGCCTGTGCCGAGGTGGGCATCCGGGTGAACTGTGCCTACGGGATCACCGATAGGCACGGAGCCGATGGAGCACTCCGGGGCCTGGCGGAGAACGAACGGTTCCTGCGCGACGGGGGTCGCGGGATGGTCGGCGTGCACGCGGCCTTCACCTGCACCGACGGGACCCTGGAGGCTGCCGCCGGCCTGGCGGCGGAGCTGGGCGTGGGCGTTCACGTACACGTAGCCGAGGGCCCCGGGGACGCGGATGCCATGGACCGGTTCCGGGACCTGGCCTCTGACGACTGGATGCTCGTCCACGGTGTCCACCTTCCCGACGACCACGGCCTGGCCGGGACGATGGTCCACAACCCGCGGTCCAACATGAACAACGCCGTCGGCTACGCCCGCCCCGCCCGGTTCGCCAACCCGGTGGCGCTGGGCTCCGACGGCATCGGTGCCGACATGCTCGACGAGTTCCGACTGGCCTACGTGCGACACCGGGAAGACGACGTGACCGCATCGCCGGAGGTGGCCTGGGGGTGGCTGGCCACCGGATGGGACCTCTTCCCGGAGGCCCGTTCCGACCGGGTGACCTGGTCGTATGCGGACATGGACCCGTGGTGCCTGGCATTCACCACGGGCGTGGGGCCGCTCACCGTGGAGGTGGACGGCGAGCCGGTGCTGGTCGACGGACGCCCCACCCGGGTGGATCCCGACGAGATCAGGGCCCGGGCCGCCGAGGAGGCGGTGCGCCTGCACCGCCGGATCGAGGACGCATGAACGCTGACGAGGAATTACAGAAGGTGAGGAACCGATGACCCGGTTGGCTATCTACCTGCAGGACGCCCATCCGATACCGGAGGCGATCGAGTACGTCCGGTACGCCGAGGAGCGCGGCTTCGAGGCTGTCTGGCAGGCCGACTCGCGTCTCGTACGCGATGCCGTCGTGCCGATGGCGGCGTTCGCCGCCAACACCGAGACCATCACGATCGGCTCCGGCGTCGTGGACTGCTGGACCCGCAACCCGGCCCGGCTGGCATCCACCTTCTCGACGTTGGATGACCTGGCCCCGGGGCGGATCATCCTGGGCATCGGCGCCTGGTGGGAGCCGCTGGCCTCCAAGGTGGGTATTGACCGTCGTAGGCCGTTGTTGGCCATCCGGGAGACCGTGGAGGCCTGCCGGGCACTGCTGGCCGACGAGACGGTGACCTACCACGGCGAGTTCGTGCACCTCGACGGCGTCGAGCTGGACTACGTCTACCAGGAGCGTCGACCCAAGGACGTCCCGATCTACATCGGCGCCACCGGCGACAGGATGCTGGAGCTGACCGGCGAGATCGCCGACGGCGTGGTCCTGAACTACCTGGTGTCGCCCGAGTACAACCGGCGGGCCATGGACCGCCTGGCCGACGGCGCGGCCCGGGCCGGGCGGTCGCTGGACGACCTGGACCGGCCGCAGCTGGTGGTGTGTTCGGTGGCCGAGACCCGCGCCGAGGCCCTGGACGGAGCCCGGCTCATGGTCACCCAGTACCTGGGCCAGCAGCCGCACATCATGAAGGCCTCCGGCGTGCCCGAGTCGGTGCTCGAGGAGATCGGCAGGGTGCTGACCTGGCCTGCTACCCACGACCAGGTGGAGGCCGCCTCCAAGCTGGTGCCCGACGACATCGTGCAGATGATCTGCGCGGCGGGTACGGCCGACGAGGTGCGCGAGAAGGTCGCCCGGTACATGGCCGACGGCTGCACCTGCCCGATCCTGTACCCCCTGGGCCCCGACGTACGCCTGATGATCGACACGTTCGCCGAGTGGACCCCGTGAGCCGACCGACGCTGCGAGGCTGGTCGGCGTGAAGAACAGGCCGGTGCTGTGGGGCCGCTGGGCATGAGCCGCCGCCTGGTGCTGCGTGGTGCCCGTCACCCGGGTGACGTGGCCGTCGTGGACGGCCGGATCGTGGGCGTGGGGACCATTGCCTCCGAGCCGGGGGACGAGGTGGTGCGCTGTGACGGCGACATCATCACCGCCGGCCTGGTCAACACCCACCACCACCTGTACCAGTGGATGACCCGGGGCCGGGCCGTCGGGTGCGACCTCTTCGGATGGCTGGTGGAGCTGTACCCGGTCTGGGGCCGACTCTCCGTCGACGACGTGCGGGCCGCTGCCCTCGTGGGGCTGGGCGAGCTGGCGGCCACCGGCTGCACCACGGCATCGGACCACCACTACCTGGTGCCCCGTGGCGACGACACGGTCTTCGACGCCATCGTGGACGCCGCACGCCAGGTCGGCATCCGGCTGCACCTCTCCCGCGGGTCGATGGACCTGGGGGAGAGCAGGGGCGGGCTGCCACCCGACCACGTGGTGGAGGACCGCGACGCCATCCTGGCCTCCACCGAGTCGGTGATCGCCCGCCACCACGACGGCGAGATGGTCCACGTCACCGTGGCGCCGTGCAGCCCCTTCTCGGTCACCCCCGAGCTGATGGTGGAGTCCGCCGAGCTGGCCCGACGCCACGGACTGCGCCTCCACACCCACCTCTGCGAGACGGTCGAGGAGCAGCAGCACTGCCTGGAGCGGTTTGGCCGCCGACCGGTCGAGATGCTGGACGAGTGGGGTTGGGTGGGCGACGACGTATGGCTGGCCCACGGAATCCACATAGACGATGACGAGATGGCCAGACTCGGATCCGCTGGCACCGGGGTGGCGCACTGTCCCTCCTCCAATGCCCGGGTGGCGGCCGGCATGTGCCGGGTCACCGACCTTCGGGCCGCCGGTTGCCCTGTGGGCCTCGGCGTGGATGGCGTTGCCTCCAACGAGGTGGGAGGCCTCTTCGCCGAGATGCGCCAGGCCCTCTACACGGCCCGACTCCGGGAACTCCGCCCGGACGCCCTCATGCCGGCCGACGTGCTCGAGATGGGCACGCTCGGTGGCGCCCGGTGCCTGGGCATGGACGACGTGGGATCGCTGGAGGTCGGTATGCGGGCCGACCTGGCCGTCTGGCCCGGCGACGACATCGCCGACATCGCCGATGCGCTCACAGCCCTCGTGCTGGGCCCGGACCGCAGGGTCAGGCATCTCTTCGTGGATGGGCGGACCGTGGTGGTCGACGGGGAGGTGGCCGGCACAGACCTCGCGGCCGCCCACCGCGACCTGGCCGCGCGCTCCCGCCGCCTCTGGGACCTCTGAGCCCCATACGCGCGGAGGAGGCCTATGGGCCATGATGCAGAGGTGCAGATCGCCGCAGAGTTCACCATCGAGCCCTTCGTCGAGGGATCACTGGGTCCGCACGTCCGGGCGGCCATCGAGGTGGCCGAATCGGCCGGGCTGACGGTCGAGGTGGGACCGTTCGGTACCTCTCTCAGCGGGGAGTCCGGGACGGTGCTGGACACCGTGGATGCGGTGGTCCGGGCGGCCATCGCCAACGGCGCCACCCGGGTCTCGCTGCAACTCACCGTCGCCTGACCTGCGGCCTGCGTACCGGCATCGAGGGCGGGGGAGCGGTGTCCGGTCCCATGTGGCATGCTGCCGACCGCGCCGCGTCCGGGTGTCCAGGGCCATTGGGGTCCGTTCCGGTTCGGCCGGAGGGAGAACAAAGTGAGACGTAGTCTTTTCGGCCTGCTGGCCGTCGTCCTGGGCCTTTCGCTCGTCGCCGCCTCGTGCGGGTCGGACGAGGACAGTTCCACCAAGGCGGCATTCATCTACGTGGGACCTGTCGGCGATGCCGGCTGGACGTACGCCCACGACCAGGGCCGTCAGGAGGCGGCCGCAGAGACGGGCGTGGAGACCGCCTTCGTGGAGACCGTCCCGGAGGGCACCGCCGACTTCGGCAACTACGTCCGTGACTTCATCGACCAGGGATTCAACGTCATCTTCGGCACCTCGTTCGGCTACATGGACGACATGGAGGCCCTGGCCGAGGAGTTCCCGGACGTCGTGTTCGACCACGTCTCGGGCTACAAGGCCAACGGGACCAACTTCGGCAACTCGTTCGGCCGCATGTACGAGCCCCGCTACCTGTCCGGCATGGTCGCCGGCTCTGCGACGTCCTCGAACCTCATCGGGTACGTGGCTGCCTTCCCGATCCCTGAGGTGATCCGGGGCATCAACGCCTTCACCCTCGGCGTTCTGGAGACCAACCCCGACGCCCAGGTCGAGGTGGTCTGGACCAGCACCTGGTTCGATCCGGTGGTGGAGGGCGATTCCGCCCAGGCCCTGCTGGACAAGGGTGCCGACGTGATTGCCATGCACCAGGACTCCACGGCGGCCGGCGAGAAGGCCGAGGCGGCAGGCGCCCGTTGGGTGGCCTACAACTCCGACATGAGCGCACATGCGCCCGCGGCACACCTCACCGCTCCGGTATGGAACTGGGGCCCGCGCTACACCGAGATCATCGGGCAGGCCACGGACGGCACCTACGAGGGTGGCTACTACTGGGGTTCGATGGCCGACGGCGTCGTCGACCTGGCACCCATTGCCGCCGATGTCGACTCAGCCGTGAAGGCGGCGGTGGCCGAGCGGAAGCAGCAGATCATCGACGGCACCTTCCACCCGTTCCAGGGTCCGATCAACGCCCAGGACGGCAGCCTCTACGTGGCGGCAGGTGACGTCCTGGACGACGGCACCATGCTCAGCATGGACGTATTCGTCGAAGGAGTTATCGGTTCCCTGGGCTGATTTCCACCTACTGACGTAGTCGGCGCCGGCGGGGAGGACCCGCCGGCGCCGTCACGTCCGGTTGCCAGTTGCGGCCCCGACACCGGATTATCCGATGAACCCACCTCCCGACGCTGCCCCGACGGCGACGCCGCCAGCGGTCGAGCTGAGCGGCATCTGGAAGCGCTTTCCCGGGGTGGTGGCCAACGCGGGTGCGAACCTGACGGTTCGGACCGGCACGGTGCACGCGGTCCTCGGCGAGAACGGGGCCGGGAAGTCGACGCTCATGAACGTGTTGTCGGGCGTCTACCGGCCCGATGAGGGAGAGGTCCGGATCGACGGCGTCGTCCACCACTTCCGATCGCCATCCGATGCGCTGGCCGCCGGGGTGGGAATGGTCCACCAGGAGTTCCGGCTGGTGCCGTCGTTCACCGTTGCCGAGAACGTGGTGCTGGGTGCGGCGGAGCGCATCGTCCGTCGCCAGGCCGTGGAGTCGGCGGTCGGCGAGCTGGCTGAACGATTCGGCCTGGCCACGGAGCCCGACCGACCGGTCTGGCAGCTCTCGATGGGTGAGCGCCAACGCGTCGAGATCCTGAAGGCACTCTGGCGTGACGCCCGCATCCTGATCCTGGACGAGCCGACGGCGGTGCTCACCCCCGGAGAGGCCGACGAGCTGGGTCGCATCCTGCGACACATGGCCGACGACGACCGCACGGTGGTCTTCATCAGCCACAAGCTGCACGAGGTGACCGGCTTCTGCGACGAGGCCACGGTGCTCCGCGGTGGCGAGACGGTCGCAGCCTCGCTGCCGGTGTCCGAGACCGACTCCTCGGCGCTGGCCGGGCTGATGGTGGGTTCCTCACCGGTCATCAGCGAACGTCCGCCACCGGTCGTGGCCGGCGGGCCGAAGTTGGAGGTCGTCGGCCTGGGGTGCCTGGACGACCGGGGCCTCCAGGCACTGCACGGTGTCGACCTGACGGTCCGCGCCGGCGAGATCGTCGGCATAGCCGGGGTGGCCGGCAACGGTCAGCGCGAGCTGGCCCAGGCCATCGCCGGACTGCGTCCGACGACCGCTGGAACCGTGCACATGGACGGCATGGACCTGACGGCGGCCACGCCACGCCAGCGGTTCGGAGCCGGGCTGGCCTACATCCCCGAGGACCGGATGGGCGTGGGCCTGGCTCCGCGCCTGAGCGTCACCGACAACGCCATACTCCGTACCTACCCGATCCACAGGCGCGGTCCGTTCCTGGATTACGAGGCGGCCGTGGCGCACTGTCAGGACCTCGTGGAGCGCTTCGCCGTGCGTACCGGACCGCTCGACCAGCCGATCGCCGGACTCTCGGGCGGCAACCTGCAGCGCCTCCTGGTCGGACGGGAGCTGAGCGGTCGACCCCGGGTGGTGGTGGCCGCCCAGCCGACCCGCGGCCTGGACGTGCAGGGGGTCAAGGCCATCCAGGACCTGTTGGTGGCGGAGCGCGGGGCGGGCGTCGCCATCCTGCTGATCTCCGAGGACCTCGACGAGCTCCTGACGCTGACCGACCGACTCCTGGTCATGCACGGAGGTCGGGTCGTAGCCGAGTTCGATCCCGAGCTGACCGTGCGCCACGAGATCGGCGAGGCCATGGTGGGTCACGTCCCGACCAGCTCGGCATCCGCATGAGGCGGCCGGTGCTGGCCCGTCGCGACCGGGTGCTACGAGGTGGCCAGCCACTGGCCTTCGGAGTGGGCCTGGTGGTGGCCCTCGTGGTGGGGGTGTTCCTCCTGGTCGGTTCAGGCCACGATCCGCTGCGCGTCTATGCGCGCATGTTCGATGCCTCGTTGGGAGATCCACGGGCATGGTCGGTGACCCTCAACCGGGCGGTGCCCCTGGGCCTGGCCGGCCTGGCCGTGGCGGTGGCCGGGTCCATGGGGCTCTGGAACATCGGAGCCGAGGGCCAGATCATGGCCGGGGCGATCGGGGCCGCCTGGGTGGCTCGCATCGGAGGCGGTTGGCCGGGACCGGTCCTGGTGACGGCGATGCTGGCGGCCGCGGTGGTGGGCGGCGGCCTCCTGGCCCTGGGTCCGGCGATCGCCCGTGCCCGCATCGGCGTGAACGAGATCATCACCACGCTCATGCTGAACGAGGTGGCCATCCGTCTCGTCCAGTGGCTCGTCCACGGCCGCTGGAAGGACCCCGATTCGCACAACTTCCCGTTGGCGCCGATGCTGCCCGACAACGGCCGCCTGCCCACGCTCTTCGAGCGGGCGCACGTGGGGGTGGTGCTGGCCGGGATCGTCATCGCCCTGTTCGGCCTGGCCGTCAGCCGTACGGCCTGGGGCTACGAGCTCCGGGTGGCCGGATCCTCCGGTGCCACGGCCCGTTACGCCGGGATCTCCCTGAAGCGCAAGGTCCTGACCGTCATGGTGCTGTCCGGTGGCGTGGCCGGCTTCGCCGGTGGCGTGGAGCTGTCGGGTAATGCCGACCGGATCACGGAGGGCCTCTCCAACGGTTTCGGCTTTGCCGGGATCATCGTGGCGGCCCTGGCCCTCATGCGGCCATCCGGCGTCGCTGCTGTGGCCCTGCTCTTCGGCGCGGTGCAGATAGGTGGCCAGAGCATCCAGACCATGGGGGTGTCGTCGTCGGTCTCGACCATCCTCCAGGCCCTCATACTCTTCGGCGCCATAGCCGCCGGTGTGCTGGGTCGCTACCGGATCCAGATGGTGGCCGGTGACACCGTCGAGAGGCCATCGACCGGGGCGGAGTCGTGACCGAGGCGTCGCTCATCGGCCTGCTGGAGGCCACGGTGTCCTTCGGCGCCCTCCTCTACCTGGCCGCCCTCGGTGAGATGATCACGGAGAAGGCCGGGATCCTGAACCTCGGCGTCGAGGGGATGATGGCCATCGGAGCCGTCACCGGGTTCGTGGTGGCACTCCAGACCGGCAACCCGTGGGTGGCCCTGGTCGCCGCCATCGCAGCAGGCGCCCTCATCGGGTTGCTCCACGGCCTGTTCACCGTCGTCCTGGGAGCCGAGCAGGTGGTCTCAGGACTCTCCCTGACCATCCTGGGAATCGGCCTCGCCGCCTACATCGGCAAGGGTTCCGTCGGCCAGCCGGCAGGCGCCGAGCTGGTGCCGGTGGACTGGGGTCCGCTGTCGGACATCCCGTGGGCCGGCCCGGTGCTGTTCCAGCAGTCACCGTTGGTCTACATGGCCGTGCTGGCCGGCATTGCTGCCTGGTTCGTGCTGGGACGGACCCGTCTGGGCCTGGCCGTCAGGGCTGCCGGGGAGTCGGCGCCGACCGCCGATGCCGCCGGGCACTCGGTGGCCGGACTTCGGCTGGGGGCCGTCGCCACCGGAGGGGCCCTGGCCGGCGCCTCCGGTGCCTACCTGACGCTGTCCATCACACCGCAGTGGGCCGAGGGCGTGGTCGCAGGTCGGGGCTGGATCGCCGTGGCCCTCGTGATCTTCGGAGCCTGGCGGCCGGGCCGGGTGGCTCTGGGGGCCCTGCTGTTCGGCTTGACGCTGGCGCTCAAGACCCGCCTCCAGACCTTCGGGGTGGACTTCTCACCCATCCTGCTTTCGATGCTGCCGTACCTGCTGACCGTGGGCGTGCTGGTGGCCATCTCGATCCGGGCCCGGAACCGGCCGTCGCCGTCGCCG
>DUAC01000153.1 GCA_012961035.1 Acidimicrobiia bacterium
GGTCGGCGTAGTGGCCGTCCTCGGTGAGCGATCCGCCGGGTATGGGTCTGCCGTCTCTGCTATCTCCGGCGGCACCGCCGCCAGTCCCGTCGTCGACACGCTTCGCTACGGTCGACGCCGGAACCGTCGACGTCGCCTCCGACGGTTGAAGCACGGACTCGCCTTCGCTCGCATCGGTATCTGAGGGCGTAGCCGGCGCCCTCTCAGGTGGTTGTGTGATTGCGGCGGCGTCGTTGGCGGGCTCGGTCCACGTCGTCTCCGCCTGCTGCACTCCTGTGCCGTCAGTGGTGGGGGTGGGGGCGTCGAGGGTGCAGGCGGTGGCGGTCAGGAGGATGACCACGGCCACGGCCACGGCCATGGAGCGGGCGGGGGCGGGGAGTCGGGGTCGGGGCATGGGGAGGACGGGTTGTGGACCTGGGAGAGGACCGGTCGGGGGACAGTATGCGGCACATCGCATGCTTCCGGCACGGGTGCCCGGGCTGTGGGCGCCGCGGTGCGTAGCCTCGGCGACGTGCCGGAGCCAGACGAACCCACTGCCGAGGCCCCGGCAGCGGAGAGCGGGGGCGACGCCGAGCCGGCACCGACACCGGAACGCAACCGGGCAGAGGGCGGGACGGAGGTGTCCGACGAGCAGCGGGACCGTCGGACCGGCTTCTTCCGCGAGGGGGATACGACCACCTCGCCGGTGGCGGGCCTCCCGACACCGACCGGAGGACGCTGGAGCGAGCTGGAGGCGGATCGCCAGATCCGCTTCTTCCTGACGACGCTGGCCGGGGATCGCCGTCTGGTCCACCGCATGGACCCGGTGGAGCTCCTACGCGAGAACGACCTGCTGCTGCTGTTCGGGCCGGAGGAGGAGGAGGCCTTCGCAGACCTGGCCCTCCGGTTCCCGGAGGAGACGGTCAGCCGATGGGCAACCCTCCTCAGCGGGGGCGATCGCTCAGAGGCCTTCGGCCCCAGGTCCCGATCTGAACGCAGGGACGAGGCCGCCATCCTGCGTTCCCTGCACCTGGGGGTCCGCAAGAGGGTCATCGGGGTCCTGTTGACCCTCCTGGCGTTAGGTGCCGTTGGCGGACTGGCCCGTGTCCTTCTCTCCGACGAACCCGTGGACAGGACCGATCGGTCACTGCGGTTCTCCTCGACCCTCGCCACGTCGGATTCCGGCGCTGGGACGGGCGTCATCGCCGGCGGTCCGCCCGTGGCCGAGTCGGCCCTGGTGGGTACGGCGGACAGCGTCGTGGCGGTGCTGCGCGGCGACGGACCATCGGCTGCCCGGATCCGTCTGGACGTGACCGCTGGAGACCTGCCGATACCGGTCGGGGCCCTGGCCGGAACCGTCTTCGAGCACGGCGGTGGCCAGGTGGCCCTCGTCGGGCCGGTGGACTGGTGGGTCGCAGGGTGCGTCCGGGTGGTTGTCGCAACCGAGTTCCTGCGCCCCCTGGACGTCGTCCTGTACGAGGCCTCCGACGGGGCCTGCCCGCCCGAGATGGTCGGTCGGCCCGCACGGGTCACCTGCTCGGGTAGGAGGGTCCTCGTGCTGGCGGTGGACATCCCACAGGGTGAGGTGTCCCTCATCGAGGGTGGCTCCGGTTGGGCCGAGACGATCCGCTTCGGCCTGGAGACCGCCACGGAACCGGCCTCGCGTTGGGAGACCCTGGCCGTGAGGGGGTCCATCACGGTGGCGGAGGAAGGCGTGTCGGTGGCCGTGCCCCGATTCGGTGGTGCTCCGGGAGATGTGGTCACCGTGGATCTCGGATCCGGATCGGCCGGGCCATTCGTGGGCGACTGCACCCTGGGGTGAGCGGGTGGGCGTGCAACCGAGCCGGGACGGCGCGGCCGGTACGGTGATGTCATGTGCGGCCGGGTGGTGACGACATCGTCACCCGAAGAACTCAGCGAGTACGTGGGAGCGGCCGCCATCCTCGACGTCCTGGACGGTCCCGACCACAACGTTGCCCCATCCGGCCGGCTGCCCATTGCCTGGGAGGATCCGACGGATGGCCACCAGCGCCTCCTGGGGACCGCCCGATGGGGCCTGGTGCCCCAATGGGCCACGGACCCGTCGATCGGCGGCCGCATGTTCAACGCCAGGTCTGAGACGGTGGCCGGTAAGCCTTCCTTCCGGGCGGCGTTCCGGAATCGACGGTGCCTCGTTCCGGTGGATGGCTTCTACGAGTGGAGCCCCGCTTCCACCGGCTCACCGAAGCAGCCCTGGTTCGTCCGGAGGGCTGACGGTGCACCGCTGGCCATGGCCGGCCTGTGGGAGGCCCGGACCGACGGGGAGGGTTCCGTGCTGCGGACCTGCACGATCCTGACGGTGGAGGCGAACGCCGACCTGGCTCCGATCCACCACCGGATGCCTGCGCTGCTGCCACCCGGCGATTGGGCAGGGTGGCTGGATCCGTCGACCTGTGATGCCTCCGCCCTGGAGTCCCTCCTCGTGCCGGCGCCCGCTGGGCTACTCGAACGCCACCCGGTGGACCACCGGGTGAACGACGCCCGTCGCAAGGGCGCGGAGCTGACCGTTCCGGTCGCCGACCCGACACAGGTCGGCGGCGACGCCGGCCAGGAGGCCCTCTGGTGAAGGCCACCCCAGCCCTCGAGCGCACCGCCAAGTCCCTGGAACGCACCGGCGAGACCGTCGCTACGACGGTGGTGTCGGTGCGGCGGCGCATGGACATCGCCATGCTCCGGTGGCAGGCCCGCATGGACTCCCGGGCCTGGGATCGCAGCCTGCCGTGGTTCACGGCGGTGGTGCTCGCGACCTTCCTCTCGCTGCTGGCCCTGGCCCGCAGCCAGGACCTCGGGATCGGTTACCAGCTGGGCCACTACCTCCAGGCCGCCGACCTCATGGACCGGGGATTCGAGCCGGTGGTCAGCGACCTCGGGTACAACCTCTTCGCCGACCAGGGAGCCTGGATCTTCTGGCCGATCGCGTGGGCGCTCCGGGTGCTGCCCGTGGCCGGGACGCTGCTCGTCCTGCAGTCCGTCGCCCTGGCGCTGGGCGTGGTGCCCATCTGGAGGATCGCCCGTGGCCCGGCCAACCTGCGCATAGGAGCGGCGGGAGCCCTGATGGCGGCCTACGCCATGCACCCGTCCATCCACAACCTGAACCTCGCCGGCTTCCATCCGGAGGCGTTGGCACTACCTGCCCTGATGGCCGCCTACCTGGCATCCCAACGGGGTCGCTGGCGACTGGTGGCGGTCCTGGTTCTGCTGGTGGTCGCAACCAGGTCTGACCTCGGCCTGGCGGTGGCGGCCCTCGGGCTGCTCCTGGTCGGAGAGGACGAGCGGACGGCCGGCTGGTCACTCGCCACCTTCGGCCTGACCTGGTTCCTGGTCATGTCGTTCGTGGTGCAACCCATGCTCGGCGATGGGGGCTATCCGCACCTCGACGCCTTCGCCCGGTACGGGACGGGCGTCCTCGGAATCGCCGTCGGGATGCTCGGCGATCCCGTGGGCCTCGTCAGCGACCTGTTCGGTCGGGACGGCTTCGACAAGGTCCTCCTCCTGCTGGCGCCGGTGCTCTTCCTGCCGCTGGTGAGACCCAGGTACCTCGTGCCGGTCCTGCCCCTGCTGGCCCTGTACCTGGTGGCCGACGTGCCCGACGACGGGTTCGGCAACCCCCAGCAGGACGTCGCCACCCTGGCCTTCGTGTTCATCGCCGCCACGTACGCCCTGATGCGCATCGGAACCCCGGGGGTGAGTCGGATCCTCGTGGACCGCCGGGTGCTCACGGTCATAGTGCTGACAGCGGTCGTGTTCTTCGTGCGCGATGCCGAGTCGTCTCCGTACGAGGAGCCGTGGGACTGGGGAAGGCGCTCATCGGTGGACGTGGCGAGGGTGTCGGCATCGGTGCTGATCGGCGACGACGCACGGGTGATAGTCCCGCCCGAGGTGTATCCGCTGGTGGCCGATCGTGACGAGGCCCGCGTCCTGCGACCCACGCAGGGTTTCCTGCCCGGCCTGGACTGGCCTGACCGCTTCGACGTCGTGGTGGTGGACGTCGAGTCCATGGGTTGGACCGCATCGGAGGCCCGCCTGTTCGAGAGCCGCCTCATCCTGATGGACTTCCGCAAGCGACTGGACTCCGACGGTGTCCGACTCTGGGTACGTCGCCCGGGTTACTGATCCGCCGGACCTGGGCCGGTCAGACCACCTCGGTGTGGCCGTCGGACCGGAGCGCCGCCCGGAGTTCCTCGGCCACGTCGTCGAGGTCCGACGGGTCTGCATCGGCGTCCGCCTGACCGAAGTCGAGGTGTCCCATGTGGTCCAGGGGCACCACGTGCAGGTGGGTGTGCGGTACCTCGAACCCGGCGATCATGAGGCCGATGCGATCCGGGGCGAATGACTGCATCTGTGCCCGACCGACTGCGTGGGCCACCCGTGTGCAGTGCGCAGCGGTGTCGGGTGGCAGGTCGGTCCAGCGGTCTACCTCGGCGATCGGGATCACCAGGACGTGCCCGCGGTTGAGGGGACGTATGTCGACCATGGCGACACAGGTGGGGTCGCGCCAGATGAGCCGACCCGGAATCCCGCCGGTGATGATGCGGGTGAAGATCGAGGCCACTGGTCCTCCTGGCGTGTCCGGTACGTCCCCGGCTGGGGCGCGGCAGGGTCGGATCGTAGGCTGTGTCTGATGGGATCCGAGACCGCAGCGACCCCGGTGCCGTCCAGGGCCGGGTGGGACGGCGTCTGGACGCTGCCGAACCTGATCACCATGCTCCGCCTGGCGTGCATCCCCTGGTTCCTGTGGCTCCTGTTGGACGTCGGGAACCGCACCGACGCAGCCCTCCTGCTGGGTGCCCTGGGCGCCACCGACTGGGTGGACGGCTGGATCGCCCGACGGTTCGACCAGGTCTCCGACGTCGGAAAGCTCCTGGACCCGATCGCCGACCGGCTGCTCCTCGTCGTGGCGCTCACGGCCATGGTGGTGGATGGTTCGATACCCACCTGGTTTGCCGTGACGGTGCTCGTCCGGGAGGTCCTGGTCGGCCTGGTCGGCCTCGTCCTGCTGGCCATGGGAGCACGCCGCATCGATGTGACCTGGTGGGGCAAGACAGGGACCTTCGCCCTGCTGTGGGCCGTCCCGTTCTTCCTGGCTGGGGAGTCCACCGCCTTCGCCCACGAGGCGTTCGCCATCGGCGCCTGGGTGTTCGGCCTGCCGGGACTGGTCATCTCCTGGGCGGCCGGTTGGTCGTACATTCCGGCAGCCCGCGAGGTCCTGGCGGATCGACGGTCCCGTCGAGGCCACTGAACGTGGTGCCAGCGAACCGGATCCTGCGAAGTAGGTTCTGGTCATGAACGTTCCAGCCGACCTCCTCTACTCGACCGACCATGAATGGGTCCGCGAGTTGGGTGGTGGTCGGATCCGGATCGGCATCACCGACTACGCCCAGGACGCCCTCGGTGACGTGGTCTTCGTGGAGGTACCGGTGGTGGGCGCCTCGGTGGCGGCCGGATCGGTGTTCGGCGAGGTGGAGTCCACCAAGTCGGTGTCCGAGCTGTTCGCCCCGGTGGATGGCGAGGTGGTGGCCGTCAACGAGGACCTGGAGGCGATGCCTGAGAAGGTGAACGAGGATCCCTACGGGGAGGGGTGGATCTGCGAGATGGGTACCGACGGTTCGGCGACCGGCGACCTCCTGGACGCCGCCGCCTACCAGGCCCTGATCGGTGGGTGAGCCGTGAGCCCCCGCTGTCCGGACTGCGGTCGGCCGGAGCCGGCTGACGCCCGCTTCTGCAGTGCCTGCGGAACGAGGATGCTGCCTGCCGCCGACGAGGTGACGGACGCCTTCGACCCGGTGGAGGAAATTCCGCACGAGGAGGACCGGGGCCGGTTCCCGGTGGAGTGCGGCCTGTTCGTGGTTGAGTCCGGGCCCAAGGCCGGTGCCCGCTACGGCCTGGAGGCCCCGATCACGACGATCGGACGCAACGGAACCGCCGACATCCTCCTTGACGACGTGACCGTCTCGCGCCGGCATGTCGAGGTCGAGCGGGTCGGCGACCGCTACATCGTTCGCGACGTCGGCTCCCTTAACGGCACCTACCTGAACCGGTGCCGTATCGATTCCGGCGAGCTGGACGACGGTGACGAGCTGCAGATCGGGCGATTCAAGCTGGTGTTCTTCCACGGCACGGGGGCCTGAGCGACGGTGGAGACCGGGGAGGTGGACCCCGCTGGTCCAGCGCCGGGTGGGGCCATGAACATCGGTGACGTCATAACCCGGCTGGCCACGGAGTTCCCCGACGTGACCGTCTCGAAGATCCGCTACCTGGAGTCCAGCGGGCTGCTGGAACCAGAACGTTCTCCGGCCGGCTACAGGCTCTTCTCGGCCGACGACGTGGTACGGCTTGTCTGGATCCTGCGCCAGCAGCGGGACCACTTCCTGCCGCTGAAGGTGATCCGGTCGATGCTCCTGGATGGAGTCGACGTGGCCCTGGCCGAGCCGCCGGAGGGATCCGATGTGCGCCCGTTCCGCGAGCGTGGCCGATCCGGTGGGATGGGATCGGTGAGCGTCAGCCGCGGGGAGTTGGCCACCATGGGCGGACTGGACGTCGAGGTGGTACGCGACCTGGAGAAGCATGGCCTGATCGTGGGCATCCAGGCCGGTCGGACGGTGGTCTACGACGGCGACGCCATGCTGGTGGTCCGGGTGGCGGCCCGCTTCGTGCAGCACGGCTTCGACGTTCGCCACCTACGCATGTACCTGGTGGCTGCGCAGCGCGAAGCGGGGATACTGGAGCAGGTCCTGCTGCCTCTCCGACGTCGGGGCGATGGGCGGTCCGGTGGCGAGGCGCGCCGGCTCCTCGACGAGTTGGCGGACGCCGGAGCGGCACTCCACGACCTGCTGCTCCGCCGCTCGTTGGGCCCGTCCACCTGATGGTCGCAGCCAGCCCGTACCTGGATGCGGGGAGCATCGCCGACCGGGTGGCCGACCTGGCTCGGGAGCTGGACGAGGTGCTGGAGCCGGGAGCGGTCCTGGTCGGCGTCCTGAAGGGCTGCCTACCCTTCATGGCCGACCTGATCCGACGGATCGCCACACCGATCGTCGTCGACTTCCTGGCCCTCAGCGCCTTTGCTCCCGACAGCGGGCGGGTGCGGCTCACCAACGACCTGTCGGTGGATGTGAAGGGTCGCCAGGTGGTTCTGGTGGAGGGCGTGGTGGACACGGGCTTCCGCCTGGACTACCTACGGCGGCACGTCATCGACCATGGGCCGTCCGAGCTGAGGATCTGCACCCTCTTCGATCGTGCCGGCCGACGGGTGTTGCCGATTCACATCGACCACGTCGGCTTCGCAACCGACGCCGCCTTCCTGGTGGGGTACGGGCTGGACCACCGGGGGGAGTTCCGGAACCTGCCGGGTGTGGTCGAGGTGGGACTGGCCGACCTGGATCGTGCCGAGGACGGGTTCTACGACGAGGTTCGTAGCGCCGGGCGGTCCGGGACGCGGCACTAGGATTCCGACGTGCGCCGTCGACACAGCAGCAGGGACCACCGATGATCGAGATGGAGGTCGTCGGCGTCCAGGAGGTCTTGCCGTCCAGCGTTCCGGTGGTGCTGCTCCGCGAGGCTGACGGGGAGAGGCTGCTGCCGATCTTCATCGGGATGCCGGAGGCCACGGCCATCTCCCTGGCACTCGCCGGCCAGGATCCACCCCGGCCGATGACCCATGACCTGATGGCGACCCTGCTGGCGACCTTCTCGGCCAGCCTCGAGCGGGTCGTGGTCACGGAGCTCCGCGATCGCACCTTCTTCGCCGAGATGTACCTGCGTGGGCCGGCGGGCGTCGAGGTGGTGTCGGCCCGCCCCTCGGACGCCATTGCTTTGGCGGTGCGGACGGGTGCATCGGTCTTCGCTGCCGAGGAGGTGGTCGAGCAGGCGGGATACCTGCCGCCACCGACGGAGGAACCGATGGCGGATGCCGAGGTGGAGGAGTTCCGGGCGTTCCTGGATTCGGTGGAGCCCGAGGACTTCGACGGCTGATGCCGGGTGCGGCTCCCGGCAGGGGGCTTGCCTGACGCGCCCAGAGCGTCCACCTGACCACTCCGAGCGCGAAATCCTTGACCGGCGCGTCGGCGGCACGTACCCTGAGACCGGAAGTCACAGGTCTGTAGTTCCAACCCTGTGGTACGCGGGCGAAGTTCCGCTCCAGCACGATTCGACATGGGGGAGACGTCCCAATGACCAGCGAAGCGCCTGAGGGGTATCCGGGCAAGCGAGCCGCGGAGATCGCGAGCATCACATACCGCCAGCTCGACTACTGGGCCCGTACCGGGCTGGTCGGGCCGTCCCTGCAACGGGCCACCGGCAGCGGCAGTCGCCGCCTCTACTCCTACCGGGACCTGCTGGAGCTACGTGCCGTGAAGTCCCTCCTGGACGCCGGGATCCGCCTCGAGCTGGTCCGCAAGGTGTTCGAGTACCTCACGAAGCACCTGGACGAGGACGTGACCCGGGTGAACCTGGTGATCAGTGGCACATCGGTGATGGTCCGCACCGGCGAGGAGGAGATCGTGGACCTCATCCGCCATGGCCAGGGAGTGCTCAACATCCTCCCGCTGGCCGGGGTGAAGGAACAGGTGGACGCCCGGATAGTGGAGTTGTACCCGGAGGGCCGGAGCGCCGCCGAGACCCTTCCGGCGACCAGGGCCGTCGGGAACTAGCCCCGGGAGCGTCGGCATCGACGGCATCGTGGAACCGGGTGGGGGAGGGGTGGTGCCCCTGCGACCCGTGCCATCGGGCGGTTCGTCCGACAGCGTCGTGTTCTCACACGAGTCGGAACAACGGGTCGCCGACCTCCTGGACTTCTACGAGATCGCCTGGGAATACGAGCCCCGCACCTTCGTGCTGGAAGCCGCTCCCGACGGAAAGCCGAGGATGGCATTCACGCCGGACTTCTACCTTCCGGACCACGATCTCTACCTGGAGGTCACGACGCTCCGCCAGTCGCTGGTGACACGCAAGAACCGCAAGGTGAGGTTGTTGCGAGAGCAGCACCCGGAGGTCCGGATCAGGATCCTCTACCGACGGGACCTGGACCGCCTCCACGTCACCCACGCGGCCTGACGCCGGGCACCTTCGGTTCCATGCCTGAAGGAGCCCTCCACACCTCGCCGCTGGATGGCGTGCATCGCGCCCTCGGCGCCAGGATGGTCGGCTTCGGGGGATGGGAGATGCCGGTCAGCTACCCGGCCGGCACCCTGGCCGAGCATGCGACCTGTCGCTCCTCCGCAGCCCTGTTCGACGTGAGCCACCTCGGGAGCCTCGACTTCCGGGGTCCGCACGTGCACGACGTGATCCAGGCTGCCTTCAGCAACGACCTGCGGCGGATCGCTCCCGGACGCGCCCAGTACACACACCTGCTGGACGACTCCGACGGTTCCGTGGTCGACGACATCATCGTGTGGTGGCTGGCCCCCGACCACTTCGTGGTGCTGCCGAACGCCTCCAACAGCGAAGCGGTGGTGGAGGCCCTTCCGGGCTGTGTCGACATCCGACCCGAGCGGGCCCTCCTGGCCCTGCAGGGGCCGACGGCCCGCACCGTCCTGGGATCGGTGATTCCGGGTGCCGCCGAGGTGGCCAGGTTCGGAGTGGCGCCATTCCAGTGGGAGTCGACGTCCGGACTGGTGGCGGGTACCGGGTATACGGGCGAGGACGGCGTCGAGCTGGCCGTGCCGGTGGAGGCCGCAGAGGACCTGTGGAATGCGCTGGTGTCGGCCGGCGCCGAACCAGCCGGGCTCGGAGCACGTGACACCCTCCGGCTGGAGGCCGGACTGCCCCTGCACGGTCACGAGCTGGGCCCCGGCATAACGCCCATGGAAGCCGGCCTGGGCTGGGTGGTCGGCTGGGACAAGGGGTCCTTCCGTGGCCGCTCAGCGCTCCTGGAACAACGCCGGAGCGGGCTGCAGCGGCGCCTCCGAGGCCTGGTCGTGGAGGGCCGTCGACCGCCCCGCGAGGGACAGGCCGTGATCCACGGCGGGACTCCGGTGGCGGAGCTGACCAGCGGCAACTTCTCGCCCACCCTGGGGCACGGGATCGCAATGGCATTCCTACCCGTGGGCCTGGTGCCGGGCGATGTGGTGGCCCTCGACCAGAGGGGCACGGAGGTGGCCGCCACCGTGGTGGCGACGCCCTTCGTCGGAGGCTGAACCGGGTCAGCCCGTGGTCAGTCCAGCAGGTCGGGCTGGTCCCGCAGGATCTGATCGAACATCGGCTGGGCGCTGAACCAGCTGGCGAAGTCGCCCGCCACCTGCCGGTGGGTCAGCGCTGCGATCTCGTCGTCGATCAGCACCGGCTGGCCGGCGGCTTCGGCCAGGAGCTGCGCCTGGCAGGAACGCTCCATGGTCACGAAGAGCCATGTGACGGCATCCACGCTGGCACCGACCGTCAGGAGGCCGTGGTTCCGCAGGATGGCGGCACTTCTGTCACCCAGGCCGTAGGCGAGCCGCTTTCCCTCTTCGGGGTCATTGACCACGCCCGTGTAGTCGTCGAACAGCACGTGGTCGCCGTAGAAGATGCAGCTGTCCTGGGTGATCGGGTCCAGCATCCGACCCAGCGACGACCAGGCCTTGCCGTACAGGGAGTGGGAGTGGGCGGCGGCGATCACGTCGGGTCGGGCCATGTGCAACGCCGAGTGGATGGCGAAGGCGGCCTGGTTGACGGCGTAGTCGCCTTCCATGATCTCGCCGGTGTGGCTGACCAGGAGCAGGTCGGAGACGCGGATGTGGCTGAACGGCGTGCCGAAGGGGTTCACCCAGAAGCAGTCGGTGTGTTCGGGGTCGCGCACCGTTATGTGGCCGGCCACTCCCTCGCTGAACCCGAAGCGACCGAAGATCCGGAAGGCGGCCGCCAGGCGCTCCTTGCGGTGGCGCCGCTCCGACTCGTGGTCGTCGAAGACCGGGATGTCGTAGGGGATCGGCTTGTCCGTGTGGATAGCCGGGTTGTTCCTTGGCTGGGTCACTGGTGCCTCCGGGCTTCAGGGCCGTCAGCGGCGATTGTAGGTGCAGGGCGACAGGACCGACCGACCCGGACGGGCGCTCAACGATCCAGCACGTCGACGGTCCGCTGCCGCAACCAGTGGTCCGCAATGGTCACGAGTGCCATCGCCTCGACCATCGGCACCGCACGCGGTAGCACGCACGGGTCGTGGCGTCCCCTTGCCTCCAGGACGACCGCCTCGTTCTGAGTGTTCACCGTGTCCTGTGCCGAGCTGATGGTGGCCGTGGGCTTGAAGGCCACCCGGAAGTGGATGTCGGCACCGTTGGTGATTCCACCCTGGACGCCTCCGGACCGGTTCGAGGTGGTGGTCGGCCGTCCGTCCGGACCGGGAACGAACGGGTCGTTGTGGGTCCGACCGGTCATGGTGACGGCATCGAAGCCGCTGCCGATGTCGAATCCCTTGGAGGCCGGTAGCGAGAGCATCGCCCTGGCAAGGTCGGCTTCCATGCGGTCGAAGACGGGCACGCCCAGCCCGGCCGGTACGCCGCGCGCCACGCAGGTGACGATCCCTCCGAGGGAGTCGCCGTCGCGACGGGCGTCCTCGATGGCCTCGGTCATGGCGGCGGCAGCGACCGGGTCCGGGCAGCGGGTGGCGTCTGCCTCGACGTCATCGATGGTCACGGTGTCCCGGTCCACGTCGGCGCCGATGTCATGCACCTGCGACACCCAGGCGAGTACCTGGATCCCGACAGCCTCGTCCAGGAGGCGCCGGGCGATCGCACCGGCGGCGACGCGTCCGATCGTCTCGCGGGCGCTGGAACGTCCGCCTCCACGCCAGTCCCGGTACCCGTACTTGGCCTCGTAGGTGAAGTCGGCGTGCGAGGGTCGGTAGAGGTCGCGGAGGTGGTCGTATGCGCCGGACCTGGCGTCGGCGTTTCGCACCAGGATGGCGATGGGCCCGCCAGTGGTGAGGCCCTCGAAGACACCGGACAGGATCTCGGCACTGTCTGCTTCTCCACGCTGCGTCGTGAGGCGGCTCTGTCCCGGCCGCCGTCGGTCCAGGTCCCGCTGGATGTCCTCGACCGTGAGCGCAAGGCGCGGCGGGCAGCCGTCCACCACAACGCCGATTCCGGCGCCATGGCTCTCTCCCCACGTGCTGAGGCGGAAGGTGTGTCCGTATGTGTTGCCCACGTCTGTGGAGCATAGGGCTGGGCCGTGCTCCCACCCGTGGAGGTTCCGGAACGACCCGGGAGCCGATGGCTGGCGGCGGGGAACGCATCTGTACCATCGCCGCCCGTGGGCGAAATCGACGGTCGACTCAACCTGGCCTCTGCATGGGAGGCCATTGCCGACGAGGTGGGAGACAGCACCGCCGTCTCGGTGGCCGGCCGGCACTACTCCTGGACCGACTTCGACGACCGGGCAGCCCGACTGGCGGGCACGATGCTGGAGCACGGTCTGGGCCCCGATTCCAAGGTGGCTCTCTACCTCTACAACGGGAACGAGTACCCGGAGGCGCAGTACGCGGCGTTCAAGGTCCGGGGCATTCCCGTAAACGTGAACTACCGGTACACCGGTGACGAGCTGGCCTACATCCTTGAGAACTCGGATGCCGAGGCGATCTTCTTCGACCACACCCTGGCGGATCGCCTCGAGGCCGTCCGGGATCGCTGCCCGATGCTGCGCCTGGCGGTACAGGTGGGTGGTGGCGAGGTGCCCGACTGGGCGTTGGGCTACGAGGAGGCTGTCTCGGCGGATCCGATGCCGCGGATCGACCGCTCCGGTTCCGACCTCTGGTTCCTCTACACCGGTGGAACCACCGGGATGCCCAAGGCCGTCATGTGGGATCACACCAACCTCCTCGGGAGCATGGAGGCCACGTTCCGTCCCTTCCGCCTGCCGGTTCCGTCCACGCCGGCCGAGGCCGCAGCGACGGCCCGCAGCGTGGCCGATGCCGGAAAGGAGATCCGACAGCTGTGTGCCGCACCGCTGATGCACGGCACCTCCGGCATCCCGGGGCTGGCTACCCTCAGCCACGGCGGGATGTTGTCCACGCTTTCCTCCAGGGCGTTCGACGCCGACGAGCTCTGGCGGATCGTCGAGCTGGATCGGATCACAATGGTGACGATGGTCGGGGACGCCTTCGGGCGACCGATGGTCGAGTCCCTGGACCGTGCCTCTGCCGAGGGACGGATGCCCGACCTCTCCTCCCTGAGGCTGCTGCTCTCCTCCGGCGTGATGTTCTCAGCAGCCACGAAGGAGGCGATGCTGGACCACCACGGCTGCACGATCGTGGACTCGTTGGGTTCCAGTGAGGGAACGGGCATGGCCAGCCAGGTCATGTCCCGCAGGCGACGTGACACCGCAACCGCCCGATTCCGACTGGGCGAGCACACCCGGGTCCTGACCGATGAGGGAATCGACGTCCAGCCGGGTTCCGGCGAGCGGGGCCAGATAGCGCTCGGCTGGCCACTGCCACTCGGCTACTTCAAGGATCCGGCCAAGACCGAGGAGGCCTTCCCGATGGTGGCCGGCCGTCGTTGGTCGATTCCCGGCGACTGGGCCACCGTCGAAGCCGATGGGACCGTCACGCTGCTGGGTCGTGGATCGGCGTGCATCAACACCGGCGGAGAGAAGGTGTTCCCCGAGGAGGTCGAGGAGGCACTCAAGGAGCTGGATGCGGTGGTGGACTGCAACGTGGTCGGCCTCGACGATGATCGGTGGGGCCAGGCGGTGACGGCGGTGGTGGAGCTGACCGCCGCGGGGGCGGCCGATGCCGACGAGTTGCGGGCCGGCGTCAGGGAACGCCTTGCCGGCTACAAGGTTCCGAAGCGGGTCGTCCTCGTGGACCGGGTGGAACGAAGCCCGAACGGCAAGACCGACTACCGCTGGGCGAAGTCCGTGGCCGAGGCTGCCGTCAACGACTGACCGGTCCGGTTCCAGCAACGAGAGCCCGATGCTCTGTTCCTGGGAAGGGTTCTGCCGGCCCCGGATCTCTTCGTGGCGTCGCTCTATCGACTCGATGTGGTCCGGGTCCGTGAAGACCCAGAAGGTCTGTTCCAGCACGGCGTCATGGACCAGGTCGGCCACCTCGGCCGGATCCTTGGCGTTCTGGGCCAACCACTCCTGGACCATCTGCTGGCGCTCCAGCTCCTCCTCTGACGGGAGTTCGCCAAGGGCATCCACGAGGTGCTCCGGCCGGTTGCGGCCGGAGGCGGCGATGCCTGTGGCTACGAATCCCGGGCAGAGGGAGGTGACGCCTACGTCCGACCCGGCGACCGCAAGCTCGTTGTAGAGGGTCTCGGCGATGGCCGACACGGCGTGCTTGGAGGCGTTGTAGGGACCGATACCGGGGAACGACGTGTGGCCCGCAACCGAGGCGGTCACGACCACGTGGCCCTCGTTTTGGGCCACCAGGCCCTTCAGGTAGATGTCCAGACCGTGCACGACACCCCAGAGGTTCACCCCCAGCACCCAGTTCCAGTCCGACAGGGTGAGGTCCACCATCTCGCCACGGCCGGCCACGCCTGCGTTCAGGCAGACCACGTGGGCCGGACCGAAGGCCTCTTCGGCGTCGGCGGCGAAGCGACGGAACGAGTCGATGTCGGTGACGTCGCATCGACCACCGAACACCTCGGTACCCGAGGCGACCAGTTCGGCGACGGCCGCCTCCAGGGCAGGCTCCTCTATGTCGCCGATCGCCACCCTCATTCCGGCAGCGGCGAAACGGTGGGCGAATGCGAGGCCCATGCCGGAGGCGCCGCCCGTTATGACGGCGACCTTGTCGTTCAGGTCCTTCATGGCTTGTCTCCCGTGGTCATGTTCAGAGGTCCAGCAGTGCCTGCTCGACGAGCTCCGGCATTGCTGGGTGGATGTAGAGCTGATCGTGGGCCATCTGGTCCACGGTCAGGCCGGCGGCCATTCCCTGGATCAGCTGCTGGACGAGCGTCGGCGCCTGTGGCCCCACGATGTGGGCGCCCAGCAGGAGTCGGGTGTCGGGGTCGGCCAGCACCTTGGCGAAGCCCGTGGAATCCTCCATGGCCCATCCGTATGCCGTGTCCGAGTAGTGGCGGGTAGCCACGATGTGGGGGCGCCCGGAGTCGATGAGCTCCTTCTGGGTCTGTCCGAC
>DUAC01000154.1 GCA_012961035.1 Acidimicrobiia bacterium
ACCGGTGGTCGACCGGGTTTCGCACCAGGTTTCAAACCGCCCTCGGGTCGCTAGCTCATCGGGTAGAGCAGGGGACTTTTAATCCTCAGGTGCCGGGTTCGAGACCCGGGCGACCCACCAGTTCAGAGCCGGTTTCCGGTACCCCTCCTGTGGGTCGTGACCGGCAGGCTTTCCCAATGTTTTCCCATCCGGGTACGCCAGCGCCACAGGAGCGGTACCGGCGGGAGATTACTCGCCGATGTCCTCGTTCCAGAGCTCCGGGTGCTCGGCGATGAAGGTGGCCATGAGCTCCACGCACCCGGGATCGTCGACCACCTCCACGACGACACCCTCGTCCCGGAGGAGCCCCTCCGGGCCCTGGAACGTCCGGGCCTCTCCGACCACCACCCTCGGGATGCCGTAGAGGAGGACCGCACCGGTACACATCGGGCACGGTGAGAGCGTCGAGTAGAGCGTCGACCTCCGGTAGTCGGCGGCGGTCAGCCGCCCGGCGTCCTCCAGCGCCGCCATCTCGGCGTGCAGCACGACCGAGCCGCGCTGTACCCGCTGGTTGTGGCCGCGCCCGACGATCGTCCCGTCGATCACCAGGACCGAACCGATGGGCACGCCACCCTCGGCCAACCCGAGGCGCGCCTCGTCAATCGCAGCCTGGAAGAAGGGGTCCGTCACACCGGCAGCCTCTCAGCCTTCAGGGCCTACGAGGGCGCACGGGTCCACGCCGCGCATGGCCAGGACGCGTTCGACGGCCTCGTCCAGCCAGCGCTCGTCCAGCGAGCCGTCGTCGAGGGCGGCCATCAGGCTCCAGGCGGCTGGGACCACGTTCTCATGGGGACCGACCATGAGCAGGTCGGCTCCGGCGATCAGGGCCAGACGCGCCGCCGTGGGTACGTCGATCATCTGGGCCACCGCCCCCATGGCCAGGTCGTCGGTGAGTACCACGCCGTCGAACCCGAGCTCGTCGCGCAGGATTCCGGTCACGGCGGCCGCCGACAGCGACGCCGGCAACCCGTCCGTGAGGCCCGGCACGACGAGGTGGCCGACCATGACGGCGGCACCAGCGGGCAGGACGCCGAACGGCAGCAGGTCGACCAGGCGAAGCTCGTCGAGGGGCGGGGTGGTGGCCGTCTCGTCGTGGCTGTCGGCGTTGGCCCGACCATGCCCCGGGAAGTGCTTGGCGACAGGCACCAGTCCGCCGTCCAGGATCCCCTCGGCGAACGCCAGGCCGTGGGTGGACACCACCATCGGGTCATCCGAGAACGAGCGGGTTCCGATGCCGGGACCGGATCCCACGTCCAGGACCGGCGCAAGGTTCACGGTCACTCCCAGGGCGCCGATGGCGACGGCCCTCTCCCGGGCCAGCTCCCGTACGTCACCGATCGACATGGCACCCATCCGGGCGGCCGACGGGAGCTCGCCAAGAAGTGCACCGAAGCGCTGGACCGTGCCGCCCTCCTCGTCCACGGCTATCACCACCGGCCCGGTGGCCGACGCCTCCTGGACCGCTGCAACCGCCGCGGGGAAGCCGTCGCCCGGCGAGCCGATGACCACTGCACCCGCCACCAGGCCCCGGCCGGCCAGGTCGGCGACGACGGCCAGCCCTGCCTGGTCGACCACAGGGAGCAGGACCTGTCCGACACGTAGTCCGATCGCAAGGTCGGCAACGCACTCGATCGCCGTGGGACCAGGAGGGCGGCTGGTCGTGGTCGTCGTCGACGTCGTGGTCGTCGTCGAGGTCGTGGAGGTCAGCGAGGTCGTCGTGGTGCTCGTCGTCGATGCGCGGGTCGGATGCGGACCGGGCGTGGTGGTGCTGATGACCGGAGCGGTGGTCACCGGAGCAGCCTCCCGGGACGAGCCGCACGCCCCGGCAAGCAGCGCCAGGGCTCCGACGACGACCAGGTAGCGCATGCAGCCAGTGCACCACATGGCAGGGACCAGCGGGCGGCGGCCCCTGCACGGCGCCCCGCCGGGCTCCGAATAGCCTGAGGCGATGCGGACCCTGCTCGTCGGCTTCCTGGCGATCGCCACGGTGATGGCCGTGCTGTTCTTCGGGCTGGGAGGCGGCAGCGGGCCAGCGGATCCGATCCTGGTGGCGACCGCCTCCACCACGGCGGCGCCCGAAGCCATGGGGTCGGTCAGCCCGGGGGCAGACGACCCCGACGCCGAGCCCACGCTGGTGGCCGTGACGACGACAATCCGGGTCGCGCCGGCCGCCACCATCCCACCCCGACCGCTCGGCACCCTGGCACCAATCGATGACCTGGGGAGGCCGACGCTGGACGCCACCTCATCGGTCAGCACCGTCGGAATCGACCGGATCATGTTCGGCATGACCGTCCACGACGCCCAGGTGGCTGCCGGAAGCCGGTTCACACCGGTCACAAGAATCGGACACTGCTACCTGGTCACGCCCGACGACGGCCAGGCAGGTCTCACCTTCTGGGTCGTGGCGGGAACCGTCGAGCGCGTCGACGTCGACACCCGCACCATCACCACCCGTTCGGGAGCCGGCATCGGTAACACCGAGGACCGCATCCGCGAGATGTTCGGGGAGCGCATCCACACGACCCCCCTCCCGGATGGTTCCGGAAACCTGCTCGCATACATCCCCAAGGACGTCGCCGATGCCACCTACAGGGTGATGTTCCTCACCAACGGCGTGCAGGTCACCAGGCTCTGGGCCGGCCGCCTCCCCTGGGCGGAGGAACTAGGCGGCTGCCCGTCCTCCTGACGGACCCTCCCCACGGACCGCCCGGACCGGTCAGTAGCCCTCGGGCAGGTCGTGTTCGTACTCCGCACAACTCACGAAGACCGCCCCGTACCCCACCCTCTCGCCCAGACCGGACCCCAGGTCCAGGCCGCGGGTCCACTCGATCGCTCCCGCACTGATCGTCCCGTCGTGGACGAACACCTCCAGGGGGCCGTCCAAGGTCGCCTCGTAGAGGACCGAGCCCCCGACGGTCACACCGACGTACGGCTGGCCGAGGAACCCCTGGATGAGCGCCTCTACGGGCTGGCCGTTGTCCGGGTGCCCACCCACCCCGATCGCCACCACGTCGCCCGGCCCGGGTGCATAACAGGTGAAGGCCAGGTCGAAGGTCCTGTCGCCCACCTGCACCCAGCCGTTGGTCACGACGTCCGACTCCGGCCCCAGAGTGGTCGTGGTCGGCTCCTCGGCGACCGATGCCGGTGGCTCCACCGGTCGGTCACCGGCACAGCCCAGCGCCGGCAGGGCCATGACCAGCACCGCCAGGAGGATCCGACGACCGGTCACCATCCACCACCGTCCACGACCAGCAACTCGACCATCCGGTCACCATGGTGACGTGATTCAACGCCGTCCGGCAACGACCCGACCAGCGACACGCCTGCATCGTCCTCGACCACCAGCGCCGACTCGCTGCGTCGACGGAATGCCACCGTGCCGGCCGTGGTCCAGTCAGCCACGACCATCTGGAAGGCCCCGGCAAGGACGTCGGGTACGACACGCCCGACGTCGGGTGACGACCCGGCTGCGGTCCAACGGCCCACCTCCTCCCAGCGGCCCGGGCGCTCGGCCGAGGCCAGCCTCAACCCGGCTCCCCGGAGGCGCCGCACAAGGTCACGGCCCGGGACCGCCTCGGCCCCCATCTCCAGGGCTTCCGCCCTTACCGACCCGGGCACGTCGTAGTGGTCGCCCTGGAACGACATCCGGCGCAGGCCCAGGCGATCGGCGAAGTCGTGGAGCTCGGCGACGCTCACATCGCTCACCAGGTGTGCCCACCGGGCACCCCGCCAGGGCCATATGGCCTCGTCGACCAGCACGGCCATGCCGCCATGTTGTCCCACGCCGACCCGTCACCGCCAGACCTGCGGGCACGTGGACCTGACCCCGCGCCATCGGGGCGGGGGTGGGAGACTCCGGTCATGACCGGGGCAGACCAGCAGGACACGATCACACTGCGCCTGCCACCGTCCCGGGCCTTCGCCGACCTGTCCAGGGTGGGCCTCGCGGCCCTCCTTCGGATCCACCGGATAGACCCGGGCGACATAGGCGACCTGGCGACCTCGGTCCACGAGATCGCCAGGGAGATGACCGGCGGCGGCTCCGAGGTGGTGGTGGAGTTCCGCATCACCGACACCGAGATCGTCGTGGACCTGACCGGCGACGGTCGCACCATCCGGATCAGCTCGCCGCGGGCCTGAACCAGCGCTCAGGCCCGACGCACGACCGCCCAGGTGGCCTCGCCCACCCTCGAGGCCAACGCCCGCCACTCCCCCCCGCTCGCAGCCCCCAGGGAGGCCAGCACGTCGGGAGTCGAGAGGTGGATAGGTGTCTCCGGTCCACGGCTGTTCACCCAGACCAGTGCGCCACCGGGGGCCAGGCAGCGATCCATCTCGGCCGGGAACAGGAGCATGTTCTGCAGGATGAACACGTCAACCACCCCATCGGCCAGCGGCAGTCGCGAGGCATCGGTGCAGATCAGCGGAGGTGCCCCGTCCACTGCGTGGGCGAGCATCACAGGCGAGAGGTCCGCGGCCACGTAACGGTCGAAGCGTCCGACGAGGTGCCGGGTGGAGATACAGGTTCCGGCACCCAGCTCGACGGCCGTCCGACCCTCGACCCGTCCCCGGTCCAGAGCGTCCAGCAGGGGAGCGCTCCGAGCCGGATGATCCCGTGTGGCCGTCCATCCGGGGGCCAGCGAGTCGAACAGCGCCCGAACCTCGTCGAGGACCCCGCCGTCCCAGATGCCCCGCTGGGCCACCTGCTCGGTGACCTCCCGCATGCGGTGGTTGGTGACCGTGCCCCTGGTTCCCTCGTCGTGACCCGGAAGCGGGGGTAGGTAGCGGACTGCGCCGTCGGACATGGGTTCCGACACCGCTCAGCGGCCGGTCGAGCCGAAGCCGCCCTCACCACGGTCGGACGCCGGCAGCTCGTCGACCGCCACGAACCGGCACTCCTCGACCCGCTTGATGACCAGCTGGGCTATGCGCTCACCACGAACCACCTTGAACGGCTCCGTGGGATCGGTATTCACGAGCAGGACCTTCAACTCCCCCCGGTAGCCCGAATCGATCAGGCCGGGGGAGTTCAGACAGGTCACACCGTGCTTCAGGGCCAGCCCACTGCGTGGCTGCACGAACCCGGCATAGCCGGGCGGGATGGCGATGGCCGCTCCTGTGGGAACCAGCGCCCGCCCACCGCCCGGAGCCAGCACGAAATCCTCGGCGGCCACCAGGTCGGCACCGGCATCACCGGCCTTCGCGTAGGTGGGCATGGGGAGGTCGGCGTCGAGTCGGACGAGGGGGATCTCCAGCACGGCGGCGACCCTAGCCGGGGCCGTCGTAGCCCACGCCGTAGGCTCGGCGGCGTGCTGGCGTGGATGGACCTCGAGATGACCGGGCTGGATCCCGACTCCGACGTGATCGTCGAGATCGCCACTCTCGTCACCGACGACGACCTCGAGGTCGTGGCCGAAGGCCCGGACCTGGTGGTCCACCAGCCGTCCGAGGTACTCGACCGAATGGGCGACTTCGTGCGGGCCATGCACACCAAGAGCGGCCTGCTGGAAGCCATCGAGTCGTCCACCATCACCCTGGCCGAAGCCGGTGAGGCGACCCTGGCCTTCCTCCGGGAGCACATCGCCGAACCGGGCACCGTGCCGTTGTGCGGGAACTCCATTGGTACCGACCGGCGGTTCCTGGTCCGCTGGCTCCCAGAGGTCGACGGCTTCCTCCACTACAGGTCGGTCGACGTCACGTCCATCAAGGAACTGGCACGACGCTGGAACCCCGAGGTGTTGAAATCGGCACCCGAGAAGTCCGGTGGGCACCGGGCACTGGACGACATCCGCGAGTCGCTGGTCGAACTGCGCCACTACAGGCAGCACCTCTTCCCGGAGCCGGCGACCTGACCAGCCGCTTCGGCCATTGGCGCCACCCCCTCCTAGGGTGGCGC
The DNA here is from genome assembly GCA_012961035.1 of Acidimicrobiia bacterium. GTDB lineage: Bacteria > Actinomycetota > Acidimicrobiia > Acidimicrobiales > MedAcidi-G1 > UBA9410. Next base: position 5,936 of record DUAC01000154.1, read on the forward strand.
AGTGACCGAGGCGACCGCTCCCACTGCTTCCGAACTGGAAGCCCCCAGGCCCATGCGCCAGGAGCAGGAGCCTGCGTCAACCGACGTGACCGAGGTGGCGCCCGGCCTCTACCGGTTCCAGCTCCCTATCTCGATGCCCGGCCTCGGCCACGTCAACTGCTACGCACTCGAGGACGCTGACGGCTTCACGGTCGTGGACCCCGGGCTGCCCAGCCTCGAGTCATGGGAGGCCCTAGGAGATCGCCTCGCCCAGGTGGGTGCCCGCTACGAACACGTACACACGGCCGTGGTGACGCACAGCCACCCGGACCACTTCGGTGGCGTCCACCGGTTGCGCGACGACCACGGGACCCGGGTCCTGACGCACGCCGACTTCCGGTCGGTGTGGCTCGGTGCCGCGATGGACGATGACCTCGGTACAGACGATCTGGACCTGGCCGACGACGAGCACATGGAGAAGATCCGTTCCATGATGAGCCGCCCCACGCCGTGGGGTTCGACCCGTACGCCACCCCCGGCGGCAGAACTCCGAAGGTGGGCGGAGATGGACCTGACCGGTGGCTCCCGGTCGTGGCAGGTGCCGGAACCATCGGTCACCGTCGACGACGGCGACGAGATCACGCTGGGTGGTCGGACCTGGCTGGCCGTCCACACCCCGGGCCACACGCACGACCATCTCTGCCTCTTCGACCCGGCGGACGGACTGCTGCTGTCCGGCGACCACGTGCTGCCCACGATCACCCCGCACATCAACGGCATCGGACCCATGGACGACCCCCTGGCCACCTTCTTCCGGTCCCTGGAGCGCATGAAGGAGCTGCCGGGGGTGACCAACGTGCTGCCGGCCCACGGGCACCCCTTCACCGACGTGGTCGGTCGGGTGGACGCCATCCTGGGCCACCACGAAGAGCGTCTGGAGACCATCCGCGGGGCCGGCGACGACCTGGGCAGCGGGACCGTGGAGTCGTTCATGCAGCGCCTCTTCAAGGAGCGCTCATGGGGGGACATGGCGGCCAGCGAGACGTACGCCCACCTCGAACACCTGCGGATACTGGGCCTCGCCACGCGCGACGAAGTCGCAGGTCAGGCCATGTATCGGACCAGCTGATTTAATCGTTTGACGGGCAGGCACCCCGTCCACTTGAGTAATGGGCGTTCGGACGACCCTAGAGTTGACGTCCGGAGGGGTGGAATCAGCCACCCACAGGACACAGGAACCCACGGAAACAGACCCACGATGCACGAGCACCACTGCCACCGTCACGGCCATCCGGCCGGCGCGCACGTGTCCTCGTCGCGTGCCCACCTGTCCGTGAAGCCGGACACGTCGATGAACGTCGCCTATTCGACGCCCATGACGACCGTGTTCCGGACCACCGGTTTCTGGACCATCCACCAGCGGCCCCGGGGAGCGAACAGCTGAACAGCTGAACGCAGACCAACCCCCGAGGCCGCCGGAGAAATCCGGCGGCCTTCTCCGTTTTTCAGCCCACCCTCCGACTACCGACCCATCTACAGACAGAGACAAGGAAGCAGGATCATGCAGGCACTCATGTACGAACCAGAGATCTGGCGGCAACAGGCCGCCTGCGCCCGCCTGGGCGTCCCCACGGGTGTGTTCTTCTCCGACGACCTCGGTGACATCGCCCAGGCCAAGCTGATATGCGCCGACTGCCCCGTCATGGAATCGTGCCTCGAGGGCGCCATCCGACGTGGCGAGCCATGGGGCGTGTGGGGAGCCCAACTCTTCCGGAACGGTCACATCCTGACCAGCAAGAGACGCCGGGGACGGCCATCGAAGGTGCCCCGGCCCGAGGACCAGGTGCTCATGGTGCCGATACCGATGCGCCTGCAGCGCGAGCTGCTCTCCGCCTGAACCGCCCCTCCAGCGGCAGTGGCTCCGCCGGCCCGGCCCCCCCTCACCGGGCCGGCGGAGCCGGGACACGAAGATCGCCAGAAGCACGGGCCGGGGTGACGCCACGGCGAGCCCCGGCCCGTGGGCACCAACCGGGCCTCCGGCTACGGTCTGGCGTCGTGACCAGACGACCCGCCGGCGCCATCCTGATGACCCTGTCCATCGTGGCCGGCGCCTGTTCCCCGTCCGGTGGTGAACCCGCGGCCGTCCCCGTCGACCCCGTCTCCACCATGGCATTCGAACTCTGGGACGGGTCCGAGACGAGCCTCGCCGACCTGGTGGCCGGTGACGGGAAGCCGATGCTCGTGAACCTCTGGGCCACCTGGTGCGCGCCGTGCCTGGAGGAGATGCCGACGATCCAGGCAGTCCACGAATCACTCGGTGGGAACGTCCTATTCCTGGGCATCAACGTCAGCGACTCCCCCACCCGTTCCGCCCAACTGGTGGCCGAACTGGGCATCACCTACCTGCAGGGCCGTGACCCGGAGGGCCTGTTCACCGTGGCACTGGGAGCCGTCGGGCTGCCAGTGACCGCCTTCGTGGACTCCAACGGCATCCTCGCCCACGTCCGGCACGGCCGCCTGGACGTCGCCGACCTGGAAGCTGCGATCCTGGAGTACCTCTCGTGAGACGACGCCTCCGCCGGTGCCGAACGTGATCGACGTGGGCCTGGCCGTGCCGTTCACGCTCGGAATCGTCACGGCCGTGAACCCCTGCGGGTTCGCCATGCTCCCCACCTGGCTCGGGTACTTCGTGGGCCGCGACACCGCCGACCACGAGGCCCGACCCGAACAGGTCCTGCGTGGGCTGTCGGTGAGCCTCACCCTCACGGCGGCCTTCGTGCTGGTGTTCGGGGCCCTCGGCCTGGCGGTCAACTCGATCGTCAGCGAGGAGGCGATCGCCTCCAGGACACCGTGGGTGACCGTCGCCCTGGGCATCGCCTTCATCCCCTGTGGGCTGGCCCTCCTGACCGGTCGCCGGGTCAGGATCCCGTTCTTCAAGGTCGGTCGGGGACCCCGCGGTCGTGAGGTGTGGTCGGTCCTGGGCTTCGGGATCTCGTACGCGGTCGTCTCGGTGGGCTGCGCTGCACCCATCTTCCTCCTGCACGTGGCCGGCAGCTTCGGACGGGACGGCCTCCTCGACGGCGTCCTCGTCTACCTCGCCTACGCCGCCGGCATGGCCGCCGTGGTCACCTCGTTGACCCTCTCCCTGGCGGTGGCACGCGGCGGCATGGCCCGCCACCTCCGGAGGCTGCTGCCACACGTGGACCGGATCAGCGCCATCGCCCTGATGCTGGGCGGCGCCTACCTGGTCGTGTACGGGGTCTACGAGATCCGGATCCTCCGGAACCCCGGGGTGCCGTCCAACAGGATCGTGGATGCGGTCACCGACCTCCAGACCCACCTCGCCAACTGGGCAGCCGGAATCGGTGGCCTACGCCTTGGCCTGGCCCTGTGGCTGGTGATCGCAACCATCGCCGTCTGGGGGATAGGGCCGGCGCTGACCGCCCGGACCCGGCGCAACGTCCGGATCGCCCTCCTCGGCGCCTGGCTGGTGGCCGAAGGCCTGTTCCACCGTGGGGACCTCGTGGTGCTGCCTGTCGGCCGACTCGTCGGCGGCTGGCCGGCCCGGATGCTCAACTGGGTGGACACGCCATGGCGTTGGGCCACCCCGCTGGAACTCCTCCTCACGGTCGTGGCGGCCCTGGTTGCCTTCGGGGCCATCAGGGGCTCCATCGCCGAACGTCGTCGATGACACCTACCGCCCCAGAGGCCACCGAACCAGTCGGCGTTACCCCGATCACCAGCCTCGCTGATCTCCTGGCCGTCGATGGCGTATCCGAGGAGATGGAGATCAGGTCGGCCGTGGGGGTCCTGGCCATTCACGGAGGTGGGTTGGAGCGTGCCACCGACGTGGTCGCCCGGGAGGTGGCTGCCCGCACCGGGTCATCGTTCTACGCCCTGGTCCAGCCCGACGGCTCCCGTCGACACCTGCCATCGATCCGTTTCATCCCCGGCGTCTCCGAGAAGTTGGACTCCTTCCTCAGGGAGGTGGACACGGTCATGTCGATCCACGGCTATGGACGCCACGACGACTTCTGGGCGGTGCTGGTAGGCGGCGCAAACCGTCCGCTGGCCCATCACGTGGCCGGCCATCTTCGGGAAACGCTGCCCGAGGAGTACCGCGTGGTGGACGACGTGGACGCAATGCCCCGCACCCTCCGGGGCCTGCACCCGGACAACCCGGTGAACCATCCGGCCGGGGGTGGCGTACAGGTCGAGCTGCCACCCAGCATCCGCTGGAACCGCGACCATCGGGACTGGTCAGACCACGACGGCACGCCGCGCTCCGAGCACCTGGAGCTCCTCATCGACGGGCTGTCCGCCGCCATCCAGGACCTACCCACCGCCGACGAAACCCCCTCCTAGGGGGAGCGGCGCTCCACGTCCCAGCCGTCGCCGCTGCGACAGAACCGGATCCGGTCGTGCAGGCGGTCGGGTCGGCCCTGCCAGAACTCCACGGAATCAGGCCGTACCCGGAAGCCGCCCCATTGCTCCGGGCGCTCCACCTCCCGGCCGGCCCACCGCTCCTCGGCAGACGCGAACGCCTCCTCCAGGACCGCCCGCCCGGAAACGACGACGCTCTGGTCCGATGCCCAGGCCCCCAACTGGCTACCGCGTGGCCGGGTCCTCCAGTAGAGGTCCGACTCGTCATCGGTGAGCCGCTGGGCGGTCCCGACCACGCGTACCTGACGCCGCAGTTCAGTCCAGCTGAACGTCAACGCCGCACGTCCGGCGGCGTCCAGCTCGATGGCCTTGTCGCTGGTGTAGTTGGTGAAGAACACAAAGCCGCGGTCGTCGATCCGCTTCAGCAGCACGTTGCGGGCCGACGGCCAGCCATCGGCGGTAACGGTGCTGAGGACCATGGCGTTGGGCTCCCAGTAGCCGGCAGCCTCCACCTCGCCGAACCAACGATGGAACTGGGCGACCGGGTCGGCCGCCAGATCGGCCTCGTCGAGGCCCACGGTCTCGTAGGTCTCGCGTACCCGGCTGAGGTCCATCCGGGCAGTCAACACGTCGCAACAGGGTCCGGCAAACACCTGAGGTGCATCGCTCCACGGCCCTAGGGTTCGGACCATGGTCAGGATGCCACCGATCGCAGCGGTGGCGCTGGGAGGAACAGCGGGTGCCTCCCTCCGCTGGGCCGTTCTGGACGGCGTCGGCGGTACCACCTTCCCGTGGCCGGTACTGCTTGTGAACCTGGTCGGGTGCGCCCTGCTCGGCCTGCTCATCGGGCTGGAGGTACCCAGGTCCACCCGTCTGCTGCTCGGTACCGGGCTGTGTGGCGGCCTCACCACCTTCTCCACCTTCACCGTGGAGGCGGCGCAGATGATACGGGCCGACGACACCACCCTGGCGGTCGCCTACGTGCTGTGCTCGGTTGCGGGTGGCCTGGCCGCCGTGGTCGCAGGGCGTACGGCGGGCTCCAGGATCGGAGGCCCCGCATGCTGACCGCCATCGCATTCATCGGGCTGGCCGGTGCCGGTTCCGCCATCCGCTTCCTCGCCGCCGACCGGTGGCCCGGAGGCCACCGTGGAACGCTCCTGGTGAACGTTGCCGGCTCCCTCCTCCTGGGACTGCTCACGGGAGCCGGCGCGCCGGTTCCGCTGGTTGTCGGGGTGGGCGGGCTGGGCGCCCTGACCACCTTTTCGACGTTCGCCTCAGACACCCTGGCCCTGGCTGACGAGGGTCGTCGGAGAGTCGGGGGCCATGTGGCGGCGACGGTGGTGCTGGGCCTGGGCGCCGCCCTGGTCGGCCTGGCGATCGGTTCCTGAACCCCGGGGGCGGACCCGGACCCTGGGACACCCGCAGCCGGAAGGCCGGCCCCGGCGGGGCCGGATCAGCCGATGTGCGTGGCGCCCCGCATGTAGCGCTGCAGGACCTCCGGAATGGCGATCGTGCCATCAGGCCGGCGGTGCGTCTCGACCACAGCGGCCCACACCCTTGGCACGGCAAGGCCGGAACCGTTCAACGTGTTGACCACCTGCGTGCCCTTTCCCTCCGCCGGGCGGTACCTCACGTTGGCCCGTCGGGCCTGGTAGTCGCTGAACCAGGAGACCGACGAGACCTCCAACCACTGGTCCACCCCGGGGGCATAGACCTCCAGGTCGAAGGTCCGGGCCGACGAGCCGCCGAGGTCTCCGGCGCAGAGGTCCAGGACCCGGTATGACAGTCCGAGATCGGTGATGGCCCCCTCGGCACGGGCGAGGATGTCGGCGTGCACCTCGGGTGCCTGCTGCTCGGTGGCATAGGCCAGAAGCTCGACCTTGTCGAACTCGTGGACCCTCAACAGGCCACGGGTGTCACGACCAGCCGAACCGGCCTCCCGTCGGAAGCACGACGTGTGCGCCATGAGCTTCATGGGCAGGTCGGCCTCGTCGAGCACCTCGTCGCGGCAGAACGAGGTGAGCGGCACCTCGGCGGTCGGTATGGCCCACAGGTCGTCGCGCTCCAGGTGGTACGCATCGTCCGCGAACTTCGGCAGGTGCCCGGTGGACACCATGGTCGCCGTCTTGACCAGGGTGGGCGGCCGCATCTCGCGGTACGCGTCCGCGTTGCGATCCAGGCCGTACTGGATGAGCGCCCGGCAGAGGGTGGCCCCCATCCCCGTGTACATCACGAACATGGACCCGGAGAGCTTGGTCCCGCGCTCCACGTCCAGGAGCCCCAGCTGCTCACCAATCTCCCAGTGGGGCACACGCTGGTGCTCGCCGTATGCGTCCTCGTCCCACTGCTCGTAGCGGGTGATGACGTTGTCGGCCTCGTTCGTACCGTCCGGGCAATCAGGAGAGGGAATGTTCGGAACCCGCAACAGGATCTCGGTGATCTCGGCCGCCAGACCATCTGCCTCGGCGGCCAGGGCCTCCTCACGCTCGCCCAGCGTCCGGCTCTTCTCCTGGAGCTCTGCAGCCTCCTCAGCCCGACCGTCACGATGCAGTCCGCCCACCTCCCTGGAGATGGCGTTCACCTCGCCACGCACCCGGTCCCTCTCCTCGGCGAGGCCACGCTGCCGGGAATCCAACTCGATGACACGATCCAGGCTGGCAGTCTCCTCGCCACGCCGGGCGATCCCGGCCTTCACGGAATCGGGATCGGAACGGAGCAGCCGGATGTCGATCACGACCCCGAACCTAGCGTCGCAGTCGAACCGCTACTCGACCGGTTCAGCCTCGACGACCCGACGCTGGAGGTCCAGGTGCCGCCCATCTGCCGGCCGCATGATCTGGCCGTCCCGGTGATGGATCCGCGAATACCCGATGAACTTCAGGATGATGATCCCCCACAGGTAGAAGCCGCCCAGGAGCTTCATGATGAGGCCGGCCGTCTGCTGGTCGGACTGGACCGACACGCCCCACATCTCGAAGCCATCGTCGTAGTGCCTGTACACGACGCCCTCGGCGAAGGTCAGCCAGGCAGCCGGGATCGTCGGGATTATCGACATCAGGAACAGGTAGATCATCTGGCCCGGCAGCGAGATCCGCAGCTCGGGTATCGGCGCGGCCACCGGCACCCACATGAGCAACGCCGAGAGGAACAGCATCATGTGGAGCGAGTAGTGGAACGTGCCCGAGTCGAAGGAGAGCTGCACCACGCCGCTCCAGTGGGTGATGGCCACAAGGGCGTTGAACACCACGCCGGCAACCACCGGGTGCGCCATCCGACGCACCACCCGCGAGCCGACCCCACCCTCGAGCACCAGGAGGCGGACCAGCCAGGCCGGCATGGCCAACAGGTAGAGAGGCGGCACGATGAACGTGATCGCCATGTGCTGGACCATGTGCACCGAGTAGAGGTGCGCCTCGGCGATGTCGTGAACGGGCCAGTCGGCCGAGGCCAGCAGCAGCACCGTGGCGGCCACGAAGGCCCGCCGCTGGAAGGGCGTCACCACCGGCTGGCCGGCCGGCACGACCCTCGGACCGATCACGCGGACCGCCCACCAGCCAAGGGCCAGGATCGCCAGGACGAGAAACCAGACCTCCGGGTGGGCCTGCCACCCCCACGGGTCGATCGCCCCCAACAGCGGGAGCACGGCGTCGGAGATGGTGGTCACCGCCGCTCCGGACAGCCAGAAGCGTCAGCCGCCCGGGGGCGACCGACGCTCAGCCCTTGGTCCAGAACTCGAAGACGGTGAGGAGGACGCCGTAGACGAGCGTCGCCAGGACCAGCCCGGTCACGAAGAACTTCGTGAACATCGGACTGTCGAACCGCAGATGCATGAACCAGGCAGCCACGTAGAAGAACTTGAAGACCATCATCCCCAACAGCAGGGCGATGAGGATCGCCCCGGGGATGTTGACGAAGTAGGTCGCCACCTCCAGGGCCGTGACGATGCCGAGCACGATCGCCACCCGGATGTACTTGGCATCGGTCGGGTGGTCGTGGCCGCCCTCGTGGGTATCGACGTTCTGGGTGGTGGTGTTCATGGCGTCGGCTCCCGGATCAGCTGGTGGGTGATGGCACCAGGTAGATGACGGTGAAGATGAAGATCCACACCACGTCCACGAAGTGCCAGTAGAGGCCGACGATCTCGACGGTCTCGGACCGTTCCTTCGTGAGAGTCCCCCGGAACGACGCGATGAGCAGCGACACCAGCATCACGATGCCGAGGCTGACGTGGATGCCGTGGAAGCCGGTGAGGGTGAAGAAGGCCGAGGAGAACGGGCTGGTCGTGTAGCCCAGGCCCTCCCGCAGGAAGGTCGTGAACTCGTACACCTGGCCGCCGATGAACAACGAACCGAGCAACGCCGTGGCCAGCAGCCACACCCGGTTGTTGCGGATGTCGCCACGCTGCAGGGCAGACAACGAGAGCACCATCGTGAGCGAGCTCATGAGCAGGACGAACGAGCTGACCGAGGTGAACGGGATGTCGAAGATGTCGCCGGGTGCCGGACCATCGGCATAGCGGCTGCGGTAGATCAGGTAGGTGGAGATGAGGCCACCGAAGAGCAGGCACTCCGATCCCAGGAACACCCACATCAGCAACTTGTTGTTGGACAGGCCCGTGCCCGTCCCGTGGCCGTGGTCCACGGCAGCGGTG
>DUAC01000155.1:0-3425 GCA_012961035.1 Acidimicrobiia bacterium
GGCCAGCATCTCGGCCCAGAGCACGCCCCAGACCTGGTTCTCGCTCATGCCGGGTGCCATGGCCTCGAACATCTTCCCGCAGGCCACGCGGGTGCCCTCCAGCGAGCATCGCATGGCGGTGATCTCGTCGGGTCCCTTGACCTTGCGGGCCTCCTCCATGACCCGGGTGCCTTCCACGAGGCTGATTCCCGTGTCCTGCAGTGCGGTGACGCCCAGGGTCGTCGAGGAGTCGAGTGCCAGCCGTCGGCCGCCGCCACCATGTGTGGCCAGGAGGTCGGAGATCTCAGCGGCAAAGTCGCCGGCCTGTTCGTCGGTCCTGCCACCGGACAGGAAGTAGGTGAACGTCGTAGCCGGACGGACCTCGTGGATGAAGGGGTTGTGGGCGGAGAGGAACCCACAGCCGGGGTAGTCGAACAGGACCAGACGACCGTCGGCCCCCACGAACGCATACCTGGCCTGGTTGTGGAGGAGCCAGACCTGCATGTTCGGGGCGTAGGTGGCGTACATGACGTTCATCGGATCGAAGAGGAGGATCCCGTCGAGGTCGTCGTCGGCCATCTGGGCGACGATGCGGTCCAGTCGGTAGCGCATCATCGCCGTCTCGTCCGGTAGGGCCAGGCCGGCAGCCGCCCACTCGGTAAGGGCCGGCTCGCCGGGGCCCATCGCCATGCGGTGGCCGACGGTCGCCGCCCGCCGCACCATCACATCGTCGGGGTCGTCCCTGACGGTCGGGTGGCCGCTCATGGTGTTGCACGCTCCGTGCCGCGCCGGTCCGGGTCACATGGTCGTGCCTGCGGCCAGGATCGTGGCTGCGTCCGTGTTCGGAACCTGATCATGGCTTCGAGGGTCCTGTTCTTCCTGGTGGCTTCGTCTTGTCTGGCGGTGTCGGGTCGGTGGGCTTCAGGATCGCATGCGCGAACCCGAGGGGTCGAACAACGGCTCGTCCAGGCGGGTGGCGGCCCGCCGGACACCCAGCACCTCCACCTCGAAGCCCGTGGACGGTGAGTCGGTTCCGGTCAGGGCGACCGGCAGGTATCCGAGGGCACACGAGACCTCCGACCAGTGGGCGTAGCCGCCCGACGTGACCCAACCCACGACCTCCCCGTCGTGCCAGATGGGCTCGTCGCCCAGGGCGTCGGCACCGTCGACGTCGACGTCGAGTAGGCAGAGCCGTCGCTCGGGGCCGGCGGCCAGCGAGGCAGCAGCGGCTTCCCGTCCGATGAAATCGCCCTTGTCCAGCTTCACGAACCGGTCCATGCGAGCCTCCCACGGCGTGTAGACGGGCCGGTACTCGCTCGCCCAGGCACCGAAGCCCTTGTCGAAGCGCATCGAATCCAGTGCCCTCAGCCCGAACAGCCGCATCCCGTGGGGTTCCCCGGCTTCGGTGAGCAGTTGGAACAATCGTTGCTGGAGGGAGGCCGGGACCCAGAACTCGTAGCCCAGGTCGCCGGTGAAGCTGATCCGGGCCACGAGCGCCGGAACCATTCCCAGGTCCATCCTGCGCACGTCCAGGAACCGGAAGGAGTCGTTGGAGACGTCCATGTCGGTCAGCGACGCAAGCACCTGGCGGGCCGCCGGACCGGAGATGGAGAGTCCTGCCATCTCATGGGAGAGCGGTCGGTAGGCCACCCGGTCACCGGTGTGCGGGAGCTGCGATCGGAACCAACGCTCGTGATGGCCCTCGGCGGCTCCCGACCCGAAGACCAGGAACCTCTCCGGGCCCTCGGACCCATCGGTCGGGTCGGTCGTCGTGGAGATGGTCGCAACCGTGAAGTCACCGATCAGCATGCCCTGATGGTTGAGCATGGGAGTGAGGGCCATCCGACCGGGTTCCGGTATGCGGTTGGCCATGGTCCGTTCCAGGAAGGCGCGGGCGCCCGGGCCGGTGAACTCGTGCTTGGCGAAGCCGGTGGTCTCCAGAAGGCCCACCCCCGTGCGTGTCGCATGGACCTCCTCGGCGACCACGTCGAAGGCGTTGGACCGGTGGAACGTGACCTGCTCCACCGCTTCGGCTCCCGGCCGCTGGAACCACAGCGGATACTCGAGGCCGTAGCTCGCTCCCCAGACGGCGTTCGCCGCATCCAACTGGTCGTGGATCGCCGACGTGTGCAGGGGCCGTCCCGCAGGTAGCTCCTCGTTCGGAAACGAGATGGAGAAGCGTCGGCTGTAGTTCTCCATGACCTTCGCCTTCGTGTACGAGGGCGTGGTCCAGTCGCCGAACCGGGCCACGTCCATGCCCCAGACGTCGAAGCCGGGATCGCCGGTGGTCATCCAGTTGGCCATGGCGAGGCCCACGCCGCCGCCCTGGCTGAGGCCGGCCATCACCCCGCAGGCCACCCAGTGGCCGCGCTGGCCCCGGATGGGTCCGATCAGCGGGTTCCCGTCGGGGGCGAAGGTGAACGGTCCGTTCACCACGTTCCTGATGCCGGCGTCGGCGAATATCGGGAAGTGCTCGAATGCGGCCGCCAGCGACGGAGCGATCCGCTCCAGGTCAGGGGTGAGGAGCTGGGATCCGAAGTCCCAGGGCGTCTCGGTCGTGGACCAGGGCACGCATGCCTTCTCGTAGGTGCCCAGGAGCAGGCCTCCGGCCTCGGCCCTGGTGTAGATCTCACCACCGAAGTCGATGGCTCCCACGCCGTGGCCCCCGGTCTCCTCCAGCCACGGGGCGATCTCGGGTAGTTGTTCGGTTACCAGGTACTGGTGCTCCATGGCGAGGATGGGCAGCTCCAGGCCGCACATCCGGCCCACCTCCCGTGCCCAGAGGCCTCCGCAGTTCACGAAGTGCTCGCAGGTGATGGTGCCCTGTTCGGTCACGACGTCCCACGTGTCGTCGGAGTTGGCGACGATGTCGTAGGCCCACGTGTTGCGGTACACCTCGGCGCCGGACATGCGGGCCGCAGTGGCGTAGGCGTGGGTGACGCCTGATGGGTCCACGTGGCCTCCCACCGGGTCCCAGAGGGCGCCGACGAAGTGTTCCTCGACCAGGAACGGGACCTTCTGGGCTGCCTCGGCCACCGAGATGAGCTCGGTCTCCATGCCCAGGTAGCGGCCGCGGGCATGCACCATGCGGAGCCAGTCCATCCGGTCCTCGTTGTCGGCCAGCATCACCTCTCCGGTGAGGTGCACCCCGCACGACACGCCTGAGGACTTCTCCAACTCCTCGTACAGCTGCACCGTGTAGCGCTGCAGGGCCGCCACGTTGGGGTCGCCGTTGATGGTGTGCATGCCGCCCGCTGCGTGCCATGTGGACCCGGCGGTTAGCTCCCGCCGTTCCAGCAGGACCACGTCGGTCCAGCCGGCCCGGGTGAGGTGGTAGAGGACGCTGGCGCCGATCACGCCGCCACCGATCACCACTACCTGTGCAGTGCTCTTCATGGTTGGGCCCCTGGTTGTGTGGCTGAGTGGTTGGCTGGCTGAGTGGTTGG
>DUAC01000155.1:3438-8742 GCA_012961035.1 Acidimicrobiia bacterium
AGCTGGTCGGCGCTGAAGCCGGTCGCACCTGTCGCACCGGTCGTGCCGGATGGTCCAGGCGTCGGGCTTCAGTAGTCCGTCTCTACGCCGCCTTCGGCGACCCGCCGGTCCACGAAGTCGTCCAGCTCGGTTCGGATGGCGGCGTCCATGGGCGGATCCACGTGGGCGTCGATGACCTGGTGGGCGAGCGTCTCGGCCCGTTGGTGGGCTTCCAGCCTGCCGCCCTCGTCCCAGGTCTCGAAGTTGGACCAGGCCGAGACCATGGGCTGGAAGTGTTCGGTGGCGTAGCGGTCCTGGGTGTGCTGGGTTCCGAAGAAGTGTCCGGCCGGCCCGACCTCGGCGATGGCCTCGATAGCGAGTGAGGCGTCGTCCACGGTGATCGGTTGGAGCATCTCGGTCACCATGTTCAGGATGTCTGCGTCGATGACCATCTTCTCGTAGGAGGTCAGGAGGCCGCCCTCCAGCCAACCGGCGCCGTGCAGGAGAAGGTTCACGCCGCCCATGACGGCTCCCCAGATGGCGATGACGCTCTCGTAGGCCGACTGGGCGTCGACACTGTTGGAGGCGTTGACGTTCGAGGACCTGTACGGGAACCCGTAGCGACGGGCCAGCTGTCCGCCGACCAGGCAGGCCTTCCAGTACTCGGGGGTGCCGAAGGCGGGGGAGCCGGATCGCATGTCGACGTTGGACGTGAACCCGCCGTAGATGACCGGGGAACCGGCCCGTACCACCTGCGTGTAGGAGATGCCGGCCAGGGCCTCGGCATTCTGGAGCACCAGTGCGCCGGCCACCGTGATCGGGGCCATCGCACCGGCGAGGGTGAACGGGGTGATGACGATGCACTGGTTGCTGGCTGACATCTCCTGGATGCCGTGGAGCATCACCGTGTCGTAGCGCAGTGGCGTGCTGGCGTTTATCACCGAGTAGAGCGACGGCTCGTCGCTGATCGTGGCCTGGTCCACCCCGCGGGCTATGCGGGTCATCTCGATCGCGTCGACGTTGCGCTGTCGGCTGAGGCTGTAAACGAACGGGACCTTGTCCGACAGGGTGAGCATGTCGTGGGTGGCGTGCAGGTGGCGGACCGACGGGTGGAGGTCCATGGGTTCCACCGGGTAGCCGGCGACCGTGTGTATCGAGTTCAGGACCTGGCCCATCTTGAGCAGGTTCCGGTAGTCCTCACGGTTGCCGTTGCGACGGTCGCGACCCAGGCCGGTCACGAACGGCGGGCTGGCGACGCTCGTGTAGGTGATGACGTCGTCGCCGATGTGCAGGTTCCGGGCCGGGTTGGGTGCGTGGAGGGTGAAGCTCGACGGTGCCGTTGCGACCAGCGACATGACCAGCTCGGGGTCGAACCGCACCCGGTTCCCGTCCACGTCGCATCCGGCGTCGGCCAGTTGGCGGAGTGCGGTTTCGTCCAGGAAGTCGATGCCGGTCTCGGCGAGTACCCGCAACGATGCACGGTGGATTGCATCCAGCTCGTCCTCGGATACGGCGCGCAGCGGGTCGAACCGCATGCGGGGCTGGCTCCACGGGGGCTGTGCTGCGACCGGGTCCCGTTTCTTGGATCGGCCGCTCAACCGTCCCCGGCGCGTCTGGCCCATGGTCAGCCTCCCATCGGCCTGGTGCTTGTCCCTCTCAGCGGGCCGACGGTCCGTCCGACTGTGCCCCTGGCCTCATCTGGCAGGTTCACAGGTCCTCCCCGAACGGCATCGGAACGTCCTCGGGAGTCAGGTGGAGTTCATCCCCCTCGTACGGGTGCGCCCTGGCCACCTCCTCGTTCAGGACCACGCCGAGGCCCGGCTGGGTGGACGGGATGACCTGGCCGTCCTCCCATCGGATCGGCGTCTCGAGTAGGTCCGCATGGAACCCGTCCCAACGGTCGATTGATTCCAGGATCAGGAAGTTGGGCGAACAGGTGGCGAGGGCGATGTTGGCCGCAGCTACCACGGGCCCGCAGTAGCAGTGGGGCGCCAGCAGGGCCTGGTGGACCTCGCCGATGGAGGCGATCTTCTTGCCCTGGAGGATTCCGCCGCTGCGTCCCAGGTCGGGTTGCAGGATCGACGCCGCACCCGCCCGCAGGACGGCGGCGAATTCGGAGACCGTGGTCAGCCGTTCGCCGGTGGCAATGGGGATGGTGGTGCCGGCGGCCACCCGGGCCATGCCGTCGAGGTCGTCAGGCGGGACCGGCTCCTCGAACCACAGCGGGTCGTAGGCCTCCAGGCGGCGGGCGAGGCGCAGGGCGCCGGATGGGGTGAACTGGCCGTGGGTTCCGAACAGCAGGTCGGCCCGGTTCCCGACCGCCTCGCGGATGGCGCTGGTGTAGCGCTCGGACAGCTCCAGGCGTTCCAGGGAGGGTTGGCGACCATCGAACACGGAGTACGGGCCGGCGGGATCGAACTTGACCCCGGTGAAGCCCAGGTCGACGGCCCGGACGGCCGCCTCGGCCGCCATCTCCGGATCCGTGTAGAGGTTCGGACCGTCCTTGGGGGCGTATGCGTCCTCGTCCTCCGGGTAGAGGTAGGTGTAGGTACGTAGTGCTTCGTGGACCCGTCCGCCCAGTAGGTCGTAGACGGGTCGGCCGGTCTCCTTGCCGATGATGTCCCAGCAGGCGATCTCCAGTGCGCTCATCACCCCGCAGAGCGTCGGGTCCGGCCGCAGGGCGTAGCCGCTTCCGTAGGCCCTCCGCCAGAACGACTCCACGTCGAACGGGCTGTGGCCGATCAGGTGGCGTTCGGCAACGTCGACCAGCATGTCCGCCACGAGGTGGGGCCCGACGGTCGCCACGTAGGCCTCTCCGATCCCGTCGATCCCGGAGTCGGTGGTCAGCTTGGCGAAGATGAAGTACCGCCCACCGTGGCGCGGCGGTGGGTTGCCGACCACGAATGTCTGGATGCTGGTGACCTTCATGCCCGGGCACCTGCACAGGAGTTTGGCAGGATCACGGTCCGCAGGACTTCGCCGCTGCGCACCTCGTCGAAGGCGACCGCCAGGTCCGCCAGCGGATGGGTGGAGGTGACCATGCCGGTCAGGTCCAGTCGCCCGGCGCGGTGGTGGTCGATCAACGCCGGCACGTCCACGGCCAGCCTCGACGTTCCCAGCTTCGAGCCGAGTATCGACTTGTTGGCGGCGGCCAGCCAGCTGGGGGCGACCTGGATGGTGAAGTCGTCGGCCGGCATGCCGACGATCACCAGATTGCCCATCGGGGCCACGATGTCGATGGCGCCCGCGAGGGCGGCGTGTGCACCTGTCGTCACGAACAGGTGGTCGGCGAGTGGCCCACCCGTCGCTGCGGTGACGGCGGCGGCGAGGTCATCGACGGTCGGATCCAACACGTGCGTGGCGCCAAACCTCTTCGCCGCCTCCCTTTTGCCGGCTATGGGATCAACGGCGACGATCGTCGCGGCACCGGCGATGCGGGCGGCCTGGATGGCGCCGATACCGACCCCCCCGCAGCCCACGACCACCACGGCGTCGCCCTCCGACACTCCGGCGGTGTTGGTCACGGCTCCCGAACCGGTCAGGACCCCGCAGCCCAGGAGGCATGCCTCGACAAGGTCCACGTCGTCGGGGAGCAGGGTCACCTGCGAACGGTGGACCACGACCTGGGTGGCGAAGCCGGCCACGTTGAGGCCCTGGGGGATGCGGTTGCCGTCGGCATCGGACAGGGGGCTGCAGGTGGAGAGTGCGAACTCGCCGCTGCAGACCACGTCATGTCCCCTCCTGCATGCCCGACATTCGCCACAGGTCCGGATGAGGGAGACGAGGACCGGATCACCGGTGGCCAGGTCGTCCACGCCGCTGCCGGTCTCGGCGATGCGTCCGGCGGCCTCGTGGCCCAGGACCAGCGGGAATGTGGTCGGCCATGTTCCGTCCACATAGCTCAGGTCGGAGTGGCATACGGCGCAGGCCTCCACGACCACGCGTACCTCGCCTGCGCCGGGCGCGTCGAGATGGAGTTCCTCGATACTCGGTGGCAGGCCGACGCCGCGGCATACCGCCGCACGGATGGTGGCCCCACGGCCCGTCGGCACGGCGCGCAAACTACACCGCGTCCACGGTCCGGAACCTGAAAAGCCACCGGAACCTGCCTTCAGCGGGAATCGGTGGCTGGAATCGATGGTTGGGGTCGGTTCCCGCCCGTAGCCGGAATCAGTGGCTGGCGTCCGATCCTGCCTGTAGCCGGAATCGGCGACCGGCGTGTTCAGGCCAGGATCAGCTCGGCCACCTGGCGTAGATGATCGCTGGAGCGTGGCGCAACGTTCAACATGGTCACCGGGCTCTCCTCGAAGGCGTGCAGCCGGTCGCGAATTCGGTCGGGTGTGCCGACCAGCGAGATTTCGTCGGCGAAGCGGTCGGGCACCGCAGCGACGGCCTCGTCGCGGCGGCCTTCCAGGAAGAGGTCCTGGATCTGGTGCGCCTCGGCTTCGAAGCCCATCCGGGCCATGAGCTTCGTGTGGTAGTTCTGGCCCTTGGCCCCCATGCCCCCGACGTAGAAGCCGAGCATGGCCTTCACGGGGGCCAGCGCGCCAGATATGGAGTCGGGGGAATCGTCTTCGGTGACTGTGACGGCCAGGTTCAGGGCGATCTCAAAGTGGTCAGGCCGGTCAACCAGTTGGTCGGCGTACACCTCCTGGCGGTACGGCGAGTAGTAGAGCGGCAGCCAGCCGTCGGCGATCTGGGCCGTCTGGGTGACGTTCCTGGGGCCTTCGGCACCGATGAAGATCGGGAGGTCGGCCCGCAACGGGTGGGTCATGACCTTGAGGGGTTTCCCCAGGCCGGTGGATCCCTCTCCTGTGTAGGGAAGCTGATGGAATTCTCCCTCGAAGGAGAGGTGGTCGTCGCGTCGGAACGCCCTGCGGAGGATCTCCACGTACTCACGGGTCCGGGCCAGCGGACGATTCGAGGGTTGTCCGTACCAGCCCTCCACCACCTGGGGCCCGGACACTCCCAGGCCGAGGATGAGGCGGCCATTGGAGAGGTGGTCGAGGGTGACGGCGTGCATCGCCGTGGCCGTTGGCGTTCGTGCGGACATCTGCACGATTCCCGTCCCGAGTCGGATCCGTTCGGTGTGGGCGGCGAGGAACACGAGCGGCGAGAAGGCGTCAGACCCCCAGCATTCGGCTGTCCATACGGCGTCATAGCCGAGGCGTTCGGCCTCCTGCACGCGTGGAACCAGGTCCGTAGGTGGTTGGGCGCCCCAGTAGCCCAGGCTGAGTCCCAGTTGCATCAGTGTCCCCTCTCTCCGCCGGCAGCCCTGGCTGCGCGATCACATGTCGGCATAGTCGCAGGATGGACTCCCGCCGG
>DUAC01000155.1:8798-14910 GCA_012961035.1 Acidimicrobiia bacterium
CAGGCGCCGCCCCATCGATACGACCGGGTCCACCGAATATCCGAGCGCCTCGTAGAAGGCCACGGCATCGGAATTGTCGGTACGGACCTGGAGGTTGACCTTTGGACATCCGAGGGCCAGCAACCGGGTTTCGGCGGCTTCCATCATCGCCCGGCCGTGCCCCTCTCCCCGGTGGTCAGGGTCGACGGCCAGGTAGTTGATCCAGCCCCGGTGACCGTCGTAGCCGGCCATGACGGTGGCGATCACCTTTCCTGCTTTCGTCGTGCCATCAGCAGGCTGGTCGGCCGGCGCCTCGCCCACCAGGAGGAGTTCAGCGTCCCGTTCCAGCTTGCGGTCGATGTCGCGGTACGGGTCGTTCCATGGCCTCGTCAGCCCGCAGGCCTCCCAGAGCCGGGCCACACGGGTCCTGTCGGCGGGGGAGAACGATCTGACGTGAATGGCCACGGGGTCTGGCTCAGCCGCCGCCCTCGGGTGCCTCGTCCAGGAGGTACGTCGCCATCGAGTCGTCCATCGCCTCCATCCACGGGGTGTGGTGGACGGGGGCCATCGTGCCGGTGAGGGTCGATCGGAAGCCCTTGTCCCGGTAGTTCATGATGTCGGCCTTCTTGTCGTCCTTCCACTGCTTGAACATCCGGTTCACCTCGGGAATGTCGAAGTCCGGGTAGTCGGTGGCGTCGACGAGTTCCTGTGTGTAGTCGCCCTGGAAGTCGATCTCCTCGTAGGCGGTCCCCAGGGCCTCCTCGCGCTCCAGCCAGGCGGCGCTGTCGGCCGCCATCTCGGCAGCCGAGGGCAGCTCTATGCGTCCCAGTACCACATCGCGGGCCCACCAGGCCTGCGCGTCGAACATGTTGTACGTGTAGTACTGGTCCTGCATGCCCAGGTAGAGGAGCCGGGGGTTCGCCTCCCACGCCACGCCCTTGTAGAGACCGGATACCCAGAGGCGGTTCCTGGACTCCAGGCGAAGTTCGTCGGGCAGGAACGGGAAGTGGTGCTTGTATCCGGTGCAGAGGATGATGGCATCCACGTCCTTCGACCCGCCATCCGCGAAGTGGACGGTCTTCCCGTCGACGTGGGTGAGGATTGGAACCTCGGCCCAGGAGTCCGGCCAGTCGAAGCCCATGGGCCCGCTCCTGGCGGTGCAGGTGACCGTCCGTGCCCCGTACTTGTGGCACTGGGAGCCGATGTCCTCCGCCGAGTAGCTGGCTCCGACGATGAGGACGTCCTTGCCGGAGAACTCCACGGCATCCCGGAAGTCGTGTGCGTGGAGGATGCGGCCCAGGAACTTCTCGAAGCCCGGGTAGTGCGGAACGTTGGGGACCGAGAAGTGGCCGGATGCCACCACCACGAAGTCGAACTCCTCGGACGAGGTCTGGTTGTTCACCAGGTCGTGGCTGGTGACGGTGAACTGCCCGGTTGCATCGTCGAACGAGACGCTTCTCACAGCGGTGCGGAACCGGATGAACCGCCTCACGTCGCTCTTCTGGACGCGGCCCTTGATGTAGTCCCAGAGGACCTCCCGCGGGGGATAGGAGGCGATGGGCTTTCCGAAGTGTTCCTCGAATCCGTAGTCGGCGAACTCGAGGCATTCCTTGGGGCCGTTGGACCACAGGTACCTGTACATGGACCCGTGGACCGACTCGCCGTACTCGTCCACCCCCGTGCGCCACGTGTAGTTCCAGAGGCCTCCCCAGTCCTCCTGCTTCTCGTAGCAGACGATTTCGGGGATCTCGGTGCCGCCGGTTTCGGCTGAGGCGAAGGCACGTAGTTGGGCCAGGCCGCTGGGGCCGGCTCCGATGATGGCGACGCGGGTCATTGTGGTGCTCCGGTTGGTGGGTTGGTGGGTTGGTGGGTTGGTTGGCTGGTCGGTCGGGGTTGGCTGGCGAAGCGGAGCGTGGCTGTCTAGGCCTCGATCAGGCCGAGTTGCTTCTTGCGCTTGTCGGACCACTCGGAGATGAGCAGGTCGATTGACATGCCGATGCAGGCCACGGCGATGCCTGCGACTATGGCCCGGCCGCTGTCGATGTTGGGCTGGGCCTCGATGAGCTCCCGGGCCAGTCCGGTGGTCTTGATGAGTCCGGCGATCATCACCATGAAGAGGCCGAACATGATCGTCTGGTTGATGCCGAGCATGATCTCCGGCACGGCCATGGGCAACTTCACCTTCCAGAGGGTCTGCCGCCGGGTGCAGCCAGCCATCGTGGACGCTTCGATCAGCGGCTTCGGCACGTTCTGGATGCCGAAGATCGTGTAGCGGATGGCCGGCACGGATGCGGAGAGGACCACGGCGACGATGATCGCCGTTTCGGAGACGCCGAAGAACATGATGGCTGGGAACAGGTAGACGAACGACGGGAAGGTCTGGAAGAAATCGAGGAGCACCTGTACCACCGCGTTGCGTCGCGCCGTGGTCGCTGCCCAGATCCCGAACGGAACGCCGAAGATGATGGCCAGTAACACGGCGAAGGTCAGCTGGTAGAAGTTCCACATGGCCTGCCACCAGAACCCGGCGAGGGAGATGAAGGCGATCATGCCTGCGGCCAATAGGGCTGGTCGGCGACCGTTGATGAAGTATCCGACCACACCGAAGAGCAGGACGAGGCCCACCCATGGAATGGTGAGGAAGGCGTCGCGCATGGGCAGCAGCACCCAGGACTCGAGGACATCCCGGAAGGCGATGGTGTAGTTGCGGACGTTGAAGGTGAAGGACTCGTCGATGGTTCGGAGGGTCACCCAGCCGAGCGCCACGATCACCGTCATGGCCGCCGTCCAGGTGAAGCGAAGCGACTGTCGGGTCTGGGTGGCCGCCTCGCCGTGGGAGCCGACATCCCCGGAGGCCTGGGCCAGCAGCCGGGTCCGCGCCGAGGCGCCGTACATCAGAGCGACAAGGCCGGCCGCTACGAAGACGTAGATCCATGGCCTGACGGACAGGTGCAGGAAGTCGAACAGGTCGACGGACCATCCCACCAAGGCCAGGGCGGCCGCGGTGATGAGCCAGCGGTAGCGCCGGGTGTCCCAGGCCCTCCATCCGGCGACTGCGATGGCGGCCAGGAAGGGCACCAGCCACCGACCCCCGGACAGGTGCCACAACGCCACGTCGCTCTTGCCGTTGTCCACGAGCCATTCCCAGAAGGCCTCATGGCCCCGCATCCACGAGTTGGGTACGCGGAAGGCCGCATCCCAGGCCTGGGCCAGGAGGAGGCCGCCCACCACCACGGCTCCCGAGGCCAGGAGGTACGGGTGGCGCTTCCAGAAGGGCGCGCCCTCTGGGTGGTGGGTTGGCTGGAGCCGACCCAACCCCTGGCTGAGCCGGTCCAGGGTGATGGCCATGACGACGATGGCGATCCCGATCTCCGTTCCGGCTCCGATGTGGAGTCCCGTGAGTCGGAACAGGAGGTCCTGTCCCAGGCCGGCGGTGCCGACGAACGAGGCGATCACGACCATGGCAAGGCACTCCATGACCACCTGGTTGATTCCGACCAGCAGGGATTGGCGGGCGGCGGGTAGTTCCACCTTCCAAAGCATCTGCCGGCGCGTGCAGCCGCCCATGATTCCCGCTTCGATTACCTCACTCGAGATTCCCTGGATGCCGAGGATCGTCACCCGGGCCATCGGTGGGATGGCGTAGGCGATCGTGGCGATGACGCCGGCCTTGTGGGACACGCCGATGAACACGCCGATCGGGATCAGGAAGGTGAAGTGCGGGAAGGCCTGTGTCAGGTTCATGATCGGGATCAGGAACTGTTCGACCCGACGTCGCTTGGCAGCCACCAGGCCGATGATGCCTCCGAGCAGGGCGGCGATCGGAACGGCCACCAGGACAGCGGACAGCGTGATCATCGTCTTGTCCCAGCGGGTCTCCGCTCCGGCCTGGTTCGCAGGTTCACCGACGAAGGAGGCGTAGAGGATGAATCCGACCGACAGGAGGGCGAGGCGCCAGCCACCCAGCTTCCAACCGACGACGCCGAAGAGGCCGGCGATCACGATCCACGGCAGGGCGGGAATATGCCACGGCTCATAGAGGCTCACCACGGCCATCCAGCCCACGAACGCGGTCGTCATCGTCCACGCGGTGCTCCGGCGTTGCCAGGCCATCCAGCCCGCTCCACCGACTAGGAGGGCGAAGATGAACAGCCACGGCATGTCGGGTAGGTGCCAGGGCCCGTAGCCGCTGATCAGGAGTCCCTCGGTGATGTCCAGGGGGAACTCCAGCCATCGTGCGACCTGACGGAAGAAGGCCTTGACGTTGAAGGATTCCTCGTTGGTCTGCAGGGTCACCCAACCGACGATGGCGATGGCCGTGGTGGCGGCCGTCCATTCGAACGCCCGATACTGCACGGCCAGGGCTACAGAGGCGATGCCGACCACCACGAAGACGTAGACCCACGGCGTGGTGGGAAGGTGCAGGAAGTCGAACAGGTCGACGGACCAACCCATCCAGGCCACGGCCACGATGGCAGCCAGCCAGCGGTTGCTCCGAGTGCGCCAGGACATCCAGCCAGTCGCCCCGAGGCAGGCCAGGAGAACCAACAGCCACGGTCCCCTGGAGAGGTGCCACGCCACGGTGAACTGGAAGAACTCCTCGTAGCGGAGGTGGTCGAACCAGGTGTTCACCCACCCCGTGGCCTTGTAGCTGACGCTCGCGAAGCCGTCCCGCCCCGCAAAGTTGAACCAGTCGACGGTCCAGGTCCGCGGAACCCGGTACAGCCATTCAAGCGCAGCAGACTCCCCTTCGTACTTGCCGGTTCGGGAGATGGAGTGTGACCCGAGCCGCCACCAGGCGAACCACAGGATCAGGAATGGTCCTAAGGCGATCGTCGCCTTCAGCCAACCGGCGAGTTGTTTCGCTGGTCCATCTACCGACGCTGCGTCGGAGGTGTCGATGGGTTCGGACGTGGTCTGATCGGTCATGACCTGGTGATCACTCAGCCTCGAAGAGTGCTTCGGTCACCTGCGCCGCGGTGATCGAGCCGACAACCTCCCCATCTTCGACCACCCTCAGTGGGATCGCAGAGCTGAGGATCTGACTGGCCGCCGACGCCACGAACACGCGCCCGTCGACGTCGCCCTGGGCGTCATCCGACGGTGGACCCATCAGGGTGTGGACCCGAAGCAACTTGGCCCTGGAGACGTTCTTGGTGAACGCGGCGACGTAGTCGGAACCCGGGTTGGTGATCAACTCCTCGGCGGTGCCCATTTGGTCGATTACCCCGTCGCGCATGATCGCGATTCGGTCGGCGAGACGGATGGCCTCGTCGAAGTCGTGCGTGATGAAGATGATCGTCTTCTGCAAGGTGGACTGGAGTCGGAGGAATTCGTCCTGCATCTCGCGCCGAATGAGGGCGTCGAGGGCGGAGAACGGCTCGTCGAGGAACCAGACGTCGGGCTCCACGGCCAGGGAACGACCAATACCGACGCGCTGTTGCTGTCCGCCTGAGAGTTCCCTGGGGTAGTAGTTGCCACGTCCGTGCAGCCCTACGAGATCGATGATCTCGAGGGCCCGGGCGTGCCGGGTGGCAAGGTCGACACCCTGGACTTCGAGCGGGAAGGCCACGTTATCGAGCACCGTGCGATGCGGGAACAGGGCGAAGTGCTGGAACACCATGCCCATCTTGTGTCGGCGAAGCTCGACCAGCTCCCGCTCGGAGGCGGCACGCAGGTCCTCACCGTCGAATTCGATCTCGCCGGCTGTTGGTTCGATGAGGCGAGACATGCAGCGGACAAGGGTGGACTTGCCTGAGCCGCTCAGGCCCATCAGGACTACGAGCTCGCCCTCATAGACCTCCAGCGAGGCGTCCCGAACTGCGGGGATGTAGCCGTTCTCCTTGATGGTGTCCAGGTCGGGTTCGCCATCGTGGGCGGCCAGAAACTTGTCAGGATCGGGTCCGTAGAGCTTCCAGACGTTCCGGCAGGCCATCTTGGGTTGGTTCATAGTGCTAGGCCTCGCTGGGGAACTGGGGGCCCGTTGGTCAAAGCACCCTATTGCCAGAACGACGTCGGGCCGGCTGCCGAGGGGGTGGGCCCCGGCAACCGGCTCGACTCTACGACACCATCAGGTGCCGTGTCTTTTGGCGACTAGCCAACCCAGGCGTTCACCCGGTCGACGTTGTCGGCG
>DUAC01000156.1:0-7191 GCA_012961035.1 Acidimicrobiia bacterium
CCAGCCCGTGGGGCGTGTCCCACGGGGATCCGGGACGGGGCGGGTCCACCCACGTCCACGACACGATGCTGCCGGTCGAGGACACCTCGACCACCTCGTTGAGCGGCTCGCTGGTGACCGGGTCGTACTCCACGGGCGGCACCATCACCGTGCCGTCGGCACGCCGGATGCCAACCAGGACCGCCTCGCGGAGGCCGGTCAGGAAGGCACCCACCACCGGTCCCGTGGTGCGTATGAACGGATACTCGATGACCAGGTCGGCCCGCAGGGGCGGAAGCCCGGAAACGTCCTGATCGGTCATGACACGACCGGATCCATGATCAGACTGGCCGGTACCGGGCTAGAAGTCGATGACCTGGCGGATCACGTCGGCATCGCCCATGCAGGCCATGGCGTCGTTGATCTCGTCGATGCGGATCCGACGGGTGATCATCCCGTCCAGGTCCAGGCGGCCGGACTTGTAGAGGCGCAGGAAGCGGTTGAAGTCGGTGCGCACGTCGGCGCCGCCGTACATCGAGCCGATGAGGGTCTTCTCCGAGAAGAACATCTCGAAGGCCGAGAGCTCGAAGGTCTCCTCTGCGCGGCCCACGCCCACGATGCAGCAGGTGCCTCCCCGTCGGGTCATGTCGAAGGCCTGGCGCATGGTGGACGGCATGCCGATGCACTCCATGGTGAAGTCGAAGCCCTCGCCACCCGTCACCTCGGCAATGGCCGCCGGCAGGTCCTCGGGAAGCACGCCGTGGGTGGCGCCGAAGGCCTTGGCCCGGTCCAGCTTCCCCTCGTGCAGGTCCACGGCCACGATGGCCGCTGCCCCGGCGATCCGGGCACCCTGGATCGCAGCGACGCCGACCCCACCGGCGCCGATCACCAGCACGGACGAACCGGGGGTGACCTTGGCGGTGTTGAGGGCGGCACCGACGCCGGTCGTGACACCGCAGCCGACGAGTGCGGCGACGTCCAGTGGGACGTCCTTGTCGATCTTGATGGCTGCCATGCCTGGAACGATGGTCTCCTCGGCGAACGTGCCACAGCCGGTCATGGCACCGACGACCGTGTCGCCCCGCCGGAACTGCGGGTTGGAACCCATGGCGATGAGCCCGTTGATGCAGAGGTTGGGCTGGTTGCGGCCGGTGCAGAACGGGCAGGTGCCGCACGGCGGGGAGAAGGCGATGATCACGTGGTCGCCGGGCACAACATGGGTCACGCCGTCGCCGACGTCGGTGACGACCCCTGCTCCCTCGTGTCCCAGGACGGCTGGCGGTGCCTGGGGGATCGTGCCGTTCATGGCAGACAGGTCGGAATGGCAGACGCCGCTGTGGGCGATCTTCACCTTCACGTCGCCGGGTGCCATGTCCCTGAGGGTCACGTCGTCGGCTACCACCAACTCCTCGGTCGGACATTCCATGAGGATCGCTGCGAGCATCGGGGCTCTCCTTCGTCTTCGGGCATCGGGCATCGGGCTCGATGCCAACGTGGGCCAACGTACCGGTCTCCGGCTGCGTAGGTGAAAGCGGACGGTTGGTCGTCTGGCGTGGGCCCGGGGCTAGCGTCGCCGCGTGGACCTCAGGACGACCCGCTACGAGACCGTCGGCTCCACCGGAGTCATCTTCCTGTCCCGCCCCGATCGCCGGAACGCCTGGACCGGACGAATGCACACCGAGTACCGGTGGCTCCTGGCCGAGGCGGAGGCAGATCCGGCTGTGAGGGTCGTGGTGGTCACGGGCGACCCGGAAGGCGGCGCCTTCTGCGTGGGCGCCGACGCCGCAGCGCTCGACGGCCACATCGCCAAGGGTGGATACGACCCGGGAACCAGCGCCGACATCCCGACACCGGGCTACGGCGTGAATCCGGCGTTCGACGCCGACTTCGCCTACCACTTCGGCCTCTCCACCCCGGTCGTGGCCGCCATCAACGGCGCCGCTGCGGGGGTGGGCCTGGTGCTGGCATGCTTCGCCGACCTCCGGTTCGCCGTACCCGGTGCCAAGCTCACCACCGCACACGGGAAGCTGGCCCTTCCGGCCGAGTACGGGCTGTCGTGGCTGCTGCCGCGCCTCATCGGTCTGGGACGCGCCAACGACATGCTGCTGACGAGCCGGGTGGTGATGACCGACGAAGCCCTGGGAACGGGCCTCGTGAACGGGCTGTCCGATGGTCCGGACGTGCTGTCGCACACGCTCGACTGGATCGAGGAGTTCCTCTCGCCCGTGGCCAGGTCAAGCCTCGCCGCCACCCGCCGGCAGGTCTACTCGGACCTCCACGGCGACGTGGCTTCCTCCGTGAACCAGTCGCTGGCCCTGCTGGACGAGCACATGCGGACCTCCGACTACGCCGAGGGGGTCCGGGCGCTGACGGAGAAACGGCCTCCCGACTTCACCTGAGGCGAGCGGCCGCGGCCGGCACCCCTGGCGGCGCTACCCCTCCAGGTTCCGATCGGACAGGACGATCCCGTCCTCGTCGGCCCACAACCACATGCCGGGAGACACGTCCACTTCCCCGATCCTCACCTGCACGTCCCTCTCGCCGGCTCCGCGCTTCACGCTCCGACGGGGGCTGCTCCCCCGGGCACGGATCCCGATCGTGGTACCGCGGAGCTCTCCCACGTCGCGGACGCAACCGTCCACGAGGATTCCGGCCCAGCCGTTGTCGTCCGCCATCTGGCCGAGGTTTCCCCCCACGAGGGCGCAGCGTGTCGAACCACCGCCGGCGATGACCAGCACCCGACCTGCGCCGTCCTCCTCCAGGGCGTCGCGCACCATGGAGTTGTCCTCGAGGACCGCCAGGGTGCTGACCGGGCCCGAGAACGAGGTGGCGCCGCCGTAGGACCCGAACGCCGTGTCCAGGACGACGACCTCGTCGCCGTGCCCGTCGCAGATGTCTGCGGTGGGGATCACCCGGCCGATCCCCCGATGAACTCGTATAGGCGCGCCTTTGGTCGCCCTACGCAGGCCACCAGCGGTCCGTCACCCGAGAGGTCGCCCCGGACCAGGATGGGCCGCTGCAGGAGCGCCTTGCGCCGGGCCAGCAGCTCGACCACCGCTGCAGGATCCCCGACGTAGTCCTCCTCCACGAGCCCCAGCTTCGAGAACTGCGAGTCCTTCCTCACCAGGTCCTCGACGGGGCCGTCCAGCCCGGCGGCGATGCGGGCCAGGAGCGCCTCGTCGGGCGGCTCCTTCATGTAGGGGATGACGTCCACTTCCACCCCGAGCTCCTCGGCGACCGCCAAGGCGTTCTTGGAAGCATGTCAATGGGGGTTGTGGAAGACGGTCAGTCCTGCCATGCGTGGGCCTCCGTTCAACGGTCGGTCAGTCGGGGTAATCGACGTGGGCTTTCAGGTGGGTGCCCGCCTCGTCGGTCCAGCCCTTGGATCGGGCGTAGGAGACCATTCCGGAGAAGCTCTCGTCCCAGTCATCGTCGGTCAGCCCGGCCAACCAGTGGCGGACGGCCGACTCCGCTATCCAGAGGTGGTCACCGTCGGGCCGGGTTCCCTCTCCCATCATCGCTGCAAGGTCGGGAACGGAGAACCCGCCCGGAGCCTCGACGTGGAAGTCGGTGAACACGGTGTGCCCATCGACCCGCACTGCGCCCGTCTGGTCGACCCGGATGATCATCGTGCCATCCCTCCCTAGTACCCGCGCCAGACAGGGTCACGGCGCTCGCGGAAGCTGGCAATGCCCTCCTGTGAATCCAGGGTGCGCGAGTTGAGCTCCACCGCCCAGGCCTCGTTGTCCTCCAGCGTCCGACGGTCGACGTCCAGGGAGCGGTTCACCAGCCACTTGGTGAGCATGAGGCTCCTGGTCGGACCAGAGGCCAGGCGTTCGGCCCACTCGGTGGTGGCATCCTCCAGGTCGTCGCCAGGGACGACCTTGTTGCAGAGCCCGATGCGAAGGGCCTCATCGGCGGGGATGTCCTCGGCGAAGAACATGAGCTCCCTGGCCTTCTGCAGGCCGACCAGACGGGGCAGGATCCAGGCCCCCAGGCCATCGGGCACGAGGCCCCGGCGTGCGAAGACCTCGATGAACTTTGCGTGGTCGGCCATGATCACCAGGTCACAGCAGAGGGCGAGGTGGGCACCCACGCCTGCGGCCGTGCCGTTGACGGCGGCGATGACCGGCAGCTCGCAGTCCAGGATGGCGGGCATCAACTTGAGTTGGCCGTCCAGCATCATCCGTCGCGCCTCGCCAACGGCCGACTCGGGGGCACCGTCGGGCCGCGGAGCGGTCTCGCGTCCCACGCTGATGTCAGCCCCGGGACAGAACAACTTCCGGCCAGTTGCCGTTATGACAACGGCACGTGCCTCGAAGCGGCCGTTCAACCCGTTCAGGAGGGAGGCCATCCGGTCCCGCATGACGGGCGAGATGGCGTTGCCCTTCTCCGGGTTGTGGATGGTGATCCAGGCGACCTGGTTCCTGATCTCGAACCGGACCATGTCCTCGGGGCTGTCGTCCGGGGTGGGGTTCTCGCCGCTGGCCATAGAGCCGACGGTAACCCGCCCCGGCACCGCCCCGACGAGACGGGCAGCTGCCGGGCCCAGGTCCCGTGCGAGGCTCAGACCGCGTCGGAGCCGCGCTCGCCGGTCCGGATCCGGACCAGGTTGCCGACATCGGTCACCCAGACCTTGCCGTCGCCGATCTTCTCGGTGCGGGCTGCGGCCACGATGGCATCCACCACGCTGTCAGCCAGCTCGTCGTCCACCACGACCTCGACCCGGGTCTTCGGGGTGAACAGGACCTTGTACTCGGTCCCCCGGTAGGTCTCGCTGTGGCCGCCCTGTCGGCCGAACCCCTGCACCTCGCTCACCGTCATTCCCTGCACCCCGAGGGTTGCCAGGCTGTCCTTCACGTCGTCCAACTTGAAGGGCTTGATTACCGCCGTTACCAACTTCATTTCCCGCCTCCCGGTAGGTGATGCGTCAACGTCGCTTTCGGCGCCAACTGTTGATACAGATCATCGCTTGTACCATCTGCAATGGCAAGTATCTGGCACTTGTATGACATTTACTACCCATTTGTATCAGTACGATAGACAATCAACCCACTAGGCTTGCGGCCATGCCCACACCGTCCATCGCCGAGTTCACCGATGCCTCGGGGCGTCGACGTCGCATGGTGGTCCGGCTGGATCCGACGGCCGCCGTACCCCTCTACGAACAGCTCCGGGCCCAGGTCTCGGTCATGGTCGCCGTCGGGCAGCTCGAGCCGGGATGCAGGCTTCCCACGGTCCGCCACCTGGCCGCGACGCTCGGGCTGGCCCCCGGCACCGTGGCCAGGGCCTACGGCGAGCTGGAACGCGACGGGACCCTGGTCGGGCAGGGTCGACGCGGCACCTTCGTCTCCGCAGAACCACCGCACTCGGAGCCACTGCGGCAGCGCCGGGAACGACTTGCCGCCGCTGCGGACCGGTTCGCGTTCGAACTCCGGCAGCTCGGGGTGGACGCCGACGAATCCCACCGACTCCTGGACGAAGCCCTCACCCGTACCTCTGCCGACGAGGCGGGCATCGGAGCACCCACGAGCTGACCCTCGGAGCCGGACCAGCCAACCGGTCGGGCCTGTCAGCCCCCGCTGCCGAACACCGGTGCCGGGTCCGGGGCATCCCGGATGGAACGGTGTACCGCCTCGCCCACCTCGGCCACCTCGAAGCGGCGACCGGCGACCGATACCACCGGGCCGTGCTGCCATCCGTCGCAGACGTTCAGGCTCCCGCCCGTTGCCTCGAACACCCGGCCGGTCACGTCACAGTCGGCGCTTCCCAACCAGACCATCAACGGCGAGACGTTGGCAGGGTCCTTGTCGTCCCACCCGTCCGGAGCCTCCGCCCCGTAGAAGACACCCTCGGTCATGCGGGTACGGGCGTCAGGAGCCACACCGTTCACGAGCACGCCGTAGCGCCCCCACTCGGCCGCCGCCTGCACCACCAGCAGGGCGATGCCCGCCTTGGCCGCTGCATAGTTCCCCTGCCCGATGCTTCCCATCAGGCCGGCGCCGGAAGAGGTCATCACGACACGCCCGTCCACCTCCACCCCGGCCTTGGCGAGGTCCCTCCAGTAGGCGATGGCATGGCGGGCCGGGGCGAAGTGCCCCTTCAGGTGCACACGCGTGACCGAGTCCCACTCCTCCTCGCTCATGTTGGCCAACATGCGATCCCGCAGGAAGCCGGCATTGCAGACCAGCGTGTCGAGGCGACCGAAGGCGTCGATCGCCTGGGCCACCATGGCCTCGGCCTCCCCCCAGTCCGCCACGTCAGAACCGTTGGCGACCGCTTCGCCTCCCATCGAGCGGATCTCCGCGACCACCTCGTGGGCGGGTCCTCCGGCCGGACCATCGCCGTCCCTGGAGACGCCCAGGTCGTTCACGACGACCTTCGCCCCCTCGGCGGCGAATGCCAGTGCATGGGCCCTTCCAAGGCCCCGACCCGCACCGGTCACGATCACGACCCGTCCCTCGCAACTACCCATCGACCCGACCGCTCCCGCCTCGTCCATCCGGAGATCCGCCACCAACCCTAGGGAACGCCGTGAACTGGGCGGCCACCGGACCGTGGCGACCTGAAGTCACCGCTCAACCAGCGACCCGCACCTCTCCGACGTGCACACCGGAGTGGTTCACGAGTAGCGACGGGGCCGGATCCGGGAGGCGGCCCCAACGGGCCAGGATCCACTCCACCGCAACCTCGGCAGCCCGGGCAGCGCCGTCGCGGACCTTCAGGGCCAACCCGATGCCATCAGCCGGGAGCACGGCGCAGAAGACGCCCTCGGCGCCCGTCTTGACCACCGTCCCACCTGTCGCAGCCCCGATGAGGCGCGTGCAGGCCCGGGCGCTACCGGCCACGAGGAACGGCTCGCTCCGCATGGCCGATAGCAGGCGGTGGGCCGGCGAGCCGGCGGGTTCGGCACCGATGGCCGCCCATCCCGAGGCCAGGCGGTCCAGGGGCATCGACCAGACCGGAATCCCGCAGCCGTCCACCCCGGGATGGGCGGCCGTCAGGTCCACACCGCAGGTACGTTCGATCGACGGGGTGACGTGGTCCGCCTGGAGCCGGTGGCCCGGGTCGAGATAGCCGTCCAGCGGCAGGCCCAGGTGGCGAAGGACCGTCAGGAAACCCGTGTGCTTGCCCGAACAGTTGTTGTGTACCGCCGTGGCCTCGCCACCGGCGGCGGCCAGGACGGCGGCAGCCGGGACGGAACTGGGGGCC
>DUAC01000156.1:7204-14717 GCA_012961035.1 Acidimicrobiia bacterium
AGGGCGGAGGCATCCAGGTCCAGCCGTGCCAACCACGCGGCGACGGCATCCACGTGGGCCGGCTCGCCTCCATGGCTGGCACAGGCCAGGGCCAGCTCGACGTCAGTGAGGAGGAAGGCGTCGGCGGCGCCGGTGGAGACCAGCGGAAGGGCCTGGATCGGCTTGATGGCCGATCGGGGCATGACCGGGCGGGTGGCGTCACCCCACGCCTCCACCATCCGGCCGGACGCGTCGAGGAGGACGGCATCGACCTCGTGGAGGCTCTCGACCCTCCCGCCGCGGATCACCTCCACGAGGAGCGGCCCGCTCATGCTGGGTTCACGCTTCGATGGTCTCCACCGGATCGATCATGGCAGCACCTGCGGCCCGGGATCCATGCACGAGGGCATGCAACCGGTCGATGGTGCGGCTGGCTGTCGTCTCGAAGAGGAAAGGCACCACGGCATGGACAGCGGCAGCCAGTGCCGCCCCTGCCAGCAGGCCGGAGATGGAGAGAGCGAAACGGGCGTGTCCCGCCCAGGACTCGTTGATGCTGGCCGGGTGTGCGGTGAAGACATTGGTGATTGCCATGCAGAAATCCTACGCAGACCCAGACAACCGCATCCTGCGTTCTCGCGCATGATTGGATACTTTCTGCATGATTAATACTCATCTATGACTATTCCTGCATTATTCTTACTTCATGGATGAGATCGATCGAGATCTGGTGCGCCTCCTCCAGGAAGATGGGACGCTCTCGGCAAGCGAGTTGGGCGAAGCCGTGGGGCTGGCGGGCACCTCCTGCTGGCGACGGGTCCAGCGGCTCCAGCAGCAGGGGGTGATCACCCGGAGGGTGGCCCTTGTGGATCCGGCATCGGTCAACCTCGGCGTTGCCGCCCTGGTCGAGATACGGACCAACGACCACTCGGCGGCTTGGCTGGACCGCTTCACCGCCGGAATCGACGAGTTCCCCGAGATCGTCGCCGCATGGCGAACCAGCGGTGAGGTGGACTACATGCTCCGGGTGCTGGTTCCCGACATCGCCACCTACGACACCTTCTACAAGCGGCTGATCCGACGGGTGGACCTGTTCGACGTCCGCACCATCTTCGTGATGGAGGAACTCAAGTCCACCACAGCGGTTCCGCTGGACTACGCCTTCGGGGACCCAACCCCGGGAACCCGCCAGTCGCTCAGCGGGTGACGCCCACCACGGCACCGGAGGTGGCCTGCACGAGGTCCCTGGGCTTCACCGGAAACACAGAGTTGGGAGTCCCGGCGGCCGCCCACACCTCGTCGAAGTCCATGAGGTGTGGGTCCACCACGGTCCGGAGTGGAACGGTGTGACCGAGCGGTGGGGTCCCACCGATGGCGAACCCCGTGGCAGCCCGCACCTCGCTGGCTCCAGCGATCCGGATCTCGGTGCCCAGGTAGTTGGCGAGGCGCTCCTCGTCCACCCGCCGGCCCCCGGAACAGAGGACCAGCACAGGCCTCACATCCGCCATGAACACCAGCGACTTGACGATCTGGTCGACGTGGCAACCCACGGCCGCCGCCGCATCGGCTGCGGTGCGGGTCCCCTCGGGATAGCTGCGCACCTCCACCTGGAGGCCGGAGGCCTCGGCCTCCTCGGTGAACCTGGCGATGGCATCGGAACGACGGCCCATGCTGGATCGACTCCTCGGTTCAAGGTGGGGCTCCGGGCCCGGCGGTCAAGCCGTCAACCCGGACGAATGCTCAAGGTGGATCCTACGCCGCCTCCGGCCGATCAACCCAGTCCGGAGGCCGCTACGGAGACGGGCCACGTACTACCGTCCCGCCCATGGCCGACCGACTCCTCCTCTACCACAACCCTGGCTGAGGAAAGTCCAGGGGCGCCCTCGGCATTCTCGAGGAGCGCGGCGTCGAGTTCGACGCCATCGAGTACCTGAGGCACCCGCTGGACCGGACGACCCTGGAATCGATACTCCACCTCCTGGACGGCCCGGCAGCAGCCCTGGTCCGACGGGACGCAACCTTCGAGGAACTGGACGTGGACCCGGCACGGCTGGTCGCTGCTGCGGACGTCGTAGACCTCCTGTTGGAGCACCCGACGTTGATGCAGCGTCCCATCGGCGTCCGAGGTGGGCGGGCCGTCATCGCCCGACCAGCAGAGCTGATCCTCGACCTCCTCGACGGCTGAGCACCAGACCTCCACCCGGATGCTGCCGCAGACCATCCTCAACGCCGCCCGACGCTTCGGCGACCGGGCTGCCTTCAGGTTGGCGTCGGGAGCGTCGGTCTCCTACTCGGACCTGGATCGTGCCTCCGACGAGGTGGCTGCAGGCCTGGCGGTGCGAGGCCTGGGTGAGGGCGACGTCCTCCTGCTGTCGCTCCCGTCAGGCCCGGAGTACGCGGTGGCCTATCTGGCCGCCGCCAAGGTCGGTGCCGTCACCGCAGGTGCGAACCCCCGACTCCGGGCCCGCGAACGGGGCCTGGTGGCCGACACCGTCGACCCGGCCCTGGTGCTGGCCACCGAATCCCTGGCCGGCGGACTGCCGGACGACCTGGCGGTTGAACTCGTCACCCCGACCGAGGACCCCGGTCGCATGCTGCGGACACTCCGGGTGGCCCACCACAACGTCCCGGACCTGGCAGAGGACCCCGGGCGGGCCGTCTGCATCTGCTTCACATCGGGGTCCACAGGCGACCCCCGTGGCGCCTGGTTCACCAACCGCCAACTCGCAGCCATCGCTGAGATGGACTCCGGCGGAGCCTGGGGATCCGGTGGACATCTGGTGGCGGGAACGGCGTCCGCACACGTCGGCGTGATGACGAAGCTCCCCTGGCAGCTCGCCTCGGGCGCCACGATCCACGTCATGGACCGGTGGGACGCCGGGCGCCTACTCGACCTGCTGGAACACCACCGCCTTCCGGCCGTGAACGGGGTGGCAGCCCAGATCGCCCTGCTGCTGCGACACCCCGACTTCGACGACCACGACCTGTCCGGCATCCGCGCCATCGTGGTGGGTGGCGGCCCGTCACCACCGGCACTCGTCCACGAGGCCCGGCGGCGATTCAACGCCCCGTACTCCATCCGCTACTCCTCCACGGAATCCGGGGGCATCGGCCTGGGTACCTCCCTGGAAGCCGACGACGAGGAGGCGCTCCACACGGTCGGGAGACCGCGCTCCGGGGTGGAGGCCGAGGTGCGGGGTGAGAACGGTCGACCGGTGGAGCCCGGCGAGGTCGGAGAGATGTGGCTTCGGACGCCCAGCACCATGTCGGGATACTGGGGGGATCCGGTGGGAACCGCCACCGCCCTCGTCGACGGGTGGCTCCGGACCGACGACCTGGCCAGCGTGGACCCGGCTGGCTGCCACCGACTGGCCGGCCGATCCTCCGAGATGTTCATCCGTGGTGGCTACAACGTGTACCCGCTCGAGGTCGAAGCCGTCCTGGGCACCCACCCGGGCGTCGACCAGGTGGCCGTGGTCCCACGCCCCGACGAGGTGCTGGGCGAAATCGGCGTTGCGGTCGTCGTACCCAGCAACGCCAACCGGCCACCCACGCTGGAGGAGCTGGTCGCCCACGGCCGATCCGACCTGTCCTCCTACAAGTTGCCCTCAGCGGTCCGGATCGTCGACAGGCTTCCCCTCAACGCCGGCGACAAGCTGGATCGCAGGGCACTCGCAGCCGAGGAAACGGGGCGGCAGGCCGACGGCTGACCCGGCGGCATCAGCGGCGTGGGCGTCGCCCTCCGGCCCGACGTCGATTCCTGTCAACCTCGCGCTCCCGCTGTACGGCGAGTTCCGAGCGCAGGTCCCGATAACGGACGACCCGCCGGACATCCACCCGGCCGGCCTCCACCTCGGCCAGGACCGCGCAGTCCGGCTCCGACTGGTGTGCGCAGTCGTTGAAGCGGCAGTCGGAGGCACGCTCCTCCAGGTCACCGAAGACCCTCGCCAGGGACTCCTCGGCGTCCCAGATCCCCACCGCCCGGATCCCCGGCGTGTCGATCAGGAGGCCCCCGGCGGGTCGGAGGATGAGTTCCCGACTGACCGTGGTGTGGCGGCCTCTCGAGTCGCTGGAGCGGACCTCTCCGGTCTCCAGCAGGTCCTCGCCGATCAGGGCGTTCACCAGGGTCGACTTGCCGGCACCCGACTCGCCCAACAGGGCCACCGTCCGACCCGGACCCATCAGGGCCTCCACCTCCCGGAGCCCTTCGGGGACACCGGAACCCATGCCCACGGTCAGCACCCGGACCTCCGGAGCCAGGGCCGAGACCACGGCCGCCACCTCCACTGCCGCCGCCTCGTTCCTGTCGGCCTTGGTCAGCACCACGGCCACCTCCGCTCCGCTGTCCCAGCCGATCACGAGGAAGCGTTCGAGTCGTCCGGGCGGCAACGGTCGATCCAGGCCGTGCACGATGAGGACCAGGTCCACGTTGGCGACCAGGACCTGCTCAACCACCGCCTCGGAGGGATCCCGGCGCGACACCGTGTTGCTCCGGTCCAGGACCCGACCGATGACAGGCCCGAGTTCCGGATCATCCACGACGACGACCCAGTCGCCGGTCGCCGGCGCCACCACGTCCTGGGCGCGCTGCGAGTCCGAGATGACCCGGACCCGGCCTTCGGCGGCGATCACGTCACATTCGCCACGGTCCACCCGCACGATTCGCCCCAGCCGACCATCGGTCGGCAGCGGTCCGCCGCTCCAGCCGTACCGGTCGAGGTCGATGCTCATCAACGGAATGCTAGGAGAAGCGGGCAACGGCGCCCGCCCGCACCACGGCGTGGACCTCAGCCAAGCCGCAGGGTCTCGAGCGGTTCCAGCCTGGCCGCCTTGGTGGACGGGTAGAGGCCGGCCACCACCGCCACGCCTACCGATACGAGCGCCCAGCCGGCCAGCCCGACCACGGAGAGCACCATCGTGTATCCGCGCTGCTCGGCCACGCCCCACACCACCCCGGCTCCCACGCCGGCACCCACGATCCCCCCGAGCACGCCCACCACCAGGGCCTCGAACAGGAACTGGATGGCGATGGTGCTCCGGCTGTGGCCAAGGGCCCTGCGAATGCCGATCTCAGAGGAGCGTTGGATGACGGATATGGACATGACGTTGGCTATTCCCACGCCCCCGACGATCAGCGCCAAACCACCCATCATCTTGGTCAGGTTGTTCAGGCTCTCGTC
Organism: Acidimicrobiia bacterium; assembly: GCA_012961035.1. GTDB lineage: Bacteria > Actinomycetota > Acidimicrobiia > Acidimicrobiales > MedAcidi-G1 > UBA9410. Next base: position 12,361 of record DUAC01000156.1, read on the forward strand.
GACCTGCGACTGGGCGTCGAGGAGGTCGGTCGGAACCGACGCATTGGCACCGTCGGGTCCTCCGAGGCTCACCACGGTCGGAATCTCCTGGGCCACCAACCTCGTGTTCACCGGAGCACGCACGTAGAGGCGACTGGGATCCGGATCGTCCAGCCCCCAGTCCTCCATGGCGGCGGTGAAGGTGAGGAACACGGCCGAGTCCATCGACGGCTCCAGCAGCACGTAGTCGAGCACTCCGACCACGCCGTACTGCAGGCCGTTCAACTCGATGGTCCGCGATTCGCCCCGTAGGTAGCCGTACTCGTCAGCCAGGTCCCGGCCGATCACCGCCACCCTGGCTCCTGAGGACTCGTCGAACTCGTTCAGGAAGCGCCCGCTCACGAGCGGGACCTCGAGAGTCGACGGCAGGTCCAGGCCGGTGGCGATGACGGGCACGGGGAACGCCCTGTAGTAGTCCTCCGCTCCGGCGAACGGCACGGTCACGATGTCGGACATCTGCCGGGTCCCCGTGACGGCGACGACATCCGGGAGTCGACCCACCCGACCCACGGCAGCGGCCTCGATGACGGGGTCCTGACCGAAGCCGAAACCCGCCGACGCGTTCACCACTATCAGGTCGGTTCCCAGCTCCTGGAGCTTGGCCTTGAGGTGGCCCTTCGAGCTCTCGTTGATGCCGATGGCGGCCACGATGGCGGCCACGCCCAGCACCGGCCCGAGCATGATGAGCAGCGTTCGCACCTTGCGCGAGGTGAGGCCGGACACGGCCACCCCGATGACCTCCCTGACGCGCCTCACGACCGCACCAGTTGCTCGTCGGACACGATGCGACCATCAAGCATCGAGATCTTGCGGCGGGCCGAGTCGGCCACGTGGAGGTCGTGGGTGACGATGCAGATCGCCCTGTCCGGCGTCTGCAGGTCGTGGAATATCTGCAGGACGTTCTCGGCGTTCCGGGAGTCAAGGGCCCCGGTCGGCTCATCGGCCAGGACGACGCCCGGCTGGGTGGTGATGGCCCGGGCTATCGCCACGCGCTGCTGTTCGCCGCCCGACAGCTGGACCGGACGATGGTCGTGTCTGGCTCCCAGGCCCACCTGCTCGAGTGCCTCCATTGCCCGCCCGCGACGCTGCCTCGAGGAGAGGCCCCTGTAGAGCAGCGCCGTCTCGACGTTGCCCAGCGCCGTCAGGTGCGGAATGAGGTGGAACTGCTGGAACACGAAGCCGATGGCTTCTCCCCTCAACCTGGACCGTTCCGCATCGGCCAGCTCCGCCGCGTCCACCCCACGGACCCGGATGACCCCATGGGTCGGCAGGTCCAGGATGCCGAGCAGGCCGAGCATGGTCGACTTGCCTGACCCGGAGGGCCCGACGATTGAGACGAACTCGCCGGCCCGGATCTCCATCGAGACGCCGTCCAGGGCGCGGACCTGGACCTCCTCGCCGTAGATGCGCGACACGTCCTCCAGGGAGAGGATCACCTCGTCGGCCCCGTCGGGCCCTGTCAGGTTCACGAACGGTCGATCTCGAGGATCACGTACTCGCCGGGGGCCACTCCCGTGACGACCTCCACGTAGGCGCCGTCGAGCATGCCGGTTTCGATCGCCCGCCTCTCAATGACGCCCTCGGGGGTGACCACGCGGACGATCTCCTGACCGCCATCGGAGAGGACCGCTGCGATCGGAACCACCACTGCGTCCAGGGACTGCTCGACCACCACGTCGATCGTCACCACCGCACCGTCCACCCCGACCAGCGTCTCTGCGGTCTCCACCACGCCCTCGTAGGTCTCGCTGCCTCCGGACGTGGTCGCCGTGTCGTCCAGGTGGGTGATGATCCCCTCCACGTCCTGGCCTCCGGAAGCCAGGTTGACGGTCACCGGCTGGCCCTCGGCCAGCTTCGACCGGTCGGTCGGGCTGGCGAAGAGGGTGATGGTGAACCCCGGATCGGTCAGGTTGAAGAGGGGCGTGGCGCGTTGCACGAGGTCTCCCTCCTCGACCTCCACGCTGCCCACCCGGGCAGGCCAGTCGGCCACGACCATGTCGCCCGGCATGAAGAACACGTCGTCCAGGATCGTCCGGATCGGAATGTCCACCGAGAGTTGGCCAGCGGGCAGCAGGGCGGTACCGGTGACCACCTCGTAGTCGACTCCGGCCTGGGCACTACCGCTGACCGAGTAGTTGACGCTGGTGTCCTTGTCCGGAGCCTGGTCGGCCTGGATGGTCACGATCACCGTCCCGCCCTCGGTCACCTCACCGCCACCGCTCAGCGTGAGCTCCGGAAGGTCGGCGGACTTGATCTGTATGGTCGCCCGATCCCTGTCGCTCAACCTGTAGGCGCCGCTCGACTCGACGATGAGCCGG
>DUAC01000157.1:0-804 GCA_012961035.1 Acidimicrobiia bacterium
GACCATGACCGATCCGGGTGACGCCGTCGGCCTCGACGGGACCACCACGGCGGCTGACCCACCAGATCAGTCCAGCTGCACCGAATCCGAGTGGCGAGCCCGAATCCACCTGGCAGCGATCTACCGGGCGATCCACCTCTACGGCATGAGCGACCTCGTCAACGGCGCCATCGCAGCCCGGGTCCCCGACCAGCCCGACCACTACCTCACCCACCCGTACGGCATGTTCTGGGAGGAGGCGACGGCATCCAGCTTCATCACCATCGCGGCCGACGGCACGCCGGTGCACGACGACCGCCGATGGACCAATGACGGCGCCGTGAACCTGTGTCGGTGGATCTTCGGCGCCAGGCCCGACATCCACTTCTTCATCCACGGCCACGAGGTGCCGATCGCCGCGGTCGGCTCGCTGGAGTGCGGCCTGTTGTGGGTCAACCAGCCGGCCGTCTACCTCGGGCACATGCTCGGCTACCTCGACTACCGGTTCGACGAGACCGAGCAGTTCGGTGCCCTCTTCAGCGACCTGGCAGAACGCCACAACCTCCTGATCAGCCGCAACCACGGCCACTACGCCTTCGGGCGTACGGCCGGCGAATCGTTCTTCCGCTCGTTCTACCTGCGCCAGGCCTGCGAGATCCAGATCAACGCGATGTCCACCGGTAGCGAGCTCCACCTCATCTCCGATGACGAGGCCGGGCGGTTCCAGGAACAGATGTACGCATCACCGCATTACAACTACGACGGTGCGACCGAATGGCCGGGACTCATCCGCAAGCTCGACCGCGAGTGCCCGGGCTACGACCA
>DUAC01000157.1:836-14696 GCA_012961035.1 Acidimicrobiia bacterium
CCGGCACCGACGACGATCTCCGCCGGTTCGCCGCCAGGGCGGAGGCCGAGGAGGCCGTGCGCCGCATCGGACAGGAAGCCTGGCTCCGGCTCCGCACAGAGGAGTCAGGACACCTGGGCGGCCTCCTGGTGGACCTGGCCGAGCGTTCCGACCAGGTGACCCTCTCGCTGACCACCGGAATGCGTCGATCGGGTCGCATCGAGGCCCTCGGCAGCGACCTCGTGGCGCTCCGCCTGACAGGTGGCGAGCTCTGCCTGCTGAGCCGTAGCGCCATCACCGCCATCCGGCTCCCTCCAGGCGGTCCGGCCCTCGTCGGGGACCGCCCGGTGGGCGATGCCGTGGACCGGCTGGACCTCCGCTCGGCGCTGGACCGACTCGTGGCCGAACAGCCCGCCGTCCGGGTGACGGTCGACGGTTCGCCCGACCCCGTGCCCGGCACCCTCACCCGCCTGGGCGTGGACCTGCTCATGGTGTCGTGTCCCGATGGCTCCACGGTGCACATTCCGCTCACCGCCGTCGTCGAGGTCCACCTGACCGACAGCTGAGGGCCTGCTACCTGCGGCGACGGCCCTTTCCCCGACCGCCTCCGCTGGGCCCCTTGCCACCCTTCTTCTTACGACGGAACCGCCCCTTCCCGGAGCGTTCGGCCTCCAGGTCGGCCACCACCTGTGGTCCCGCGGCGTTGATGATGTCCTCGGCGGCATCCAGGAGGGCGGCGATGCTCCCGTCCTCACCCAGACTGGCGGGCTCGTCAGGGGTCTCCGGCGTGATGAGGGTGCCGTGGCTCCAGTTCACGTCGACGCGGCGCTTGGCGAAGGACTGGCAGTCCTCGGGGCAACGCCACGGGGCTTCCGGAGCGAGGTCCAGGTTGCACTTCCGCACCGTGTCGCCGTTGGGGTAAGTCCGGCTCTCGAAGTTCTTGCAGTCCTGGCGCATCGGCATGGACCCAGTGTGCCCCGCATGGATCGCCGAGCGCGTGACCGTCCCCCCCCGGCCGGATGAGTCCGGACGAATCCGGTCAGCCGACCGAACCCTCCATCTGGAGTTCGATGAGACGACTCCACTCCACGGCGTACTCCATCGGCAACGTCCGCGTGATCGGCTCGATGAAGCCGTTCACGACCATCGACATGGCCTGCTCCTCGGTCAGTCCCCGGCTCATCAGGTAGAAGAGCTGGTCGTCGGCGACCTTCGAGACGGTGGCCTCATGGCCGATCACAGCGTCGGCCGAGCCGATCTCCATGTATGGGTAGGTGTCCGAGATGCTCTCGTCATCCAGGATCAGCGCATCGCACTCGACATGGCTCTTGCAGCCGTAGGCATGGTCCTCGACCCTGACCAGACCGCGGTAGCTGGTCCTGCCGCCGTCCTTGGAGATCGACTTGGAGACGATCTTGGATGTCGTCTCCGGTGCGGCGTGGGTCATCTTGGCGCCGGCGTCCTGATGCTGGCCCTTCCCCGCATAGGCCACCGAGAGCACCTCGCCGGAAGCCTTCGGGCCGGCCAGGATGACAGCCGGGTACTTCATGGTCAGCCGAGACCCGATGTTCCCGTCGATCCACTCCATATGGCCCTCGGCCTCGACCAGGGCACGCTTGGTGACCAGGTTGTAGACGTTGGACGACCAGTTCTGGATGGTGGTGTAGGTGACCCGCGCCGACTCCTTGACCACGATCTCGACCACGGCGGAGTGCAGGGAGTCGGTGCTGTAGACAGGTGCCGAGCAGCCTTCGATGTAGTGCACCTCGGAGCCCTCGTCGGCGATGATGAGGGTGCGCTCGAACTGGCCCATGTTCTCGGCGTTGATCCGGAAGTACGCCTGCAGCGGCATCTCCACCTTCACGCCGGGCGGCACGTAGATGAACGACCCACCGCTCCAGACCGCTGAGTTGAGGGCTGAGAACTTGTTGTCACCCGGGGGGATGAGCCGACCGAAGTAGGCCCTCACCAGTTCCGGGTACTCCCGCAGGGCCGTGTCCATGTCGCAGAAGATGACGCCCTGTTCCTCCAGGTCCTCACGGTTGCGGTGGTATACGACCTCGGATTCGTACTGGGCGGTGACGCCGGCCAGGTACTTGCGTTCCGCCTCGGGAATCCCGAGCTTCTCGTAGGTGTTCTTGATCGACTCGGGCACGTCGTCCCAGTTGTCGGAGAGGGACTCCGTCGGCTTGATGTAATAGAAGATGTTGTCGAAGTCGATGCCCGACATGTCCCCGCCCCACCACGGCATGGGCTTGCGACCGAACTTCTCGTAGGACTTCAGGCGGAAGTCCCGCATCCAGTCCGGCTCGCCCTTCATCCACGACATCTCGCGGATCATGTCCTCGTTCAGGCCCTTCTTGGGCTTGAAGACGTAGTTCTCCTCGTCGCTCCAGCCGAGCTTGTAGCGACTCAGGTCAAGGCCGAGATCGGTTGCGGTCATCGGTTTCTCCTCTCCTGTAGCTGGGCTCCCGACGGAAGGCCTCCGTCAAGGCTATGGGGATTTCTCCTACGTGGATAGTAACAATCCCCGGGCCTGAATACCCGGTATATGCAGGGTCGGAACAGGGTGGGACGGACCAGAAGCGGAACCGTCAGCCGGAAGCCGGGCCACCCGCGGGAAGCAGCCCCGCCGGCTCAGGCGTGCCGGCGCCGTTGACGGTCCAGCCAGCCGAGGAGGGTGGCGATGGCACGTGGGTCGTGGCGCAGGTGGTGCCCGGCGCCCGCGATCATCCGCAGGTCGGCCGAGCCGTGCTGACCGGCGAGCACCCGGGCGTCGAGGGGCGGCACGATCTCGTCGTCGGTGCCGTGCACCAGCAGCAGGTCGCGGGGGGCCATCGACTCCACCGCCCGCTCCGCGGAGATCTCGCGCAGCGCCGACGACCAGCGTCCGAAGTCGGGCGGCGCGCCCTCCATGGTCAGCAGCCCCGCATCGCGTGCGTGCAGCAGCAGGCGACGCGGGTTGGCCGCCCAGTCCGACCAGTCGGCGGGGGCGGCCAGGGCGCCCACCCCCATGATCTCCTCATCCACCGCTGCGGCACAGATGGCCAACGACGCTCCGCTGCCGAAGCCGACCGCCCACACCATGTCCACACCCGGCTGGGACCTCAGGTCGGCGACGGCCGCCACCACGTCGTCCCGCCACCCATCCAGGCTGAAGTCGCCTTCGGAGCCGTCCATGCCCCGCAGGTACGGCACCATCGCCACCCAGCCCATCTCCGTGGCGATCCGGAAGGCCAGCTCCGGAAAGGTGGTCACCGAGTTGGCACCACCATCCGGTCCGCTCGGAAAGCCGTGGCAGATCACGACCCCTGGCAGGCCCGTCCCACCCCCCGGCGGACGTTCAAGGTGCGCGGCCAGGGTCAGGTCGCCGGAGGAGAACCGGTGGTTCTCGAGTGCCTCGGCGGCTCCATCGGTGACCACGCCTGCGGTGGTCACCCGCTCAGTCGATCCTTCGGAGCGTCTCGCGGAACTTGCGACTCCGCTCGACATAGACGATGGCGTTGATCATGTTGGTGCCCTCTGCGACCACGCCCTCGCGGACGACGGCCGGCACGCCGAGGGCCATTGACAGCGGTGGCACCACCTGCCCGTTGCGGACGACGGCATTGGCCCCGACTATGGACCCTCGGCCCACAACCGCCTCGTGCAGGACGACAGCACCCACGCCCACCAGCGCCCGGTCCTCGATGGTGCAGCCCTCCAGGTGGCACAGGTGCCCCAGGGTGACGTCTTCGCCGACGATGGTCGGCAGGTGGCTCGTGCAGTGGAGCACGGCGTTGTCCTGCACCGAGGTCCGGGCGCCGATGCTGATGCGGTTGTCGTCGGCCCGGATCACCGCATGGGGCCAGACGCTGGACTCCGGTCCCAGCACCACGTCGCCGATCACCACGGCCAGCGGATGCACGTATGCGCTCGGGTGGATCTGGGGAACCCTGTCGCCCAGGGCGTAGACGGCCATCAGGCCATCAGGCCATCTGGCGGTACTGGCCGTACCGACCTCCGAGGAACACCAGCGGCGAGCCCTCGTCGACGTGTGAGAGGCCTGTGATCAGGCCCATGACGAACAGGTGGTCGCCGGCGTCCACCACCTCGTGGATCGAGCAGTCGATGGAGGCCAGACATGACGGGATCGCCGGTGAACCCGAAGCCGCCGGCACCCAGCCCGTCCCCTCCCAGGGGTCTCCGTCCTTGCGGAAGAAGGCATTCGAGAGATCCTCCTGGGCATCGGAGAGAACGTTGATGCAGAACGAACCACTGGCCTGGATGAGGGGCCACGTATGCGAGTAGCGGCCCGGCAGGAATCCCACCAGGGGCGGGTCCATCGAGACCGACACGAAGGAGCCGATGACCATGGCCAGCGGCTCGCCGTCTCCCATGCCGGTCACAAGCGTCACTCCGGTGGGATACCGCCCCAGGACCTTGCGGTAGAGGTCTCCGTCTATCCCGCTCTCCACCTGAATCCCCACTCCAGCGTCGTCCATCGGATCGGGTGGGACGCTAGCGGGGAGACCCGGTTCTGGTTGCGCCCGGGATCCGGGTCAGGACCCGGGTCAGGAGGTGGTGGCCCGAGCCGAGGCCGGCCGGAGTTGGACCGTGCGGCCCTCCATCGCTGCGGTGACCGAGCCGATGTCCAGGTCGACTGCCCGTTCGACGGCCGTGGCCAGGATCCCGTCGATGGTTCCATCGCAGTGCGCAGGATCATGGTGGAAGAGCACCAGCTCGCCTACCGCCGCCTGGTGTGCCACCTCGAGGGCGTAGTCGACGGTGCAATGCCCCCAGTTGGACCGCTCGGCGAACTCCTCCGGGGTGAACTGGGCGTCGTGGATCAGGAGGTCCACCCCGTCGACGAGTTCCAGGACCGCCTCGTCGACATGCCGGGGGTCGTCGACGGGCTGCTGGTGGTCGCTGACGTAGGCGACGCTCACCCCACCCCAGTCGATCCGGTAGCCGAAGGTGGTCCCGACGTGGGGAACCTCACAGACAGTCACCCGGGCCGGCCCCACGTCGAATGAACCCGTCGAGGTGTCATGGAAGGTGATCTCACCCGGCATGTCATGGATACGGATCGGGAAGAAGGGCGGGTTCATGAACGTGTCGAAGGAGGCCTCCAACGACCTGCCCGCCTCGACCGGGCCGTGGACGTCCAGTCGGGAACCCTGACAGTGCAGCGGCGGGAAGAAGGGCAGGCCCTGGACGTGGTCCCAGTGCAGGTGGCTGAGCAGTGCCGTGCCGCGGAAGGGCACCTCGGCACAGGGTTCGGCCACGCCGTAGAAGCGCAGTCCCGTTCCGAGGTCCAGCAGGATCGGCTCCCCACCGGGTACGTCGATGACCACGCAGGAGGTGTTGCCTCCATACCGACGGTTCTCATCGCACGGGCAGGGGGTCGAACCTCGCACGCCGTAGAAGGTGACGTCCAGAGAATCGTCCATCGGAGGAAAAGGGTAGGCGTACCTTCGGTCGCCGACGCGGGGTTGTGACCGATCTCTCACCAACGCCTCCGGCCGACAGCGCAGCCACCGGGAATGGGCGCGAGACTCCTGACATGGCAGCCGACGTGAAATCCGCAGGCATTTCCGACGGTTTCGTGGCGGTCGTCAAGGCTGGCTGTCCGGCCTGCCAACTGGTGCAGCCGGTGCTGTCCGACCTCGCCACCCGCCTGGGCCTGACCGTCTACACCCAGGACGACCCGACCTTCCCGGAAGCGGCCGACTGGGTCGTCGACGACCGGGACCTGGCGGTCAGCTGGCACCTGGACGTCGATGCCGTACCGACCCTCATCAGGATTCTGGACGGTGTGGAGGTCGCCCGGACCGCAGGTTGGGACCGTGAGAGGTGGGAACACCTCACGGAGCTGGACGGCCTCGGACCCGACCTACCCGTCTTCAAGCCCGGCTGAGGATCCCTGACGGTCGATCCCGGGCGGATCGGCGAACTGACGGCCCGCTACTCCAGCTCCGGCCTGGCCTCGCGACAGGTCCAGATCGGTGCCCTCGAGGACGAGGCCGAGGCCATGTACGACCGCGGCTGGTCGGATGGCCTTCCGCTGGTGCCGCCCACCCGGGAGCGGGTACTCCGGATGCTGGAGGGCACGTCGCGCTCCGGTGACGAGGTCGTGGCCCTGATGCCGCCGAACCTCGTCGACTGCACGGTCGAGAAGGTGGCGGTCAACTCTGTCATGGCCGGCTGCCTACCCGAGTACCTGCCGGTCGTGCTGGCCTCCCTCGAGGCGATCTGCACGGACGACTTCAACATGCACGGGGTGCTGGCCACGACCATGGGGGTGGGACCCGTCCTCGTCGTGAACGGACCCATAGCCACCCGGATCGGCATGAACAGCGGTGTGAACGTCCTAGGGCACGGCAACCGGGCCAACGCCACCATCGGTCGTGCCGTGCAACTCGTCGTCCGCAACGTCGGTGGGGGCGCACCGGGCGGCGTGGATCGGGCCACCCACGGGAGCATGTCCAAGCTCGGCTTCTGCTTCGCCGAGGACGAGGCAGGCTCGCCGTGGACCACCCTCGCCGAGGATCGGGGCTTCGACCGCTCCCAGGACGTAGTGACCGCCTTCTGCGGTGAAGGACCCCGGATACTGGTCGACCAGAAGAGCCGGTCGGCCGAATCGCTGGTCCGGATGCTGGCCGAGGGCCTGCTCGCCAGCGTGTCCCCGCGGACCGTCATGGGAATGGACGGGCTGCTGGTCCTGTCGCCCGAGCACATGGCCCGTTTCGGCGATGCCGGTTGGGACCGCCCACGCTTCATGGAGGAGATCGGGAAGCTCCTCATGGTGGAGACCGACGGGATCCTGGCAGGCGCCGGCGGAATCGAGGAGGGCCTACCGGAGGGCCTCAGCGGGCTGACCCTCCCGAAGTTCCGACCGGGCGGCCTCCTGGTCGTCCACGCCGGAGGGCCGGCCGGCCTCTTCTCAGCCATCATCGGCGGCTGGCTGAACGGACCGATGGGTAGCGAACCGACGAGCAGGGAGATCATCCGATGACCGAACCGTTGACCGTTCTGGATCCGACGGCCGAGGCCACGCCCGGCCAGCGTTCCCTGAATCCCCGACCGCCAGGGCTCGACGGCCTGACGATCGGGCTGCTGGACATCTCCAAGCCGAGGGGCGACGTGTTCCTGGACCGCCTCGAGGAGCAGCTCACCACGCAGGGGGCGATGGTCCGTCGCTATGCCAAGCCCACGTTCACCAAGCCGGCCCCCGTCGACCTGCGACACGAGATCGCCACCCAGTGCGACGCCGTGATCGAAGCGCTGGCCGATTGAGGATCCTGCACGACGTGCAGTGTGCACGACATCGATGATCTGGAACGCCGAGGCCTGCCGGGTGTGTTCGTAGCCTCCGAGCCGTTCGCCGAAGCCGCTGCCGCCCAGTCCCGGGCACTCGGCCTGGATGTGGCCAGCGTCTTCGTGGCGCACCCGATCCAGGACCGCACGGACGACGAGATGCGGTCACTGGCCGACGAAGCCATCGAGGCCCTGACCCGCTCCCTGACCAGCGCACCAGCCGCTACGCAGTAACCGTCGGGCCATTGCAGCCGGGCCGGGAGCGACACGCCGACAACTACGGCCCGAGTCCTTGCTAGCGTCACCCGCCGTGGTGAACGCACCTGACCTCTCGATCGAACTGCATCCCGTCGGCGGCGAAGCACGCCCGTTGTCGCAGTTCCTGACCACCTTTCCCCTCGCTGCGGTCGTCCTCGACCCGTACACCCACGAGAGTTCCTGGCTGCTGGACACCGCCCACCGCATCCTGACCATCTTCCGTGAAGCTGACGTGCGGGTGGCCTTCCTGGTCACGGGAGCCGGCGTAGACGGTGCCAGCCAGTTCCTGGGACCGCTCACCGACCAGATACTCACGCTGGCCGACCCGGACCGCTCCCTGGTCCGGTCGCTGGGCCTCGAGACGCTCCCGGCGTTCGTGGCGATCCGCCAGAACGGATCCATCATCGGAAGCGCCGAAGGCTGGGACCCCGTGACCTGGCGTCAGGCCGCCACGGAGCTGGCCGACATGACCATGTGGTCACGACCCGAGATTCCCGTAGCCGGCGATCCGGCGCCCTACGCCGGAACCGCTGCGCTGCGCTGACCCGCCGGTAGACGTGCACATCCGCGTCGGCTTCGGCTTCGGAGGGGCGGCACGCCCTGACGACCACCAGACCTTCGGCCACCTGGTCGACGACCTTGAACGGTTGGGATTCGACTCCCTCTGGGTGAGCGAACGGGCCGGTGGCGCCACGCTGGACCCGATGGTCGCAATGGCCTACGCCGCCGGCAGGACCGAGCGGCTCAAGTTCGGTCCAGCCGTCATGGTGCTGCCCGGCCGCAATCCCGTGCTCTGCGCCAAGGCACTCGCCAGCCTGGACCGCATCTCCAACGGTCGGGCCCTGCCGGCATTCGGACTGGGCATTGCCGACAACGCCGAACATCAGGCCTTCGGTGTGAAGCGCTCGGAGAGGGCCGCGTGGTTCGACGAGGCACTGCCGCTGATCCGCCGGCTCTGGACGGAAGACGTGGTGGACCACCACGGCGAACGCTTCAGCCTCGACGGTGTCAGGATCCTGCCGAAACCAGTGCAGGACCCGTTCGAGGTGTGGTTGGGCGGGCAGGCACCTTCAGAGCTCCGTCGCTGCGGCCGACTGGGCGACGGTTGGCTTCCGTCGTTCACCACCCCGGATGCGGTCGCCGACGGGATCCGCCTGGTCTCGGAGACGGCGGCCGCCCACGGACGGTCCATGGACCCGGAGCACTTCGGAGCCCTGGTCCCGTTCGTCCACGGAGCCCTCCCGGAACGCTTCGCCCAGCGCCTGCGTACCCGCCAGCCGGACCTGGACCCCGCCGAGGTGGTTGCGCACGGGATCAGGGGCCTGCGCTCCCGCCTCGAGGAGTTCGTCTCGGCCGGCGCCTCCAAGTTCGTGGCGTTCCCGCTGGACGAACCCGACGACTGGCATGCCACCGTCGTCGAGGTGGCCGACGAACTCCTGCCGCTGCAATCCTGACCAGAGCAGACTGCCGACCGGGCTGGACAGCCGACCCGGACCCGGACAGCCAACCGACACGAACCACTCCCGGAGACCACCCGATGAGCCGCCCCATCGCCGTAGCGCCCGACACCCGACCGGTCATGTACGAGGCCATGTGCCGCGCCGTCTCGGCGGCGGACGCCACGCTGGTGGAGCCCCGGGAGGCCGAGGGCCTGATCTGGGCCGACCCCGGGCGGACCGGGGAGTTCCCCGGAATCGTCGCCGACGCTGAGCGACTCTCGTGGATCCAACTCCCCTACGCCGGCATCGAACCGTTCGCCCACCACCTGGACGACCGCTGGACGTGGACGTGCGGCAAGGGCGTCTACGCCCCGGCTGTGGCCGAGACGGTGTTGTCACTGATCCTGGCCCTGGGAAAGAACCTTCACGGATATGCGCGGATGCGTTCATGGAGTGGCCCAGAGGGGCGGATCCTGGCCGGCAGTCGAATCACGATCCTGGGTGGTGGAGGAATCACCAGCCACCTCCTACCCCTGCTGGCCCCGTGGGGATGCGACGTCACCGTGGTGCGCCGTTCGAACACGCCTCTTCCCGGCGCCAACCGGACAATCACATCGGCCCGGCTCCACGAGGTGCTGCCGATGACCGACGTGCTGGTGCTGGCGCTGGCCCTCACTGCCGAGACTACGGGAATCGTCGGTCGGCCCGAGTTCGACGCCCTCCCCGATCACGCCATGCTCGTCAACGTCGCACGCGGCGCCCACGTGGTGACAGATGAGCTGGTCGACGCACTCCAGGGTGGCCGGATCGCAGCGGCGGCCCTGGACGTGACCGAACCGGAACCGCTCCCGGACGGCCACCCTCTCTGGTCCCTGCCCAACTGCCTGATCACCCCGCACATCGGCAACACCCCGGAGATGGGGATCAGGCTCCTGGAGCCGTTCGTGGCCGACAACGTCCGGAGGTTCTGCGAGGGACGGGAGCTCCTGGCCGGCATCGACGTGGCCCTCGGATACTGAGGGGCCAGGCCATGCCGGACTTCGCCACCATCGCCGCCACCCTGCTGGCCGTCATCTTCGTGGTGGCCGCAGCAGCAAAGTTCCGGGATCCGGTGGCGACCCGGAGGTCCATGTCAGGCTTCGGCCTTCCCAGCCCACGCCTGCTGGCCGTGGCCGTACCCGTGACCGAGGTGGCGACCGCAGCACTGCTCGTGGTGGACCCCCGCACCGGAGGTCCCTGCGCCGTCGCCCTCCTGGTGGCATTCACCACGCTCATAGCCGGCCGCCTGCTGGCCGGGCATCGGGAGTCGTGCGGCTGCTTCGGCACCTGGGCGGTCCGACCGTTGTCGTGGCGCGACCTGGCCCGGAACGGTGCCCTGATCACCCTCGGCGTCGCCGCCGCGTTCGGCTGAAGATCCCGGTTCCGAGAGCCGGGAGACCGACTGGTACCGTCCGCGGGCGCTGCCTCACCCCGGCCGCAGACCCGGTGAGGCAGTCGCGGATACACAACCCGCCCAATAGACCCCACCTCCAGGAAGCAGCACACGTGGACACCCTCACAACAGCCCGACGCCTGGCCGACCCGATCGGAAGCCTCGGAGCAAGGTTCATGCTGGATCGCTCCACCTTCGGCAGGTGCGCCGAACTGGGCCTTCCAACAGGCATGCCGAGCTACGTGCAGGGCCGGCTGGGGGTCATGGGCGACGTCTCCGCCGACGAGGCCGCCGATGCCGCCTTCTTCTTCGATCGGGGCATGATCACCGCCGGTTGGGAAGCCGACTGCGACCTGACCCGGTCCGAGGGCGGCGCCGCCTACGCGCTGGTATGCGCGGACCTGGGTCGGACCTATCTGGAGGGTTTCGACGGGGCGGAACGCATGGCCGACCTCCTCGCCGCCGTGCTGGATGCCGCCGACATGTCCGGCGTGGCGCTGGCGGCGGGATGGCGCGACACCGCCCGCCCACCAGATGCAACGGGTCGGGCCTACCTGCTCACCCAGGCCACCCGTGAACTCCGCCTCTGCCGTCACGTCCTGATCGCACGCGCCGCCGGAGTCGACCCGATGGGCATGGTCCTGGCCGTCGACGGTGAGAGGTTCACCGCCATGCACGGCTACCAGGACCTGTCCGCAGGACCGCAGGACGAAGCCACCCGACTGGCCGTCGACTCGGCCACCGACCTGGCCAACGCCACCGACTTCGAGGTACTGACCCCTGATGAGAGGACCGAACTGGTCTCCCTCGCTGAGACGGCGGTGGCCCACACCACCTGAGGGCACCCGTAGCCGGCCAGGACCCCGGCGCCCCGGCGCCAACGAAGCCAGCACCAACCAACCCAAGCACCAACCAACCCCACCTCCAACGAAAGGAACCTTCCTGATGGATGGCCTGATGATGGACACACCGCTGTCGCTGATCCACGTCTTCGACCGCGCCACCCGCCTGTTCGCCGACAAGGAGGTGGTGACCGCCACCCCGACCGGGCGCGAACGGGTCAGCTACGCAGAGTGGGGTGAGAGGACCCGTCGACTCGGCGGCGTCCTGGACGACCTGGGCATCAGCGAGGACGGTCGGGTTGCCACCTTCTCGTGGAACACCGCCCGACACCTGGAGCTCTACTTCGCCCCGCCATGCACCGGCCGGGTCTCCCACACCCTCAACCTGCGACTGTTCCCCGAGCAGCTCAGCTACATCGTGAACCATGCCGAGGACGAGGTGATCTTCCTGGACCACTCGGTGGCCGGCCTGATCTGGCCCCTGATGGGCGGCTTCGAGACTGTCCGCCACGTGGTGCTCATGGACGACGGCGCCCCCGCTCCGGATCCGGACGCCATTGGGCAGGAGGTCCATGACTACGAGGACCTCCTGGGCGCGGCATCGCCCGTGGACTGGATCCGGGTGGAGGAGAACCGGGCCGGCTCGATGATGTACACGTCCGGAACCACCGGCAACCCCAAGGGGGTCGTCTACTCGCACCGCTCGATGGTCCTCCACACCTTCGGGGCGATGATGGCCGACACGCTGGGCATCAACGAACGGGACGTCATCCTTCCGGTGGTACCGATGTTCCACGCCAACGCCTGGGGCCTGGCCCACGCCGGGGTGGCGACCGGGGCCACCCTCATAATGCCCGGCGCCGACCTCTCGGCCGCTTCGCTGGCCGACCTGATCGAGAGCGAGGGCGTGACCGTTGCGGCCGGAGTACCCACGATCTGGATGGGCGTGCTACCCGAGCTGGAGGGTCGCGACGTCTCCGCGCTGCGGGCGATCCCGTGTGGTGGCTCGGCCGTCCCGCGTTCCCTTTCGGAGGGCTACCGGGAGACCACGGGCCTACCCCTGCTCCAGGCCTGGGGGATGACGGAGACCAGCCCGCTGGCCGCCGTATGCACCATCAAGTCGACCCTGGACCACCTCGACGACGATGCGAAGGCCGACATCCGCACGGCCGTGGGGCTGATCGCCCCCGGGGTGGACTTCCGGATCGCCGACCAGGAGACCGACGAGGAACAGCCGTGGGATGGCGAGTCGCGTGGCGAGCTCCAGGTCCGCGGGCCGTGGGTCGCCAGCACGTACTACAACGATGAGCGCTCGGCCGAATCGTTCACCGCCGACGGCTGGCTCAAGACGGGCGACGTGGCCACAGCCGACGCCGAGGGTTACATCCGCCTCGTGGACCGCACCAAGGACCTCATCAAGTCGGGCGGCGAGTGGATCAGCTCGGTTGAGCTGGAGAACGAGATCATGGCCCACCCGGACGTGGCGGAGGCCGCCGTCATCGGCATCGCTTCGGCGAAGTGGGGCGAGCGGGCCATGGCCTGCGTGGTGGCCGTCGAAGGAGCCGACCTGTCGGCTGAGGACATCCTCACGTGGCTGGACGGACGCATCGTGAAGTGGTGGATGCCTGACCGGGTCGAGTTCATCGACGAGGTGCCCAAGACCTCGGTCGGCAAGTTCTCCAAGAAGACCCTCCGCGAGCGGTTCGCCGACGTGACGGTCGACTGAGGATCCGCCGACCCGGCCAGCCACCCCCGGAACAGGTCCTGCACCAGGGCTGCACAGGCCACCGGCGCGACATCCGCACCCATGAGAGATGGGCGCAGGAACGTTGTCGGCGCGCGCGACTCGTGCCATGATCTGATCGTTAATCCACACCGATTCGAGGGAGACCTTCGTGGAATTGTTCAGTGACTTCATGGGAATGACCGGAGGCGGTCAGGCCATTGGTCGATACGCCCACTACCTGACAGGGATCACCTGGATAGGTCTCCTCTACTTCTTCAACTTCATCCAGGGTTCAGCTTTCGCCGAGATGAGCGACGGAGCCCGCGGTGAGGCCCTGCGGAAGATCACATGGCGCACGCTCTGGTGGTTCCGCTGGGCGGCCCTCGGGACATGGGTGACGGGAATCTGGATCCTCATCGCCCAAGAGGTGCGCGGCGATTACTTCCGCTCCGCTGCCGGTATGGGCATCTCGTTCGGCTTCCTCCTCGGTACGACGATGGCCGCCAACGTGTGGATGGTCATCTGGCCGGCACAGAAGATCGCAATCGGTTCATCGGTAGCGGTGTCCGAGGGCGGCGAGGCTGATCCGGCGGCTCCCGCAGCGGCCAAGCGGGCGGCACGGGCCAGCCGGGTGAACACCCTGTTCTCGATCCCGCTCATCTTCTTCATGATGTTCCCGAGCCACTTCTCGATGAACTTCGGAAGCTCCGGCTCGCTGACCCTGGACCCGGGTGCCCGCATCACCATCTGGATCGTCTTCTTCGTGATCTGGATCGCCATGGAGGTCGCTGCCCTCGGCAAGCTGGGCGGCTACGACGGCTTCCTCAACAAGAAGGTCCTGGACAAGCACACGCACACCATCGGCTACGGCCTGGGCATCACGCT
>DUAC01000158.1:0-9449 GCA_012961035.1 Acidimicrobiia bacterium
TACCGAGCATGGTTCCCACCGTGACGTGCTTGCCCACGTCACGCAGGAACTCCAGAACGCCGACACCCTCGGTCCACTCCCGATTGTCGACCAGGACCGCCGGCTGGTCGCCCTCGCGGAGGTGCCCGTCGAACCTCAGGAACGACCGGAGCTGCACGGCCACGGCCTCCACGTTGTGGGTGAGGGTCTCGCCGTCAAGCAGGTTGCGCTCCTCGGAACGACCGCTCGGATCGCCCACCATCCCCGTGGCCCCACCGGCCAGTGCGATCGGACGATGGCCAGCATCCTGGAACCGCCGCAGCAGCAGCAGGGGCACGAGGTGTCCGACGTGGAGGCTGTCGGCCGTCGGGTCGAAACCGCAGTAGAGGGTGATGGGTCCGTCGGCCATGCGCTCCCGGATGGCCTCGAGGTCGGTGCTGTCCTGGACCAGCCCCCTCGCCACCAGGTCATCGAGGATGGCGGCTCCGGCCGGGCCGTCAGGCAGGGAATCACTCATGGCCACCAGTATGGAGCCTCCGCGTCCTCCTGCCGGGCCCCCGGTCCCGCCATCTCCCATGGAGGTCCGGGCCAAGCCTCCCGGGACGTCATCGACTCCACATGTGGTCCCCGTCACCCGACGCGCTTACGGACCGTCGGGCGGCCAGACTGGACGGATGCGGATCCTCCCCCCGGGCCTCGTGCGCGTCGCCTGCGTGGTGACGGCGCTGGCCTCCGTGGCCACCTCCTGCTACCGCTACGAGACCCGGGACTTCGACATCACGATCCCCGAGCAGGCCGAGTCATCGGCGGTGGTGGCCCGCGACGGACGCCACATCATCACGCTCGTGGCCCCTGAGAACCGCACCAGCGCCCGCACCCTGGAGGAGATCCCCCAGATGGTCCGCGACGCCGTCATCGCCATAGAGGACGAGCGCTTCTACATCCACGACGGCTTCGACCTGAAGGCCATCATCAGGGCAGCACGCACCAACCTGGAGGCGGGAGGCATCAGCCAGGGCGGATCCACCATCACGCAGCAGTACGTGAAGCTGGCCATCATCCGCAATTCCGAACAGACGGCCAGCCGCAAGCTGGAGGAGGTCTGGTACGCCACCAGGTTGGAGGACCAGTACGGCAAGGACTTCATCCTGCTGCAGTACCTGAACACCGTGTACCTGGGCCACGGTGCGTACGGGGTGAAGGCGGCAGCGCAGACCTACTTCAACAAGGACGTGACCGAGCTGAACCTCTCCGAGGCGGCGCTGATCGCCGGGATCATCCAGCTGCCGGGCCGCTACAACCCCTTCCTGAACTACTCCAAGAGCCTGAAGCGCAGCCACATGGTGCTGGACCGCATGCTGGCCAACGACTACATCACGCAGGAGCAGCACGAGGCGGCCGCCTCCATGCCGCCCAGGCTGGAGGAGTACTCGGCACGCCTGGAGACCCGCTACCCGGCCGGGCACTTCGTGGAGGAGGTACGCCGCTGGTTCCTGGACAACCCGGCGTTCGGCGCCAGCCGTGGGACCAGGGAACGACTCCTGTTCGAGGGCGGCCTCAGGATCGAGACCACGATCGACCTGGACCTCCAGGCGGCCGCCGAACAGTCCGTGGAGGACCACCTTCCCTCCGGTCGCGGCAACCCTGACGCGGCCGTCGTGGTTCTCGAGACCGGCACCGGCCAGGTCCTGGCCATGGTCGGCGGTCGCGACTTCTTCGGTACGGACGACGACGCCAAGGTGAACCTGGCCGTCGGTGCAGGTCGACAGGTCGGATCCTCGATGAAGACCATCGGCATGGCCGCAGCCCTGGAAGCGGGCTGGAAGGTCACGGCCACCTATCCGGCACCCAACGTCGTGGAGTTCGAGATACCCGGTGCCGACGATGACAACAAGGTCTGGCGCGTCACCGGCGGAGTGGGCGGCCACGACGCCACCGAGGCCCGCTTCGAACACGGGGTCCAGGCCCTCCTGCAGTTCTACCTACGCGAAGAGCACACCGACGTCCCACCCGACCACGTCGAGACCATCCGGATCGTCAAGGAGGTCAAGGCGAAGGACAGGGAGGCAGGCGACGACGAAACCGAGATCACCTACCAGGCCGTGAACCTCACCCAGTGGGTCGCAAACCGCCGGTACGACTTCGACCGGGAGCGCCTCTTCCGGGATCGCGTACATGCCATCGAGGCCATACCCACCTGGAGTTGGGACCCCCCGGAGGGAGAGGATCTGGTGGCACCCCCGGGCGCTGAGGAGGTCACCCTCATAAGGGCACTGCGGAGTTCCCTGAACACCGTGTTCGCCCAGCTGAGCATGGACATGGGAGCCCACAGGGTGGTCTCGATGGCTCGTCGACTGGGGATCAGGTCGACCATCCAGCGGGTGAACTCGAACATCCTCGGCACCTCCAATACCACGATGCTGGACATGGCCACCGCCTACCACACGCTGGCCAACCGGGGCGTCACGATCGCTCCGAGCTACGTGACGCGCATCGCCCGCGCCGACGGCACGACCCTGTGGTCCTGGACGAGGGAACAGTCCCGGGTCCTGGACGCCCGCCTGGCCGACCAGGTGACCTGGATCCTGGAGGGAGCGGTCTCCCAGGGAACCGGCTGGCGTGCGCAGCTGGAGGACCGCCCGTCGGCCGGCAAGACAGGCACCACACAGAACTACGCCGACGCCGTGTTCGTGGGCTACACCCCCCAGCGGACGGCAGCAGTCTGGGTCGGCTACCCCGAGGCCCAGATTCCGATGATCCCCCCGACCACCGATCGCAAGGTCTACGGCGGCACCTACCCGGCGATGATCTGGAAGGACGTGATGGAGGCGGCCCACCAGGGCCTTCCCGCGGAGGAGTTCGCAAGCATCATTCCGACCCGCAGCGTCCTCCCGACACCGGCCACGCCGACCACCACCGTCGCCGTGGAGGTCCCGGACGATGGTCGCATCCCTACGCCCGACCTACTCGGCCTTACGCTGGAGAACGCCCGTGCGCTCCTTGCCAGGTCGGTTGGTGAAATCCGGATCGTGAGCGTCGTGGAGGTTGAGATGGAGGGCACCGAGGCGGGGACGATCATCGGCCAGGCTCCGGCTGTCGGCTCATGGATCCAACCGGGAGGCTCCCTGCTCCTCGAGGTGACCGTCGAACCACCTCCGATGAGTCCGGTGGTCGTACCGGAGGTGGTGGAACGCCTCCTGGCCAACGTGACGCCGCTGCTCGAATCGCTGGGCCTCGGCTACCAGGTGATCCGGGTGGCCGACCCCGACGAACCCGACTGGATCAGCGACCTCGTCTGGTCACAGGACCCTGCGGCCGGCACGGTCGTGGAACCCGGAACCGTGATGATCCTGAGGGTGGCACCGTGACCACGCTGGACCCGGTGCGACCGGGACTACACACCATCGTGGTTCGCATGCTCCTGGGGCTGCTGGGGGTGGCCATGGTCGTGCTCTGGGTCTACGCCTTCTTCATCGCTCCGTCCGGGAACCCCGACCGCCTCCAGGACCGTTCGTGGCCGGAACTGGCCCAGCAGCGGTGCCTTGAGGCCCGTGCGGTGATCGCCACGCTCACCCCTGCCGCCGAGGCCACCTCGCCCGCCGACAGGGCCGACGGCCTGGACCTGGCCACCGACGCCCTCGCCGACATGGTCGTCGACCTGGCGCTGCTGCCGGGCGGCATCGACGATGACACCGTGCTCGTCGGGATGTGGCTGGAGGACTGGGCGGTCTACCTCTCCGACCGCCGCACGCACGCCGATCGCCTTCGGCTGGAGGGCGACGTCCGGCCGCTGCTGACCGCCCTGCCCAACGGCAACGGCAGCGTCCTGAAGCGGATGAACGGCTTTGCCCGGGTCAACGACATGGAAGCCTGCCTGGACCCGGGAGACGTGTAGGCCCCACCTGTCGAGTACCTGTCTCCAGGTGAGTTCGGGTTTCGAGGTGGGCTGGGCTTCCAGGTCGGCTGGACTTCCGGGTGGCTCAGGCCTCAAGGGAGTCCAGACGGGAGAGCGCCCGCCGCGCCAGGCGACACAGGCCCGCATCGGCCCCCAGGGACGACAGGTCGGCCTCCGATACCCACCGGAGGGCCTCCGACTCGTGGTTCCCGACAGGTACCGAACCGGAGGGCGCCAGCACGAGGAACCTCACGTCGTGGTGGTCGTGTGCGTCCTCGGCCGGTGGTTCGACCCTGTGGACGTCCAGGTCGACAGCCGGTTCGACCACCCGCAGGCCGGGGATTCCCGTCTCCTCGACCGCCTCGCGCAAGGCCACCCGTGCGAGGTCGGCATCTCCGTCGGCGTGGCCACCGGGTTGGAGCCAGCGCTGCAGCTTGGTGTGGAACAGGACCAGGATCCGGCGATCCGACGGATCCACGACGAGCGCAGAGCCCGTGAGGTGACCGGGCCGACAGGTCCGATCCAGGACGTCGGCAGCGGTGTCCAGGAGGTCCAGGATCGAATCGCGTTCCGGGCCGGCCGGACCAGCCTCCACGGCAGGTCGCGGGTCGCTGATCCGACGTCCGGCCAGGTCCGCCAGGTCAGCCAGGTCCACAGCGAAGGCAGCCGCCCCGGGCGGCCATGTCCCCGGCAGAGGGTGCGCGTTCAGCCGGCTATCCGCTTCGACTGGGCGGCCAACCGGTCGGCGAACCGGATCCGCTGAACGGCTACGGGACCCGGGCCGGCACCGCCCGGCGTGGTCCGTCGAAGTACCGGTGCACCCCTGGCCAGCAGGGCGGCCGCATCGGGACCCAGGCGTTCGTCGGCTGTTACCAGGTCGACGAGGGATCCCTCTCCGGCCAGCGCCGCCCGCACGAGGGCTCCCACCACGGCATGGGCATCCCGGAACGGCGTACCGCCGACCACGAGGTACTCGGCCAGGTCCACCGCGGCGGCATACGGGCTGTCAGCGGCGTCGGCCATGCGGTCTGTCCTGAACTCCAGGGTCGCCACCATCCCGTCGAGGGCGGAAAGGGTCAGGCGGATGGTGTCGAACGCGTCGAAGAGCGGCTCCTTGTCCTCCTGCAGGTCCTTGTTGTAGGCCATGGGCAGGCCCTTCAGGGTCGCCATGAAGCCCGTCAGGTGACCGATGAGGCGCCCGGCCTTGCCGCGTGCCAGCTCGGCGACGTCCGGGTTCTTCTTCTGCGGGAGCATCGAGGATCCGGTCGAGAAGGCGTCGTCCAGGTGCACGAACCCGAACTCCTCGCTGCTCCAGAGGACCAGCTCCTCGCCGATCCTGGAGAGGTGCACGCCCAGGAGGGCCAGGACGAACAACGACTCAGCCACGAAGTCCCTGTCTCCGACCGCATCCATCGAGTTCTCGAAGCGGGCGGCGAAGCCCAGGTCCGCAGCGACGGAATCCGGGTCAAGGGGCAGGGAGGAGCCTGCCAGCGCACCGGCACCCAGGGGCGACACGTCGGCCCGGGTGCGGGCATCCAGCAACCGGTCCACGTCGCGCGCCAGCGCCCAGCCGTGTGCCAGGAGGTGGTGTGCCAGGAGCACCGGCTGGGCCTGTTGCAGGTGGGTGTAGCCGGGCAGGTACGCCTCGGCGGCGCCATCGGCCCGCGATGCCAGGGTTCCCTGGAACGCCGTGACCAGCTCCGCCACCTCGCCCAGCTCCCGGAGGGTCCAGAGCCGGAGGTCGGTCGCAACCTGGTCGTTGCGACTCCTTCCCGTGTGCAGGCGGGCGCCTGCATCGCCGGCCAGCTCGGTGACCCGCCTCTCCACCGCCGTGTGGATGTCCTCGTCGCCGACGGCGAAGGCGAACGAGCCGTCGGACATCTCGACCTCGACGGTGTCCAGGGCCACGAGGACCGCCTCGGAGTCGACGACCGACATGAGGCCCACCCGGGCCAGCATCCGGACATGGGCCCGCGAACCGGCCAGGTCCTCCCTGAACATCCGCCGGTCGAACCCCAGGCTGTCGTTGAGGGCCTGGAGTGCCTCAGCGGACCCTCCCTCGAACCGTCCGTGCCAGAGCGTCGCCATCTTCCTACCCCTCCGACCTTGCGGCCCGCCGGGCCAACGTCCGGAGCCTCAGTGCGTTCAGCTTGATGAACCCCTCGGCATCGGCCTGGTTGTAGGCACCATCGTCCTCCTCGAAGGTGGCGATGGCCACGTCGAACAGGGTGTCGTCCGACTCCCTGCCCACCACGGCCACGTTGCCCTTGTAGAGCCGCAGCCGGACCCGACCGTTCACGAACGCCTGGCTGTGGTCGATCGCAACCTGCAGCATCTCCCGCTCAGGGCTGAACCAGAAGCCGTTGTAGATCAGCTCGGCATACCGGGGCATCATCTCGTCCTTGAGGTGCGCCACGCCCCGATCCAGGGTGATCGACTCGATGGCCCGGTGCGCCCTCAGCAGGATGGTGCCGCCGGGGGTCTCGTATGCGCCCCGTGACTTCATGCCCACGAACCTGTTCTCGACGATGTCGGTGCGACCGATGCCGTTGGCCCCACCCACCCGGTTCAACTCGGCCAGGACGGTGGCCGGGGTCATCGGCGTTCCGTCGAGTGCCACCACATCGCCGTTCTCGTAGGTCAGGTCCAGGTAGGTGGCCTCGTCGGGCGCCATCTCCGGGCTGACCGACCAGCGCCACATCTCCGACGCCGGCTCCTGCCAGGGATCCTCCAGCGGACCGCCCTCGTACGAGATGTGCAGCAGGTTGGCGTCCATGGAGTACGGGGACTTGGCTCCCCGCTTCATCTCCACGGGGATCCCGTGCTTCTCGGCGTAGTCCAGGAGGCTCTGCCGGGAACCCAGGTCCCACTCCCGCCACGGGGCGATTATCCGGATGTCGGGCCGCAGGGCATACGCACCCAACTCGAACCGGACCTGGTCGTTGCCCTTGCCGGTGGCACCGTGGCTGATCGCATCGGCCCCGGTCTCGTCGGCGATCTCGACCAGCCGCTTGGCGATGAGCGGCCGCGCTATCGACGTTCCGAGCAGGTACTCGCCCTCGTAGAGGGCGTTGGCCCTGAACATCGGGAACACGTAGTCGCGTACGAACTCCTCACGGAGGTCCTCGATGTAGATCTCCGACACCCCCATCGCCTCCGCCTTGGCCCGCGCCGGCTCGAGCTCCTCGCCCTGGCCCAGGTCGGCGGTGAACGTCACCACCTCGCAGCCGTATTCCTCCTCCAACCAGCGGAGGATTATCGAGGTGTCCAACCCGCCCGAGTAGGCGAGCACCACCTTGTCGACCGGCGTCCGGTTCGTCCCGTCACTGCTCATCTCGCTGCCTTCCATCATCGGCCGCGGGCTCTCGCATCCGGATTCTCCGGTGCCCGCTGGTCCTCGTCGTTTCTCAGAGCCCCGCCAGGTTCCTGAGGGTCACGGCCAGATTCTCCCCGGTCGTTCCCTCGGCGGCCACCACCATCAGGGTGTCATCGCCGGCAACCGTTCCGATGGACCCTTCGATGCCGGTCCTGTCCAGCGCCGAGGCGACCACGTGGGCCGAACCGGGCGGGGTCCGAAGCACCACGAGGTTGCCGGATGACTCCACCTCGACCACCCACTCGCCCATGACCCGCCGCAGCTGGTCCACGGGAACCACCCGATCGGCCGGATGTTCCGGAATGGCGTACACGCTCTCGCCGCCCGAGACCCGGACCTTCACCGCCCCGAGGTCGTCGAGGTCGCGCGACACCGTCGCCTGGGTGGACTCGACGCCGTCGTCGGCCAGGAGCCGGACCAGCTGCTCCTGGCTGGTCACGACCTCGTTGGCCAGGATCTGTGAGATCCGGTGCTGCCGCTGGTGCTTGCTCATGAGGGCCCTCCTCCGTGGTCGGCCTCGCCCAGGAGCCAGGCCAGGAGACCCCTTGCGGCGTGCATCCGGTTGGCGGCCTGTGGCCAGACCCGACTGGATGCACCGTCCACGACCTGGTCGGTGACCTCCTCGCCCCTGTGGGCGGGCAGGCAGTGCAGGAACAGGGCCTGGGGGCCGGCGCTCTCCATGAGCTGCCCGTCCACCCGGAATCCCTCGAAGTCCCGGAGTCGGCGGGCCGACTCCTCCTCCTGGCCCATCGACGTCCAGACGTCCGTGTAGACGACGTCGGCGCCGGCCACCGCATCCACCGCCCGGTCGAACTCCGCCACCGTCACGTCCGCAGCCGCCAGCCTGTCCCGGTCCACCTCCGGCAGCCGGTAGCCGGGAGGTCCGGCGAACCGCACCTCTGCGCCGAGCATGCCCGCGGCCAGGGCCAGCGACCTGAACACGTTGTTGCCGTCGCCCACGTAGGCGATGGTCCGGCCTGCCACCTCGCCGAACTCCTGCCTGATGGTGAGCACGTCGGCGAGGGCCTGGAGGGGGTGGGCGGCGTCCGAGAGCATGTTCACGATCGGTACCAGGTCCTCGCCGGCCATCCGCTCGACGGTGGCGTGGGCGAACACGCGGGCGCCGATGCAGGCGTGGTAGCAGGCGAGCGTGCGGGTGACGTCCTCCACCGACTCCCTGACGTCCAGGCCCACCTCGGCTGTCTGGATGTAGACGGGGTGACCGCCCAACTGGAAGACGGCCACCTCCATGGAGTTGCGGGTCCGGGTGGACGGCTTCTCGAATACGAGCGCCATGCCACGCCCCTCCAGCACCCTGGGTGGCGACGGGTCCGCCGCCAGGTCCAGGACCCGGAGCAGTTCGTCGGTGGTGAGGTCGTCCACCTCGAGCAGGTGCCGCATCACGTTGCCTCCCCGGCGGGGCCCGCCGCCATCACGCCGGCCAGGATCCCCACGCCCTCCACCAGCTCCTCGCCGGAGACCGTGAACGGGGGCGCCAGCCGCAGGGCCGTCGGCGTCACACCGTTGACCACCAGGCCGGCCTCGAGGCACGCCCGGGCCACCTCGGCGGCGGTCCGTCCGTTCAGCGCCTCCGGCCGGAGCTCGGCCGCCAGCAGCAGGCCCAGGCCCCTCACGCCAGCCACCCCGGGTACCGACTCCAGCAGGGCCGTCAGCTCTGCACCGCGCTCACGTGCCAGGAGGGGCACGTCGATCTCCTCCATCACCCGCAGCACCTCCCGGGCGGCCGCTGCGGCCAACGGCTGGCCGGCGAAGGTGGAACCGTGGTCGCCTGGCCCGAACGCCGAGGCCACCTCCGCGGTGGCCCACACGGCCCCGATCGGCACCCCGTTTCCGAGGGCCTTGGCGACGGTCACGATGTCGGCGTTGATCCCGGCGTGGTGGAAGCCGAACCATTCACCGGTGCGACCCAGGCCTGTCTGGATCTCGTCCATGATCAGGAGGATGCCCCGCTCGTCGCACAACCGCCTGATGCCCCGGAGGAAGTCCACGTCGGCCGGGTTGACGCCGCCCTCGCCCTGGAGCGGTTCCAGCAGGATCGCTCCGACGGACGGATCCAGGGCTGCCTCGAAGGCCGCCACGTCGTTCCAGGCCGCATGCCGGAAGCCCTCTGGCAACGGCTGGAAGGGCTCGTGCTTCTCGGGTTGGCCCGTGGCCGCCAGGGTGGCCAGCGTCCGGCCG
>DUAC01000158.1:9569-10240 GCA_012961035.1 Acidimicrobiia bacterium
TCCTGGTCCGTGCCCGCCCGCACCAGCGCATCCAGGCGTTCGGCCACCTCCAGCTGTGGCTCGGTCACGAACAGGTTGGAGACGTGCAGGAGGGTGGAAGCCTGCTCGGCGACAGCCGCAGCCACCCGGGGATGGGCGTGTCCGAGGCCTGTCACGGCCAGGCCGCAGAGGAAGTCCAGGTAACGCTTCCCGGTGTCGTCGAACAGCTCGGTACCCGACCCGCGGACGAACGTGAGGGGCGGAACGCCGTAATTGCCCATGAGGGCGTCGGCCCACCGCTCCCTGCTGTCTCCCGGCCCCGGACCCGAGGTGGCCGCGGTCATGCCGGAGCCCCGTCCACGCCCCTGCCGTCGGCGGCCACGCCACCGTCGGGCAGGACCATCGTGCCGATGCCCATGTCGGTGAACAGCTCGAGCAGGAGGACGTGGGGAATCCGACCGTCCACCATGTGGGCCGAACCCACACCTGCCGTCACCGCGTCGATGCATGCCTGGACCTTGGGGATCATCCCCCCGCTCACCGTGCCGTCCGCAGTCAGGTCGGCCAGGCCGGAGAGGTTGATCCTCGAGATCCGTGATGCCGGGTCCCCTACGTCGGCGAGCAGGCCCTCCACGTCGGTCAGGTAGAGGATCCGTTCGGCGCCGAGTGCACCGGCAACCGCTGCAGCCACG
>DUAC01000158.1:10250-14650 GCA_012961035.1 Acidimicrobiia bacterium
CCGTGTCGGCGTTGATGTTGTAGGCCTGTCCGCTGAGGTCCACCCCGATGGTGGAGACGACGGGGATGAGCTCCTCGGCCAACAGCCGCTCGATGATGGCCGGGTTCACGGACTCGACGTCGCCGACGAAACCCAGCTCGGGATCCCGGGCCGAGGCCCGGATCAGGCCGGCGTCCTCGCCGGAGAGGCCCACAGCCAGGGGTCCGTGCCTGTTGATGCTCGAGACGATGTCCCGGTTGACCTTTCCCACCAGGACCATCCGCGCCACGTCGAGCGTCTCGGCGTCGGTGACCCTGAGACCGTCCCGGAACTCCGAGACGATGCCCAGTCGGTCCATGAGCGCGCCGATCTGGGGACCGCCCCCGTGCACCACGACCGGCCTGATGCCGACCGAGTGCATGAGGACGATGTCCTCGGCGAACTGGGCGGCCAGGACACCGTCGCCCATGGCGCTGCCACCGAACTTCACCACGATGATCGAGCCGGCGAACCGCTGGATGTACGGCAGGGTTTCGATCAGCACCGAAGCGCGCCGTTCTGGCGAAAAGCCCGAGAGGGGGCCCACGCCCGCGGAATCAGGTTGGTCCATTTCGTCCTCCACGGCCCTACGAGGTCCGCATGTTCTCGTCGATGTAGGCGTGGCTGAGGTCGGTGGTGACAATCCATGCCGAGCCGTCACCCTGCCCCAGGTCCACCTCCAGGTCGATCCTCCGGCCCGCCATGTGGGCGGTCAGGGCCATCTCGTCCACCGGCTGGACCTGTTCGGCGGCGTAGACCACCTGGCCGCCGTACGCGATGGTGATGGTGGCCGGGTCAAATGCGATGCCGGCAGCTCCCATCTCGGCGGCGATCCGGCCCCAGTAGGGGTCTTCTCCGTACCAGGAACACTTCACCAGCTGGCAGTTGGCGGTGTCCCGGGCCCCCTTGGCCGCCTCGGCGTCGTTGGCCGCTCCGGTCACCGTCAGGAACACCGTCTTGGTCGACCCTTCGGCATCGTCGGCCATCTGGATGGCCAGGTCCCGGCAGGCATCGGACAGGGCCAGACCCAACGTCTCGGCGTCGACCGGTCCCGCGGCACCGGAAGCCAGAAGCAGCACGGTGTCGTTGGTGGACTCCGCGCCGTCCACGGTGAGGCAGTTGAACGACACCCCCACCGCCGACCGCAGGAGGTCCGTGGCGGTCGTCGCATCCAGGAGAGCATCGGTGGTCAGCACGGCCAGCATCGTGGCCATGTTCGGCTCGAGCATTGCCGCACCCTTGGCCACGCCGCCGATGGTGAACGTGCCGCCATCCAGCGTCGTGCCGGTTAGCGCGGTTGTCCTGGGCACCGTGTCGGTGGTCATGATCGCCCGGGCGGCCGCCGGTCCACCGTCGTCTGCGAGAGCGGCAGCGACCGTTGGGATGGCCGGGATGATCCTGTCCATGGGCAGCGGGAAGCCGATGAGGCCCGTCGAGCAGACAAGGACCTCGTGCGGCGAGCAGCCGAGCGCTTCGGCGGTGAGGGCGCACATTGTCTCGGCGTCGGTCCTTCCGGCCGCGCCGGTTGCGGCGTTGGCGTTGCCGCTGTTCAGGACCACTGCTGCGGCCCGGCCGCCGGTGGTCGCCAGGTGTTCCCGGCTTACGAGCACCGGGGGTGCTGTCATCCGGTTGGAGGTGAACACGCCGGCCGCTGTGACAGGCGAACCGTCGGCCGTGGCGACCATGGCGAGGTCGTCAGCGCCGGATGCCTTGATTCCGCAGGCCATTCCAGCGGCAACGAAGCCGGGCACCGTCGTGACGCTCATGGGTAGACCCCGATAGTGCTGAGGCCGGTCGTCTCGTCGAGACCCAGGACGGCGTTGGCGCACTGCACGGCCTGTCCGGAGGCGCCCTTAACCAGGTTGTCGATGGCGCAGATGGCGAGGAGCAGGCCGGTCCGCGGGTCCACCCGGGCGGTCAGGTGGGCGGTGTTGGAGCCCAGGGTGGCCTTTGTGGACGGTGACCGTTCATCCACCACGACGAACGGTTCGTCGGCGTAGAAGTCGGACAGGATCGCCATGGCCCCGTCGGTGTCCAGGCCGCCGTCAACCGGCCGGGCGTAGCAGGTTGCCAGGATCCCCCGGTTCATCGGAGCCAGGTGGGGGGTGAACAGGACGCTCACGCCCGACACCGTGGTGCCGTCGGCCAAGGTCGCTATCGACTGCTCGATCTCGGGCGTGTGCCGGTGGTCGGTCAGCCCGTAGGCCGTGTAGTCCTCGTCCACGGCACAGAACGTGGTGTTCGGCTTCGGTGGCCGCCCGGCACCGGACACACCGCTCGCCGCGTCCACGATGATGCCGGCCGTCTCGATGGCGCCGGCCCGCATGAACGGTGCCAGTGCCAGCGAGGCGGCCGTCGGGTAGCAGCCGGCAGCAGCCACCAGTCGAGCACCGGCCAGCCCGACCCGGAACAGTTCAGGAAGGCCGTAGACGGCCTCGTCGAGCAGGGCGGGCACCTCGTGGTCCTCGCCGTACCACGCCGGGTAGAGGGCTGCGTCCCGGAGTCGAAAGTCGGCAGCCAGGTCGACCACGTGGCCGACCCTGCCGAGGAGTTCGGGTACCAGGGTCTGCGATGCCCCGTGGGGCAGGCCCAGGAAAGCCACGTCGCACCCGTCGGCGGCCGCCGGGTCCGCCGGTGAGTAGGTCAGGTTCGGGTAGTGGGCGGCAAGGCTCGGGTAGAGGTCGGCGACAGCGGTGCCGGCCTTGGTCTCGCCGGTGGCGACCACCACGTCGAAGTCAGGGTGGCTGGCACACAGTCGGAGGAGTTCAGCACCGGTGTACCCGGAGGCCCCGATGATGGCGATCTCATGCATCCGTCAATTATGCCATCTATTGCATACTAATACCACATGCTTATGCAGATTTCCGCATAACTCGAGGTCACGGTCAGGGTGTCGCATCGTCGAAAGTGCCGCCCTCAGTCGTTGTCGGCGTTGACCACACCGACGACGACCGGGTCGAACCCGGCGGCCGAAAGGGTCACGTCCACTGCCTGGTCACCATCAGAAAGGCCGTCGTTGACGCCGGTCACCACCACTGTCTGGGGCGTATCCCAGTTCGACGGCGTGAACGTCAGGGTCGAAGCCGACACCACAGCCTCGGACAGGTCCGACGACACCACCGAAACAACCACGTTCGACCCCGGTTCTGACCCCAGAGCAAACGTGAACGAGTCCGAAGAACCCGACTCCGACATCACCGTCGAACCCTCCGACTCCGACAACGACCCGAACCCGACAACACAAGCCGGCAACTCCTCCACGACCTCCTCCTCGACCTCCTCCTCAGATTCATCGTCGTTGTCGAGATTGACTGCACTGACAGGAGTGTCGCTTAGAGCGGTGAAGGCGCTGTCGCTCTGATTGTCGACTACTGAGACGACAATCAGGAAGTCCTGATCCCCATCATCGAGGCCGTCGTTCACACCGGTTACCACCACCGTCTGGGGCATATCCCAGTTCGACGGCGTGAACGTCAGCGTGGACGGTGAAACAAGGCCTTCTTCCTGGTCCTGGGAGACAACAGAGAAGACGACGTTCGAGGAGGGGAGCTCGTCAAGGACCACGGTGAACGAGTCCGTGTCACCGTCTTCGGACACGACCGTCGAACCTCCCGACTCGACAACCGTGTAGCCGGCGACATCGTTGTCGTAGGTGTCGGCGAGAATCGATATCGAGGGGGCAGCTCGGTACTCGTCAGCTGAGACCGAGGCGAAGACAGAAATGGTGATGTAGGTGACCCTGATCCCATCGATGAGGGCGTCATCGACACCGGTCACCGTCACCGTCTGGGGGATATTCCAGTCGGTGGAAGTGAAGATCAAAGCGACTGGAGCGAGGGTTAGTTCGGTGATGTCACCTCCCGACACCAGGACGAGAACGTTGGCCGTTGGCTCGGTATCGAGGGCCACGGTGAAGGTGTCGGTGGTCTCATCCTCAGAGACATAAGTGGCCATGTTGGACTGGGTGACGATCATCCTCACCGGAGGGGGTGGAGGAGGACCACCGCCACCGCCACCGCCACCGCCACCGCCAGAAGGTTCATCGTCGTCGACCGTGGTGACCGTCACTGTCTGGTTGGCCAACGGGTCAAAGTTGTCGTCCGAGCTGGCATCGACCACGGCCAGGGTGATCGTCGAACTGACGTCACCGTCGTCGTCAGTTTCATCGACACCGGTCACCGTGATTGTCTGAGCCGTATCCCAGTTGCCGGTCGTGAACGTCAACGACGACGCCGACACCGTCGCCTCATCTGTGTCGGCCGACGTGACACTGATAACCACGTCGGACGCCGGCTGTATGTTCAGCACCACAGTGAACGTTTCGGTGGTTCCGGTCTCGGACACGGAAACTGTCGACTTCGACTTCGTAAAGCCTGCCGAAT
>DUAC01000159.1 GCA_012961035.1 Acidimicrobiia bacterium
GCGGTTCCGGGGCGGTGGAGCAACTACCGTGCGGCGGTGGCTGAGTTCGGCGCCGATACGTTTCCCCGACCGGTCGATCCGGCGATCCTCTCCGCCTTCGAGGCCGTGTGGGAGGGGCTTGCAGTCGCAGGTACCTGGTGGACGGCCGCCGAACGGGTGGCGATCGTGGCGGCGACCCGAAGGTCGCTGAGGCTTCCCCTCGGTGAGACCGCCCCCGACATCGCCGGGCTCTCTGACGCTGTCGGCCCCGACGGCCTGTCCCCATTGACCCGTGAGGTCGTCCGGCGCCTGGCGGTCGATGCGGGGCGCATCACCCGGGAGTGGGCCACCGCGGCGATCGGAAGGATGGGTCACGGACACTACGTAGAGACGGTCGCCCTGGTCGTCCAGACGGTCCCCATCGACCTGCTCTGCGACCTGTTGGGCAGACCACGCCAGGCACTGCCGGTTCCCGGGAAGGGTGAACCCTCCCGCGTCGTTCCCGACGGGCTCGGCCAGGAGGGGGCCTTCGTGCCTTGGGCCGTCGACGGTTGGTCCGGGCCCAACGTGGCCCGTGCGTTGTCGTTCGTGCCCGAGGACAACTCGCGGCGCATGGGAATCGTGACGAGCATGTACAGCGGCCGGCACTTCGGGGAGATGGTCTGGCGTCACCGGGCCCTCAGCCGCCCCCAGGTCGAGCTGGTCGCCGCCCGCACGTCGGCGGTCAACGAGTGCTTCTACTGAACGTCGGCCCACGTGATGCTGCTCCGTGCGAGCAGCGATGCCATCGACGCCGGCGCCGACGTCCACGGGGCGGTCGGCGGGGCCACGGGGAACGTCCCCCACGGAGGGCTGCTCATGGCCTACGCGGAGGCAGCCAACCGTGACCCGGAAGCAGCTCGGGCCCTGGACGACGAGGTGATCGCCGCCGTGGGGGAGGCCGGCCTGGTCGACGCCGCTGTGATCGTGGCCGTGTTCAACGGCCTGGTCCGATCAGCCGATGGCATCGGGATACCGCTTGACGACACGATGCTGGCCGCCACCGCCGAAGCGCGAGCTGAGCTCGGACTCGACAGCTATGCCGGAGCGGCCAACAACCCCGGTTGACAGCCCGCGGACGTCATTGGGCGGTCAACCGGCCCCTGACATGCAGGGCTCCTCTGTAGTTATCTGTGAGCAGGCCCGTTCGACAGGCCGCCAGTAGGTCGTGATACTCAGCCGACCAGCGCGCACTGCTGATCATCTGGAACGGCAGGCCAGGGCGGTTTCTAGGCGTCTGCACCGGTCGGCCACCTCCATTCTCCACGGGCCACCCGGTCCGACGTCGGTGTTCGGCAGGGCCGGGAACCGGGTGGAGAAGATCTCGTTCGAGTTCCCATTGTCCGCCAGCGTGGACGAGGCCCACTACAGCCTGACCGCTCCCGGGCTGGTCATCGAGGAGGGGACGGTCTCCGGCTCGTCGACAGTCACCGTGGAGGTGGTACGTGACGACCTCTACGACGCCGGGTTCACGCAGATCATCCTGGGGGCTGACACCCTGCAGCTCTCCGTCGCCTACGAGACGCCGGACGGTTGGGAGGCCCAGATCCTCAACCAGCGGGGGTTCTCAGCCCTTGGGGGACAGGTGGTTGGTTCAGGCTGATCGCAGGGTGGAGCGCTCGATCTGTCCTCCTGGTTGATCGGCGTCTGCGAGGTTCCTACTGCTATCGTCCGCCCATGAGGGGTCCAGCCTTCGTTGTCATGGTCGTGGCGATGGCTGCCGCCTGTGGTGGTGGAGGTAATCAGGCTGGCGTGGCGGAGCCGACGTCGATCGCCCGGCCGGCGACAACGTCCGTTGCAGTTGGTGGTGAGCCGGAGCCTGCTCAGACGACTTCCACGGCTGGTGGTGAGCCGGAGCCTGCTCAGACGACTTCCACGGCTGGTGGTGATTCGGAGCCTGCCCAGACGACTTCCACGGCTGGTGGTGATTCGGAGCCTGCCCAGACGACTTCCACGGGCGGTGGTGAGACCGTCTGGGAAGTGATCGAGCGAAGCCGGGCGGACGACCTCGACATAAACGACCCGGTCCTGCTGGCGGCGTTCGATTCACAGATAGCCGGCATTCAGGACGTCTGGGAGTTGGCTGATGCCGTTGATGACGTGAAGGTGGTCTTTGCCGACGACTACATCGATGTCGTCGTGCGAGACAGCCTTCTTGCGCGACTGGCTGAGATAGAGAGTCGGCTGAGAGACACGTCGGACGACATGGAGACCGACGAGGGGGTGAGTCGGGAGATCGGCGACGAGAACACGGCGATAGATGAACGAGGGTCGGAGGAGGCCACGAAACCCGAGTCCCCTGCAGGGGCGGACACGTCTTCGGAGGACCGTGGGCAGACCACGCCCGACGTGATGCCGAGCATCTCCAGCGGCATCAAGGCCTACGGGAACCTGAGACTCGGGTCGGCCGAACGGAAGAACGACCGGTCCAC
>DUAC01000160.1 GCA_012961035.1 Acidimicrobiia bacterium
GGATGGGGGCGGCCCTGGCTGCCGCCGACGCCGGTGCATCGGTCCTCCTGGTCGAGCAGTACGGCGACCTGGGTGGCCACCTCCGATGGGGCGACGACGACCAGCGGGCGAAGGCTGCCGAGCTGGCAGCGGCCTGCCGGGCACACGCCGGAATCGAGGTCCTCGTGGACTCCACGGTGACCGGTCGCTACGACCACAACTGGATCGCCATCATGCAGCGGAGCCACGCCATCGCCCCCGAACGCCTCGTGAAGGCACGGGCGGGCGTACTGGTCGTGGCCGCCGGGCTGATCGAGCGTCCGTACGTGTTCGCCGGCAACGACACCCCCGGCGTCATGCTCTCCGGAGCGGTTCGTCGACTCGTCAACCTGTGGGCCGTACTGCCGGGTACCAGGGCGGTGATCCTGAGCGCCAACGCGGAGGGTGACGCCACCGTGGCCGACCTGGAACGGATCGGCGTGGAGATCGTCGCAGTCCTGGACGCCCGCAAGGGCGAGACCATCGTGTCGGTCGAGGGCGGTGGCCGTGTCTCGAAGGTCACGGTCAGCGACGGACGGACGCTGGATGCCGACCTGGTCGTGACGGCCACCGGTTGGACGGCGCCCACCTCGTTGCTGAACATGGGGGGCGACAGGCCCGTCTACGACGCAACGGCGGCCCGGTACTTCTCCAACTCGCTGCCTGCCAACATCCTGGCCACCGGTGGAATCACCGGCGACGGGTCCACCACCGAGTTGACGGCCCACGGTCGGGCCACCGGCGAGCTGGCGGCCAACCGTGCGCTGCGACGCCGGCACGACCGCGTGTCAGAGACCGTCCGGGCGGCGACGCCCACATGGGAGAAGCCGGCCGAGCGGGTCGACAACCGGACGCCCCTGGCCCGGGCACCGCATCCGGAGTGCTACCGCAGCTCAACCCACGGCATGGTCGACTTCTCGGAGGACGTGTCCTCCAAGGACCTCATCCAGGCCTCCAAGGAGGGCTTCGACTCGATCGAGCTCATGAAGCGGTACACCACCGTGACCATGGGCCCGTCCCAGGGCAAGTTGGAGACGGTGAACGCCGCCTCCGTGCTGGCCGTGGCCAACGGCGTGACCATGGCCGAGGTCGGCACCACCGTCTGGCGCCCGCCCTACGCTCCCATCTCGCTGGGGGCGCTGGCCGGTCGCATCCACGAGCCCGTGCGTCGCTCCGCCCTCCAGGACTGGCACGACGCCCATGGCGCCGCTCCGCTCCTGGCAGGCCAGTGGGTCCGTCCGGACCACTACGGCGACGCGATGGCCGAGGCTGCCAACGTGAGGAACAACGTCGGCCTGATCGACGTCACCCCCCTCGGGAAGCTGGACCTGCGCGGCCCGGACGTCTCGAAGCTCCTGGAGCTCGTGTACGTCAACAGGTGGTCGAAGCTGGAGGTCGGCAGGGTTCGCTACGGCGCGATGGTGGCCGAGGACGGCGTCGTCTCCGATGACGGCGTGACCGCCCGCCTCAGCGAGGACCACTGGCTCATGACCTGCACCTCCTCGGGTGCCGGAGCGATCTGGGAGATGCTGGAGGACTGGCTGCAGACGGCCCACCCCGAGTGGGACGTACACGTCACCGCCGTCACCGGCGGCCTCACCAGCATCAACGTGGCCGGCCCGAGCTGCCGCACGCTCCTGGAGCGCGTCGTGGAGGGAGTCGACCTTTCCGGCGATGCCTTCCCGTACTTCAGCGTGCGTCGTGGCACGGTGGCCGGGGTGGCCGACTGCATCATCTGGCGGATCGGCTTCACCGGTGAGCTCTCCTACGAGCTGCACGTCCCGTCGGGTCACGCACTCCACGTCTGGGAGACCCTCCTGGAGCAGGGCGAGGACCTGGGATGTGCGCCGTTCGGCGTGGAGGCACAGCGGATCCTGCGCCTCGAGAAGGGCCACTACATCGTGGGCCAGGACACGGACGGGCTGAGCAAGGCCCCGACGGCCGGCCTGGGTGGCCTCGTGAAGCTGGACAAGCCGGACACCATCGGCCTACCCGAGCTGAGGGCCGCCTACGAGAGGGACGACCTGCCCATCCTGGTCGGCCTCCAGACCGACGATCCCACGATCGTCCCGACGGAGGCATCCCAGATCGTGGACGGTGACACGAACACGATCCTGGGGCGGATCACATCCAGCCGGATGTCGCCGAACCTCGGAAGGTCGATCTGCCTGGCGCAGGTCCATCCCTCGCTGGCGGCCGCCGGCACATCGGTAACCGTGCTGCTCGCGGACGGCATGCGGGTCACCGCCACCGTCCAGGAGCACCACGCCCATCTGGATCCGGAAGGAGCACGCCAGCGTGTCTGAGATCAGCTTCAAGAGCCCGGTGGACGTCGGACCGCTCACCTCCCCCGATGGGAGCGTGACGGTTGCCGACGCCGCATCCACGACCAAGGTCCAGGTCCGGGCAGCTGCCGATACG
>DUAC01000161.1 GCA_012961035.1 Acidimicrobiia bacterium
GAGTGCTCCCATCCCCCCTGCCCACCTTCTCGCCCCCGCTCCTGACGCCGGCGCCCTCCGGCCAGGTGGCGCTGAGACCAGCGCCGGTGGCCTGAGTGGCACGCAGGGGCGTAGCCCACGTACCCGTGCTGATGGTGGTGTTCCTGTTGACGGCCTCGTCGGCCTGCAGCCCACCGGAGCCGGTCGCCACGGACGATCGGGTGGCCATGGTGCGTATCGGCACGGTCGCACCATCTGCCACGTCGGCCCCGGCCACCACGGGGTCGATCGCTGACACCTCCAACTCCACGACGGTGCCCGTGCCGGACACCTCCACGACCACCTCCAGCGTGGCGGACACTTCGGGCACCGAGGCCTCCAATCCCACGACGACTACGCCACCCGACCACAGGTTCACGGTCGCCAGGGCGGTCGGCGGGTGGCTGGACACCTACCGCTCTCCGGTGGATGCCGAGGTCTTGTGGTCCCTCTCCAATCCGGGTCCCTACGAGGGGGACAGGGTGGTCCTGGTGCTGGACAGCCAGGACGACTGGCTGCTGGTGGACCTACCGGTCCGCCCCAACGGCACCACAGCATGGGTCCACCGGTCCGACGTGACCCTCTCCACCCACGATGCCCGCATAGTGGTCGACCTCACGGCGATGCGGTTGTGGGCCTGGGAGGACGGGGTTCTCGTAGCCGAGGGGGCGATCGCCCTGGGAACCGATGAGACGCCGACACCACCCGGCCGCTACTTCCTGAACGAAATCCAGGCCCAGGAGGACCCCGACACCCTCTTCGGGTCATGGATCCTCGGAACGTCGGGCTTCTCGGAGGTCCTCGATGAGGTGGACGGCGGCGACCCCGCCGTGGCGATCCACGGCACCAACGATCCGTCGGTCCTGGGCACCCGGGTTTCGCTTGGCTGCATACGGGTCCACGAGGACGTGGTGGCGCGGCTCGCTCTCCTGCCGCTGGGCACGCCC
Source organism: Acidimicrobiia bacterium (assembly GCA_012961035.1). Taxonomy (GTDB): domain Bacteria; phylum Actinomycetota; class Acidimicrobiia; order Acidimicrobiales; family MedAcidi-G1; genus UBA9410. The sequence goes on from DUAC01000161.1 coordinate 966, forward strand.
GTGGAGGTTCGTGCCTGAACGGCGGCCTCAGTTCAGCCTCGGATCGTCCGGGTAGCCGGCCAGGTGGCCGAGTAGTCCCGGCTGGCGGCCCAGCACGGCCTGCCAGAGTTCCTCGGGGGAGGGAGTCAGCGCATCCTCCGGCAGCGCATCCACGACGATCCAGCCCCCTGCCAGCAACTCGGCGTCGAGTTGACCCGCCGACCAGCCCGAATAGCCGGCGAACAACCTGACCGGATCCACGTCGGGGAGCTCCTCGGGACTGCGATGCAGGTCGACCACGCCAAGTTGGCCCAGGAGGGGGCTGAGGCCGTCGATTCCGCCAGCCGGCCCGAGTGCCAGCCCGATGACCGAGTCCTCCGAGACCGGCCCACCGCTGTGCAGCCGCGACGGAAAGGCGAGGCGATCCGCCCACTGCGGGACGGCATCGCCACCACTCACCAGGCGTGGCCGGTTCAGGACCACGCCCAGGGCGCCGTCGTCGTTGTGCTCCAGGACCAGCACGACGGACCGGTGGAAGTTGGGGTCCAGCAGCTCGGGAGTGGCCAGCAGCAGGCGGGCCTTCGTGGAGGTCACCGGCCGGCTTCCTGGAGGGCCTCGCCCAGCAGCGTGTTCGCCCCGGAACGGTTCAGCACGCCTACGAGCTCTCCACCTGCCAACTCCGTGTAGATGCCGGTGGTCTTGATCGTGGCGTGGCCCAGGAGGCTCTGGATCACGTTCATCGGCACGGCATCGGCGGCCAGCTGCACGCCCGCCGTGTGCCTCAGCGAGTGCAGCGACCGGTCCCGCAGACCGGCCTCCCGGTTCAGGATGCGAAGCCAGTAGCGGAGGCGGCCGTAGTTGAACCGGTCTCCGTCGTTGGTCACGAACATGGGGTCCTCGGCTCGGCTGGGGCCGAATCGACTGGTTCGCTCCTCCTGCCAACGCTGTGCAGCCTCGACCAGCTCGCCGGAGAGGGGAAGGCGACGTATGCGACGGCCTTTGCCGACCACGTGGAGCATCCAACTGGCCCGGTCGTCGACGTCCACGAGGCGTTCCCTGGTCAACCAACCCCGGTCGGCGGCCGCAAGCTCGCCGGCTCTGAGGCCAAGGACTGCCAGGAACGAACACATGGCAAGGTCCCTGCTGGCCCAGCGCACCCGTCCCAGGCCGTTATCTCGACTGGAAGCCTCCGCATAGAGCTCCCGGATCTCGGTCGGCCTGTAGTACTCGGGGTCGACCTGCGGGACGTCCAGGCGGGCCACCTTCCGAATCCTGGCGATGTCCGGCACCTGGCCGACCAGTCGATCTGCGATGCAGAAGTCGAAGAACGACTTGAGGGCCGCCAGGGTCTGGTTCAATGTGGACCTGGAGACCTCCGGATCGGAACGCATCGACCTGACGGTGTCCGTGAGGCTGGCCTGATCGAGGCTGTCGGGCCCGAAGGCTCCCGGGCCGACGTCCATGTAGGAGACCACACGTCGGACTCCCTGGCC
>DUAC01000162.1 GCA_012961035.1 Acidimicrobiia bacterium
AAATCACCGACGAGCAGGTCGTGGTGGACGTGCAGGCGCTTCTCGTCGGCACCCAGCAGCAGGGTCGCTGCGTGGATCTCGGAACCCTCGTGTACCTCCCGGAGGAAGCGGATGCGGGTCTCGACCGTGTAGAAGGTCCCGTGGTTCTCCCGGTATTCACCATCGAAACCGAGGTGGTCCAGGAGGGCATCCGAGGCGTCGCCGAACGCCACCCCGTAGTACCCCTCGTTCAGGTGCCCGTTGTAGTCGATCCACGCCGGCGGCACGACGGTGCGCCAGATCCGGAGCGGCTGGGGTGATGCTGCCATCGACCTGACCTCCACAGTCCGGCCGTCCCGTCATCGCCTCCGGAGAGGTGGTGGCGGTGGGGTGGTACCACCAGAGGTGGCGTTGACGCGCGCAATCTACGTCCCTGTCGTGTCCCGGGGCAATCACCCTCCGGGGTCATGGGACACATGCGGCCCGCTGGTGGCTGCCTTGGCATGGTCCGAGGACTGCCTCGGGGGATGGTGCCCGGAACGGGTGGGCGGTCAGCCGAGGGGCCCGGGCGGGAGACTGGCTGGATCCAGGACCGCCAGTGCGCCCAGGTCGGGGGCTGGACACGGGCCGAACACGTCCTCAGCGGCGGCAGCCAGGGCGATCAGGGAGTGGTCGCCACCCAGCGGTCCGGAGAGCTGGATTCCGATGGGTAGGCCGTTGGCCGTGAACCCGGCCGGTAGCGACATGGATGGTCCACCCGGCACGGTTATCCGGGAACAGGAACGCATCCAGTGCGTGTAGTGGTCCAGTCGAACCCCGTCCACCTCGGAGATCCACTCAAGGCCGACAGGGAAGGGCGGAACCTGGCTCGTGGCGGAAATGAAGAGGTCGAACCTGCCCGCGGAGAAGAAGCGGTCCCAGTTGGCCCTGAGGCGATCCTCGGCCTCGACCGCAGCGGTGATCCGGTCGGCACCCAGGGTCAGCCCGAGGCTGATCTCGTAGCGGGCCGTCGCCTTCACCCGCTCGTCGTCGGCCAGGTCGGCTGAGGTGAGCGCCATGAAGAGGCCGCGCAGGTCCTCGAAGCAGAGGTCGGCACCGGAGAGGTCGGGGCAGGCCTCCACGATGTCCCAACCTGCGTCGGCCAGGAGGTCGGCTGCCCGCTGGGTGGCGGCGCGTACCTCGGGGTCCAGGGGGAGGTCTCCCAGGTCGGGGGAGTAGGCCACCCGGGGCTTCCCGGGCGCAGGGGCGGCGGACACGGCGGCGTCGGTCATGGCGCCCAGGACGAGGGCCACGTCGGCCACGGTGCGTCCCAGTGGCCCCGACATCGGCATCCGGATCCTGGGGTCCCGAACCACGTCATGGGGAATGGAGCCCGAGGTGGGTCGGAAGCCGACCACGCCGTTGAAGGATCCCGGATTGCGTAGCGACCCGCCCAGGTCGGAACCGTCGGCAACCGATACCGATCCACAGGCCAGGGCCACGGCGGCCCCACCGCTGGAGCCTCCCGCGCTGAGACGGGGATCCCACGGGTTGCGGGTCAGGCCATGCACGGGGTTGAAGGTGTGGGAGCCCTTGCCGAACTCCGGTGTGTTGGTCTTCCCGACGGAAACGAGGCCACACCGGCGGAGGTGGGCGACGAGCGGGGCATCGGTGTCGGGTACGTGGTCTGCGAAGACAGGCGACCCGTAGGTGGTTCGCATTCCGGCCGTGTCCGAAAGGTCCTTGTGGGCGGTGACGAGCCCCCGCAGCGGGGCGCCTTCCAGCAGCATCGGGTCGTCGTCCAGGCGGCCCGCCAGCATCTCAGCGGCTTCCCAGTCGACGGTTGGGATGGCGTTCACCACCGGTTCTGTCAACTCGGCCCGCGTCCTGCAGGCGGCCAGGAGCTCGCGACACGATGCCCGGCCGGAGTCCAGCAGGGCCTTCTGTTGGGTGGCGGGAAAACCGGCGAGGTCCATCGCCGGGGCACCCTAGGACACCTCGAGGATGGACCCGTCGCCGCACGACGCCGTGGCGCCGGACCGGATGACCGTGGTGTGGCTAGTGCCCGTGCAGCTCCCAGCCAGCGGGGACCTGCACGCCGAACTCGGTGCAGGCATCGACCACGGCGATGAACAGGAACCTGCCGAAGGACCGCTCGCAGCCGATCAGGAACGACGTCTGGCCGCCCTGGTCGTCGCGCACGAGGTCGCAACCCACGTTGCCGACAGATGCCGAGAAGACGGCGCCGTTAGGGGTGAGCTCATCGCCCAGGTCCAGGTTGCAGATCTTGTTCAGCGCCGACGTGGCATTGGATCCGCTGATCCGCAGCATGGCCCGACCGTGGGTGATGTCGATGACGGTCACGAAGCCGTCGGTGGGAACCGTGGCGGAGATGGCAGCCGCCTGGCCGGCAGCGCCGTAGATGGTCCACTCGTCGGGCCGCGTCCCGCAGACCAACGTCCCGTCGGGGCGGCGCCG